>DDQW01000091.1:5646-6851 GCA_002342805.1 Clostridiales bacterium UBA2432 | reverse complement strand
AGATGAAGCGGAAGACGAAGACGAAGCGGACGACGAAGATGAAGCAGACGACGAAGACGAAGCAGACGACGATGAATAAAAATATAAAAGTATGCAATAAAAGTTCATAGTTATGTGTTATAGGATTAGATAGCAAATAATTAACATTTAATTAAGGAGGCAATAACTATGAAAGCAAAAAATAAAAAACGTTGGGCAATTACCATTACAACAGGAACAATTATTTTAATGGCATTAATGATTACATTTTTAAAGTGGCCATCATATGTCTTTACCTTAGATATTAACCCAAGCTTAGAAATTACGACAAATCGAATGGGCCAATTTGTAGACGTTAAAGGACTTAATGACGACGGACGGGAATTTCTAGAAGATTATGAAGTGAAAGATCGTAATTTAGAAGATGCGATTAATGACCTTATTGACCGAATGATTTTAACAGGATATATTTCTGGAGGAGAAGACAATGTGGTCATGATTAGTGTAAATAATGACGAGCTCGATAAAGCCTATCTTGAAAAAGTAAATACAGCAATAGCAGCTTATTTAGAAAACAAGCAGTTAGAATATTTGATTCTAAATCAAGGTTTTGATGATGAGTTTGATGATAGTGACTATCAAGATATGTCCAAGGGAAAAGCCACTATCGTTCAGAAAATTATTAATCAAGACAGTGAGCTATCGGCAGAAGAACTAGCAAATGTGAGTTTAAAAGACTTGTTAATCATTGCGGATAGATTAGACTTATCTCCACAAGAAGTATTTGCCCGTTCAATTGGAGAATATGATCTTGATGACGATAAGGATTTTGACGACGACAAAGAAATTGATGCAGTGGCGGGAGCCAGTGTGAATTTAGAGCAAGATGAGGACGATCGAGACGATAATGACGATAAGGACGAAGCATCAAATTCGATTTCGGAAGTGATCGGACGCGAGCGAGCAATCGAAATCGCGAAAGATCGAATTGGAGGAGGAGAAGTCGAAGAATTTGAATATGATCAAGATGATCAAAAGTATGAAATAGAGTTAAGATACGAAGGCTATGGATATGAAGGCTATGGATATGAAGTCGAAATCAATGCAATAACAGGAACAATTGTGAGTTATGAACAAGATAAGGATTTTGACGACGACAAAGAAATTGATGCATTGGCGGGAGCTAGTGTGAATTTAGAGCAAGATGACGATCGAGACGATGATGA
>DDQW01000091.1:0-5554 GCA_002342805.1 Clostridiales bacterium UBA2432 | reverse complement strand
ATCGGACGCGAGCGAGCAATCAAAATCGCAAAAGATCGAATCGGAGGAGGAGATGTCGAATCGTTTGAATATGACAGAGATGACCAAGAGTATGAAATAGAGTTAAAATACGAAGGCTATGAATATGAAGTCGAAATCAATGCAATAACCGGAGTGATTGTTAGCTTTGAACAAGACGAATAAAATAATTAAGCTATTGTAAGAAAACATTTTCTTACAGTAGCTTTTTTACATATAAACATATAATAAGGATGGAAAATAGTAAAAAAAAATATGCGTTATTGAAATTGTCTTGTCATAGGTATAAAATAGTTATATGCATGAATAGAAATGGGGTTAGCCTATGTACAAAATATTAATAGTCGATGATGAGACACTTGAAAGAGATGCATTAAGATATATTATCAAAAATAGTGATCTTGAGATTTGTGAAATGGCAGAAGCGGCAGATGGATATAGTGCAGTATCTGTGGCGAAGACTTTTGACCCGGACATTGCCATATTAGATATTAAGATGCCTGGATTGGACGGACTTGAAGTTGGACATATATTAAAAAAACAAAAACCTGAGATGAAAATTATCTTCATGACAGCCTTTGATAGTTTTGAATATGCTCATGAGGCTATTAAAATTGGTGTTGAAGAATTTATTGTAAAACCGGCATCAAAAGAAAAAACTATTGAAATAATTGATTCTTGCATTCAGAAGCTGGAAAATGACAAGAAAATACAAGAGCAAAAAGAGCATCTTGAGGTAAAGCTAAACCAGATATCCTGCTATCTTGAAAATGAATTTGTGAATTCGGTTGTTAACGGAGAGATCGATGAACAAGATGCCGATGAATATTTGAAATTTATGGTGAATGAATTTATTGAAGGCTTCGGCGTTGTTGTTGAGATTGGCATTATGAACCAACATAAAGCCAGTTCATTGCATCGTAATATGATTAATAAACGATTTGTCGATAAGTTATCAGCTCTTTTAACGGGAAATATGAAGTTCTTAATGAGTCAATTAAAAAACACTATCTATATTTTTGTTTTTAATTATGATAAGGACGAACGCTTGCAAATTATTCGTACCATTGAGGATGAAGTTCATATGGTGAGTGACGATATTAACGATCAACTAGAAATTCCTATTTATTATGGCTTCGGTGAACCCTATAATCAAATATCGGAACTATGGAAATCCTTTGCGCAAGCAAAAGCATCTGCACGAAATATGTTGATTGATTTAGTGGATAACGCCGATGATATTAATGTGAGTATTTCAAGTACAGATTTCAAAGAACATGAACTATGTGTGAGTATTTTTAATGGAAAAGAAGATGAGATGATTCGTATTTCGGATTATATCTTAGAAACTATCATATATGCAAGTAATGACATGAATGCAATTCGGTTAAAACTTTATGAATTTTTTATTTTGTTAAATCGATATTTGAATAAAGAAAGTCAGTTAAAGCATGCCGTGCCGGAATATATTTTTGATGATTTAAAGAACATCGAAACCCAAGGGGAGGCCAAGAGATACATCCATAGGTATCTATATGGTATTTTAGAAGAGATTGAAAGTCAAAAAGATAATAAAACAATGACAGTATTAGATAAGGCGATTGAGTATATTGAAGAAAATTATGATCAGGGGATTACATTAGAAGATGTAGCCTTTGAGATTGGCTTTAGTACCTATTATTTTGGCAAAATGTTTAAAAAGACCTTTAAGTCGAGCTTCACGGATTATTTGACAAATGTGCGAATAGCAAAGGCAAAAGAGCTTTTGCGTGTTCCTCAATTGACAGTTAAAGATATAACATATCGAGTGGGATATATGGATCCCAATTATTTTACACGTGTTTTCAAAAAATCTGAAGGTATAACGCCAACAGAATATAGGACAAAATTCCTAAATCCAGACTAGCACAATGGCGAAAATATGCTAGGATAAAACTTTTGAGTGCTATTTCTAGAAAAAAATAATATGCTATAATGTAAAAGTAACAAAACAGAAATATTTATTAATCATAGGAGGGAAACATGAAAAAGAAAATTTTAGCAGTATTATTTGTTTTGGTAATGATGGTTTCAATTGCAGGTTGTGGATTACAGTCCCCAACAGAGACAGAAGACACAACACCAGATGTAACAGAGGACACAGTAGATGAGGCTACAGAAGATATTGCAGAAGAGGTTGAAGAAGAGGCGGCAACAGCTGAACCTGAAATCACTTTTGTTTACGCAGAAGTTAACCCATTAGACACGATTGTTGGCCAAACAGGTACAGCATTCAAAGAAAAAGTGGAAGAACTTTCAGGCGGAACGATTAAAATTGATATTCAAGCAAGTGGTGTTTTAGGATCAGAAAATGACGTTCTTGATACAATGCTTGGTGGTGGTGGTACGATTGATATGTCTCGTATCTCAGCATTTGCACTTACAAGTTACGGCGGTGAAAAATCAAAATTATTATCCGTTCCTTATACGTTTGCTAATCGTGAGCATTTCTGGAGTTTTGCTACATCTGATTTAGCGCCTGAATTCTTATTAGAGCCACACGAAAATGGTAGTGGTGTAAGAGGATTATTCTATGGTGAAGAAGGTTTCCGTCATTTCTTTACAACGCAAGACATTAGTGGTATGGAAGATTTAGCAGGATTAAAGCTACGTGTATCAAATGACCCAGTAATGAATGGTATGGTTGAAGGCCTTGGTGCATCTCCAACAGTTGTATCTTTTGGAGAATTATATTCAGCATTACAAACAGGTGTTGTTGATGGTGCGGAACAACCAATTGCAAACTATAAATCAAACGCATTCCAAGAAGTGGCGCCAAACATAATTCTTGATGGTCATACTCTTGGTGCAATTCAAGTTGTTATTACTGATGAAGCTTGGGATAGCTTAACAGCAGAACAACAAGATATCTTAATGGAAGCTGGTGCATACGCATCTCAATTCAATAGAGAAATCTCAGAAGAAGCTGAAAATGAAGTTTTAGCAGGATTAATTGAAGAAGGAATCAATGTTGTTGAAGTTAATGATATCACTCCATGGCAAGAAGCTACAAAAGATGTTATAGCTGAAGCGACAAAAGATAACACTGAATTATATCAACAAATTCTTGATTTTCAATAAAATCTAAAACAATCTAAATGATAACCAAACACAAAGGAGGAATCCTCCTTTGTGTTTGATTGTATTAAGGAGGTAAAGCATGCCAGAAATTTTTTCTAAATTTGATAAGATAAAACCGGCATATGATTTAATGTATAAAGTGGTTCTGTTTATATGTAAACTATTATTAATCGTGGATATTTTAATTACTACAATGGCTGTTACAGGACGATACATACCATTTGTTCCGGATCCTTCATGGAGCGAAGAGGTTGTATTAACGTGTATGGCATATCTAGCAGTTCTTTCGGCTGCATTAGCTATTCGTAGAGGTTCCCATATTCGCATGACAGCCTTTGATCGATATTTGCCCAAGAAGTTACTTCTTATCTTAGATCTTTTGGCAGATTTTGCAGTCTCCGGGCTAGCGGTTGTTATGATTGTTGTGGGTATGCAATATGCCCTACAAATTGGTTCAAGAGGAACCTATGTAAGTCTTCCCAATCTTTCTAGATTTTGGATGTATTTTCCAATTCCGGTTGCGGGAGTTGCAATGTTAGTATTTGAAGTAGAGTCAATATATAATCATATTAGAGGTATATATATAGCGAAGGAGGAAAAAGCGATATGAATCCGGAAAGTATAGCGATATTAATTTTACTTGGTAGCTTTTTTGTCATGGTTTTCCTAAGATTTCCTATTGCATACGCAGTGGCGCTTTCTTCTGTATTAACCTTAATGTATCAAGGATTACCATTAACAACCATTGGCCAACAAATGGTTAAGGGCATAAGTTCATTTAGTCTTATGGCCGTTCCTTTCTTTATTACCATGGGAGTGCTCATGGGTGCCGGTGGTATATCCGATAAACTTATTGCACTTGCCAATGCGTTTGTAGGATGGATGCGCGGAGGTATGGCTATGGTGAACATCGTGGCATCCTATTTCTTTGGAGGTATATCTGGTTCAGCTGCTGCTGATACAGCTTCCCTTGGAAGTATCTTAATTCCTATGATGGTTGATCAAGGGTATGATGATGATTTTTCAACGGCAGTAACAATTACGTCCTCATGTGAAGGTCTGTTGGTTCCACCGAGTCATAATATGGTTATTTATGCAACAACGGCAGGTGGTATATCCGTAGGTAGTCTTTTCTTAGCAGGATATGTACCGGGAGCGCTTTTGGCGATCACCTTGATGATTGGTTCTTATATTATTTCCGTAAAAAGAAAATATCCTAAAGGCGATAAATTTAGTGTTATTAACCTAATTAAACAATTTAGCATTTCTTTTTGGGCCTTAGCCGCTGTGCTTATTGTTGTTGTTGGTGTTGTTGGTGGTGTATTCACAGCGACAGAGTCTGCAGCGATCGCAGTTATTTATAGCTTAATTGTTAGTGTGTTTATCTATAAAGGCCTTGATTGGAAAGGTGTTTGGAATGTATTAGAAGGTTGTATTGAAACCTTATCAATTGTACTTATATTGATATCAACATCAAGTATTTTCGGATATTTATTGACTCGCTTACATGTTCCGACAAAAGCAGCGAGTGCAATTATCAATATTACCGATAATCCGATTTTATTGGCTCTATTATTAAACCTAATTCTTCTTGTTTTAGGATGTATTATGGATATGGCTCCGATTATCTTGATTGCAACGCCAATTTTATTGCCAATTGCAACATCAATTGGACTTCATCCCATTCAATTTGGTATTATGGTTATTCTTAACTGTGGAATAGGTCTATTAACACCACCGGTAGGTGCCGTGCTATTTATTGGGTCGGCCGTTGGGAAGGTTCCAATGGAACGGGTTGTTAAGGCAACATTGCCATTTTATATTTTAATGATTATTACCTTGTTACTTGTAACCTTTATTCCTCAGGTTAGCATGTGGCTGCCTAACTTATTTGCCTAATGAAGAATATGAAATTTACGTTTAAGTATACAACGAAAGCCTTGGATTTGTGGAAGTTGTCAATGTATGGAACATATGGCTCCATGGTTGGATTTGTTAATATCATTTTTACCATTGCTCTTATTTTATTAACGGTGAAATATTGGGCGCAAGTTAACGTGATGCTTAAGATACTTTTAATCATAGGTGTTGGATTATTCACCCTTATTCAACCCTTCCTTGTTTACTTAAAGGCAAAAAAACAGGTGCAGAAGATTCCTGATCAAATAGAGCTTAGCTTTAATGATCAGGGAGTACATATAAATTCCGAAAAAGAAGCATCGCACCTTGAGTGGAAATCGATTAAAGGAATCACAAAAAAACCTGGAATGTTGATTCTTATTGCATCTTCAAGACATGGTTTTATATTAACAGATGATGTGTTAGGTGCACAAAAAGATGAATTCTTAAAGTATGTGCAATCAAAAATAAGTTGAACGGTTTAAGGCTGTAATGAAAATTACAGTCTTTTTCACGT
>DDQW01000092.1 GCA_002342805.1 Clostridiales bacterium UBA2432 | reverse complement strand
CACGGTCTAAAATGGCAAATATAAGAAGGGTGCAGATGGAAAAACATATAAAAAAAAGAGAAATTAGCACTTTCCTAATTTCCCTGATTCTACTTTAGGCTTCTGCCCACTTTAATTGTAGTTTTTTTTGCTTTTTTATTCCTTCGTATTCAAAATGATTCGCCATCATATCACTTCGACGGATGATGCCTATAAAGATGCCGGTATCATCCACCACCGGAATAAAATTTTGATATCGTGTCAAGTCGAGAACGACCTCTATATCTTCATTAATTGATACGGCTTCAATACTTCTTGAGCGCTTAATCTTATTAATATTCACCGCTTCTGAATTTTTTAAACTTAAGTCCATATGGTCTTTAATATGCCATAATACATCTCCCTCGGATAATGTATATTGATAACGCCCTTCATCATCGATGACTGGGACTGCTGAATACTTATGGTATTCCATTTTCTCCATTGCTTGTCTTAGGGTCATTGATTCTGTCAATGTTACAATTTCATGCTTGGGCGTTAAGAAAAATGCGATATTCATTGCCTCACCTCGTCATTCTTTTTATCTTTATATTTTACTCTTTCATAGTATCAGATAAATATGACGTAAAGATGTAAAAATTCTTAGTATTTCATTAAAATTATAAACAATATTTTTTATGCTTATTCTAATCCTTCAACTAATTCCTGTACAAATGTTTCAATCTCATCTACATTTCCTTGAGTATTATGAATCTTTTGCACAATTGCTGTTCCTACAATCACAGCATCGGCTAAACGACTCATGCGTTTTACATCGTCTGTCGTTGAAATACCAAATCCAATAGCGACAGGTAATGACGTATACGATTTCACCTCATTGATATAGTTTTCCAAATCCGCATGAAATTCCGATAATCGTCCAGTCACTCCCATAGATGAGACCGTATAAACAAACCCGCTTCCGTTTTTCAGAGTAAAGGACATCCGCTCTTTAGAGGTTGGTGTTGCAAAAGGAATAAGCGCAATGGAGCTTCCAACTAAAAAATCAGCAAGCTCCTTTTGTTCTTCAAAAGGAAGATCCGGAATAATTAAACCATCAATACCAACCTCAAGACACTTTTTGACAAAGGCTTCGATGCCATATATGGTCAGGGTATTGTAGTAGACCAAAAATGCAATCGGCACATGAATTGTTTGTCGAAACGTGCTTAAGCTATCAAATATTTTATAAATCGACGTTCCACCTTCAATCGCGCGTTGTCCTGCTGCTTGAATCACCGGTCCGTCTGCTAAAGGATCTGAAAAGGGGACGCCAATCTCGATCACATCACATCCGCCTTTTTCCAATGCTTTGACTAAGGATGGCAAGTGTTCAATTGATGGATCTCCAGCCGTTAAATATCCAATAAAACTTTTTTTATTTTCTTGCTTTTTAGCATTTAATACTTCTTCTATTCGATTCATCCGCTTCCTCCTACTTATTCAGACTCTCTAGGTTTTGTTTGCCTTGATCAAAATACGCCATCACCGTATGCGTATCCTTATCCCCTCGTCCCGAGACATTTATGACAATCAAGTCGCTAGGTTTGGTCTGCTCAATCTCACGTATGGCTAGTGCAATGGCATGGGCACTTTCTAGTGCCGGAATAATTCCTTCTGCTCGTGATAAAAGTTCAAAAGCTTCTAAGGCTTCTTTGTCAGAAACAACTTCGTATCGCGCCCTTTTTATAGAGTCTAAATAAGCGTGCTCAGGGCCAATTCCTGGGTAATCTAATCCTGCCGATATGGAATGGGCCGGTATAATATTGCCATTTTCATCGGATAATAGAGCTGTCTTCATACCTTGAAAAACACCGACTCGACTTTCAACTTCTTTGGATAATACAACGGCATGCTTTCCGGTTTTTACACCTAATCCACCCGCTTCTGCTGCAATAAGTTCAACATCACGATCTTCGATAAAGGGATAAAACATTCCCATTGCATTACTACCGCCGCCGACACAGGCATAGATACGATTGGGTAAGCGTCCTTCTTGTTCTAAAATCTGTTCCTTGGTCTCATCTCCAATAACACGCTGAAAATCCCTGACCATCTGAGGATATGGATGTGGCCCCACCACGGAACCAATAACATAAAAGGTATCTTCTGCCAAGCGAACCCATTCTCGAATAGCTTCATTGGTGGCATCTTTTAAGGTTGCCGTTCCTGAAGTTACGGAGATGACTTCTGCACCCAGTAATTTCATACGAAACACATTAAGTTCTTGCCGTTCAACATCTTCCTTACCCATAAATACACGGCATTCCATACCAAATAAGGCCGCCCCGGTTGCCGCTGCAACACCATGCTGTCCCGCTCCGGTTTCTGCGATAATCTTGGTCTTACCCATACGCTTGGCCAAAAGAATTTGCCCCAACACATTGTTTATTTTATGTGCACCTGTATGATTCAAATCTTCACGCTTTAAATAAATTTTTCCTTTGTTATATTTTTTTGTTAGACGCTCCGCATAAAAGAGCGGTGCCGGTCGACCGACATATTGCTTCAAATAATAGCGATATTCATCCATAAACTCTTGATCATGAATGGCCTCTTGATAGGCATCCTCTAACTCTTTTAAGGGATTCATTAACGATTCCGGTACATATTGTCCACCAAATTCTCCAAAACGACTCATAAATTCAACTCCTCAAATAATTTTTTTGTTCTTTCATAGCTTTTATATCCATTGACTTCCAATCCGGAATTCACATCAACTACATCGGGCTTGACCATATCAATGGCTTGACCTATATTCTCCGGGGAAAGTCCTCCAGCCAAAATAAGAGATGCTTCAAGCTTGGGGCGTTTCTCTAAAAGAGACCAATCAAATGCTTTTCCGCTTCCACCCCGCATGCCTTCATGATGAGTCTCAAAAAGAAGTCCATCCACAACATCTCCATAAAGTTCCACCTGTTTTAAACTAGATGCATCCTTCATTGGAATAGTTTTCCACACCTTGCAGGGAATTTGCTGAATGTAATCCACAGATTCGTCTCCATGGAGTTGGATAACATCTAATTTGCACGCCTTCACTGCACGAAGCACTTCTTCAATGGGACTATTGACAAATACACCGACTTTCTTAATATCTTTTCGTAGAGAATGCATAAGCTCCTTCGCTTGGCGGGTTGTCACTTGGCGTTTTGACGGTGCAAAGATAAATCCGGCATAGCTTATGGGAAACTGGTTTACAATGTCAATCTCATCGCGTGTTTTTAATCCACAAATCTTAACGTCGATAGGCATCTTTTAACTCCTTTGCACTTTGCTGAATATTTGCACTTCGCATAAAACTCTCACCAACCAGGATACCGTCTATATTTACATAGGACAAAACTTCCACCTCAAGGGATGATAAAATTCCACTCTCACTAATGAGCACACATTCATCCGGAACATATTTTGCCAACTTAAGCGTCACATCAATGGACGTCTCAAAAGTGGTTAAGTTACGGTTATTAATGCCGATAATCTCCCCACCGGCTATAACTGCGCGATCAATTTCTTCCCGAGTATGGGTCTCAACGAGTGCATCCATGCCTAAATCTTTGGTCAATCGCAAGAAGTTTTTGAGCTCCGTATCCGTAAGTATATTAACAATCAATAGCACGGCACTAGCACCTAGTGCTTTGGCATTCATAATCTGCATGGGGTCAATAATAAAGTCTTTGCATAATGTGGGCAAGCTAACATTTTGACTCACTTCTTCCAAATATATATCCGATCCTAAGAAGTAGCTTTCTTCTGTCAACACAGATATGGCTTCTACACTTTCTTCATAAGCTTTTGCCAAGTCGAGCGGATGAAAATCCTCTCGAATAAGTCCTTTAGACGGCGAGGCTTTCTTAATCTCTCCTATAATCGACAGGCCCTCTTGTAGAAGAGCGTCTTTAAAACTAGGTCTATCTATAGAAAATTCAATGCGCTTTGCTAGGTCATCATAGTTTAACCCACGTTCTTCCAGCCGTTGCCTTTTTTTTGTTACAATTTCACTTAAATAAATTGGCATATGCTCACCCCGCAATCGAATCGCTGTGAAGCGCTTTGGACACTTGTATAAACTCGTTAAGCTTGGCCATAGCTGCTCCTGAATCGATGAGTGCTTCTGCTGTTTTAATGCCGTCGCCTATGGATTCCACCTTATTACATGTATATAGGGCTGCTCCTGCATTTAAAAGGAGTACGTCACGCATAGGACCGGTTTTCCCCTTAAATAAATCGATGAGAATCTGTGCATTCCTTGCCCGATCTCCTCCGATAATTTCGGTCAGCGGCGCACTCTGTAACCCAAAATCTTCAGGTCGAATGGTGTAATTATTAATTTTACCATCATTTAATTCACAGATTTTTGTATCTCCTGAAATCGTAATCTCATCGAGTCCATCCGTTCCGTGAACGACAAGTGCTCGCTTTAGGCCTAACTCCCGTAAAACCTCCGCAAAAATATCGAGTAAGCTTTCATCAAATACACCCACCAATTGATAGGAGGCATTGGCCGGATTGGCTAATGGGCCTAAAATATTAAAAATGGTACGATAACCTAGTGTTTTTCGAACCGGTCCTACATGGCGCATAGCCGCATGAAAGGTCGGTGCATATAGAAAACCGATATTGGTTTTCTCAATACATGTTTTTACCTGTTCCGGTTTTAAATCAATGGCAACACCCAATTCTTCCAAAACATCTGCACAGCCACATTTACTTGATACCGAGCGATTACCATGCTTAACCACAGCGATTCCGGCTGCCGCTGCTATAATAGCAACTGCTGTACTGATATTATAGGTTCCTGACTGATCGCCACCCGTACCACATGTATCCAATGTTATGTCAAGGTCAAGCTTTAAGGTTGAGGCTTTTTCGCGCATGACCCTTGCCCCACCGACAATCTCAGGTATTGCTTCTTTTTTCATTTTTAATGCTGTCAAAAAACTTCCTGCAACAATAGGGTCAATCTCTCCGGACATTAACTCATTCATCACCATGGTCATCTCATCTACAGTTAAGTCTCGACCGGTCATAATCTTTTCAATATATTCCTTCATACGTATACCTCCTTGCTAATCTTCAAAAAATTCTCAATAATCTGCATTCCCTGGTCTGTTAATATGGATTCCGGATGAAACTGTAAGCCATATACGGGATACTGCTTATGTTTCATGGCCATGATTTCGTTTTCATAGATACTTAAAATCATCAATTCTTCAGGAAGCGTATCCATTTCGACAATCAGGGAATGATACCTAGCAACATCAATAGCTTGGTCCATGCCTTGAAAAATCGGATCGGATGCAAATGTAATCCGACTTGACTTCCCATGATAGAGTTGATTAGCATGTTTAACGACACCGCCAAAGGCTTGGCCAATGCTTTGATGTCCTAGACAAATGCCTAGAATGGGAATTTTATTATAAAAAGTTTTAATGACATCAAGACAAATGCCCGCTTCCTTAGGTGTCTTTGGTCCCGGTGATAAAACAATTTGATCTGGTGCTAAGGCTTCAATCTCTTCTAGCGTTATTTGGTCATTACGAACGACCTGTATGTCTTTTTCAAAATGTCCGATATATTGGTATAAATTATATGTAAACGAGTCGTAGTTATCAATTAAAAGTAACATAGCTTCCACCTCCTATCGGCCTATGGCCGTCACTAGTGCTTTTGCTTTGTTGATGGTTTCTTCATATTCTTTTTCCGGATCCGAATCAGCAACAATCCCGGCTCCGGCCTGTATATGTATGGTATCATCTTTGATGACCATGGTTCGAATGGCAATACACATATCCATGTTTTTATTGAATCCAAAATATCCAATCGCTCCGCCATAAATACCACGTCGTTTGTTTTCCAGTTCATCAATGATTTCCATTGCACGTATTTTAGGCGCTCCGGATAATGTTCCAGCAGGTAAAAAACTCATCAAGACATCAAACATACTCATGCCTTGACGCCGTTTTCCGGAGACCAAGGAAACCAAATGCATCACATGAGAATACTGATGGACTTCCATAAGAGATTCAACCTTTACCGAATCAAATTCGGATACTTTTCCCATATCGTTACGACCAAGATCAACCAACATCATATGTTCAGCACGTTCTTTTTTATCTGCCAATAGGTCCTTGGCTAATGCCTCATTTTCTTCTTCTGTTTGACCCAGCTTTCGGGTTCCGGCAATGGGGCATGTCAGAATCTGATCGTCTTTAATCGATACTAGCATTTCAGGGGAGCTACCCACAATAGCGTAATCCTCCATGTTAAAATAATATAAATAGGGTGATGGATTCACCTGGCGCAACTTACGATAGAGATTAAAGGTATCAATATCCTTGCCTTTTCCACTTAAACGCTGGGATAAGACTACTTGAAAAATATCACCGTCATAGATATATTGCTTGGCTTTTTCTACGGCTTGCATATAGGCTTCTTGACTCATATTCGTTGTAAATTCAACATCAACTGGTTCACATGTTTTGCTAAGATCAAGGGTTTCATGGAGCATGGCTTCCATAGCATCAAAGCGTTGTTGGCTTTTTTTCCGGCCGTCATCATCATCTGTATCTAAACATATAAGATGGATCTGATGATAATAATGGTCATAGGCGATTAATTCTTTGACAAAGAGTAAATGAGAATCCGGTGTCCCGATCGTGTCCGGATTTTTGTCCGGAAGATTTTCATAATCTCTGATCATATCATATCCAACAGTTCCAACAGCCCCTCCGATAAAAGGTAGTGCCGTTGTATTGGTCACTTGGATACCATCCATCATCTTTTCAATAAGATCTAATCCACGTCCATGAACCACTTCTTGCACACCATTCATTTGAGTTTCAATTCGATTATTATAAACACGAATCTGCATATAAGGGTCTGCCGCCATAAATGAGTAGCGTCCCTTGGGTTGTTCCTTACTCTCAAGTAAAAAGCCAACTTGATCTTTTACATATTTTGAATAAATTGAAATCGGTGTTTCGGTGTCACCGGAAAGTTTACGTTCATACGTTATTAGTTTCATCATCATCCTCCTAAACTAAAAAAAGACATATTCACCCCTTACTTGGGACGAATATATCTTCGCTATGCCACCCAAAATGGTACAAAAAAAACACTTCGTTTGAGACGAAATGTTCATAAGCCACTCAAAGTCATTCTGTACGGATTAATCATTAATCGATACTATATCTCTGTAACGGGAGAACCCGGCATCGGATACTGTACTTCACCTAGCATCTCATGGAACCATTCACTAACATTGTATGTACCGTACCTCACACCAAACGACGGCTCGCTGAACATCTTAATCTTAGTTACTTTTTCCAATCATAGATATTGTCATGTATTAATTAAAGAAAGTATACCATACTTCTTTAGCGCTGTAAAGTGGTAATTGTAATATTAATTGAAGCTTATCTTTTCTTGTAAAACTTTCAATCTATAGGTATACTATAATCAAAATAACAATAAAGGCAGGTACAGATGAATGAAAAAAGTCGGCGTTATATTTACAGGTGGTACTATATCCATGAAAGTTGACCAACGACTTTCCGCGGCAATTCCTGCCATGAGAAGCGAGGAGATCATGTCCATGGTTACTAATATTGATCAAATCGCTGAAATAGAGATTATCCATTTTGCACGCATTCCGGGACCCCATATGACACCGGAATTAATGTTAGAACTATCTAAATGCATTCAAAACACCTTGTTAAAGGATGATATTTGTGGCGTTATTGTCACTCACGGAACAGATACACTTGAAGAAACCGCTTATTTTCTGGATTTAAACATTCAAACGGAAAAACCCATCGTCGTTGTTGGTTCCATGCGCAACGCTTCCGAACTGGGTTATGATGGCCCTAGTAATCTATCCTCTGCCATATGTACCGCCGTTGCCGAAGAGTCCAAAAATAAAGGTGTTCTCGTTGTTCTTAATAATGAGGTCAATGCCGCTTCAGAAGTCACTAAGACACATACCATGAGTCTGGATACTTTTAAATCTCCGACTTTTGGACCTTTAGGCATTGTCGATAACAATAAGGTCATTTATTATCGAAAAAAAACACCTACACAACATATTCTTACCGATGCCATCGTCAAAGACGTCGCATTGATAAAAACGTGTGCAGGTATGGATGATGGTTATATAAACTATTGCCTAAATCAAGGCGTGAAAGGTATTGTCATTGAAGCCATGGGACGTGGTAATATCCCACCTGAAATGGTTCCCGGACTAAAGACCGCCATCATGGAAAATATACCCGTTCTTATCGTCTCTAGATGTCCTATGGGACGCGTTCTTGACTCCTATGGATATGAAGGTGGCGGGAAAATGCTACGTGACACAGGTGCCATTTTTGCCGGTGATCTGAACGGACAAAAAGCGCGAATCAAACTTATGCTTGTTTTAAGTCAAACTTCTGACATGGTGCAAATACGAAAAATCTTTGAAGATGCTTTTTATCGATAGTTTCATATACTTAACCCATTAAATGGTCACAACAGAGTCCGCCTTCTGCGTCAGGTCAACGATCTCTTCCATGCCACTGACTCTTCCGACATCGACCTTGTCTGATAAGGCATAAAAATCGATACAGGTGCCACATGCAATCAGGTCAACACCTGAATCATGTAAGCCATGTAGGGCATCTAAATACATGGATCCTGTCGCCAATAACTTAACCGCCGAATTGTAAAAAATAATAGCATGGGGCTTTTTCTTACGGCTCCAT
The DNA here is from genome assembly GCA_002342805.1 of Clostridiales bacterium UBA2432. Taxonomy (GTDB): domain Bacteria; phylum Bacillota; class Clostridia; order Lachnospirales; family Vallitaleaceae; genus UBA1351. The sequence goes on along the minus strand of DDQW01000092.1, from coordinate 8,029 downwards.
ACTTTTTTTAAAAAGGCTCCCATAAGTTTATGACCTAATTCATCATTACCCTGTCCCATAAATTCACTGTTTAAAATATACACTGTTTTCATTGTTTTCTCATCCTTCCATTATTTCTATTAATCATTGGTAAAATGGGCATATACATCCCGTTTGTTCATATGTCGTTCTATTGCAATACGCTTAATCGCTTCTTTTTTTGAACATCCGCTATCTAAAAGCTGTTTCATATGTTCTTCTAAGCTTATTTCTGCATATTCTTCTTGTTCAATACTCTCAAGTTCTTCTTCTGACATCCCAGCAACCACGAGGACATATTCCCCTTTGGGATCTGTTTTGGCGTAATAGTCAATCGCCTCCGCCAAGGTGAATTTGAGAACTTCTTCATACATTTTTGTTATTTCTCGTACCAGACTAATGGATCGCTCTGGCCCAAAAGCGCTTTCAAGGTCTTTAAGTGTCACCTTTAACCGATGTGGCGCTTCATAAAAAACCAAGGTTCGTGTGTCTGTTGCCAACATATCCAAACGCTTTTTACGATCCTTTTTCTTAGTTGGTAAAAATCCGTCAAAAACCATACGATTGGTATTTTGTCCGGATAGAACAACGGCGTTGACAAAAGCAACCGGTCCCGGAATAATGGTATAGGGAATCTCATGTTCTTGGCATAGGGTGACCAGATAAGATCCGGGGTCAGATATTCCCGGTGTTCCTGCATCGGTCACTAAACCGACCTGCTTACCATTAAGAAGGTCATCAATAATCGATTGGGCTTTGCTATATTGATTGTGCTCATGGTAGGAAACGAGCTTTTTATGAAGGTCAAAATGGTTTAAGAGTTTAATGGAATGCCGTGTATCCTCTGCAAGAACATAATCGACGGCCTCTAATGTTTTGACCCCTCGAAAGGTCATGTCCTCTAAATTACCGATAGGTGTTGCTATCAAATATAATTTTCCTACTGCATTTTCAAGTCTATTACCATCCATCTGCAACAAACTCCTTCCCATATATCTGATAAATCTCAGGACTATACTGATTCTTCTCTGAATAAATAATCAAGGGAGGATGTACCTTTAATAGTGGTTTCCCTCCACGTATAGCTTCAATTAAAACCATACTTGCTTCTTTTTCCACATAAGAATGCACCATACGTAGCTGCTTGGGTTCTAATCCATGTTTTTTTAAGGTTTCAAGAATTTCCATCAAACGTTGCGGGCGATGGACCATATAAAAACGTCCCCCTACATTTAATAATCTAGACGCATTATAGATGACATCGTCTAGGGAACATAAGACTTCATGGCGGGCAATAGCTTTAATAGATGATGGATTGGTGAGTCCTTTACCGGAATTCATATAGGGTGGATTGGACGTAATCACATCAAACGAAGATAAAGGAAACAGCTGAGCCGCTTCCTTTATATCGCCATGTATGATTGATATTTTTTCTTCTTGACCATTCATGGTCACACTCCGACTAGCCATATCAACAAAATCTTCTTGAATTTCAAGGCCATAAAAGTGCCGTCCTGCCGTCTTTGCTTCTAGCAATATTGGAATAATACCTGTTCCTGTTCCAAGGTCAAGAAGGCTTTCTGCTTCTTTGACCCTTGTAAAATCACTAAGGAGAACTGCATCCATACCAAAACAAAAACCGTCGCTATTTTGTATAATTCTATAATCTTTGATATGTAAATCATCTATGCGTTCTGTTTCTCGCAGTTCCATATATAACCTCAATCTAATCTTCTAATTTTTTATCACTTTCACGCTCTTCTAGTTTTTCAAGCTTTTTAAGTTCTAAATATTCCTCTTTAGGCAAACGGTCATTTTTATTGCCGCGTTTTTTCTTAATCTTCAGTTCATCTAACTTAAACTCAACAATATCAACATTGTTATCTACGCGAATAACGGTCTTAACCAATTGACGAATAATATTTACGTGCTTTACCTCAGCTTCAACTCCACTTGGTGTAATAACGATGTCACCAATATTGGGAAGTTTTTTATTTAATTCGATATATGTTTCCTCTTCGTATTTTAGACAACACATCAAACGTCCACAGACTCCGGATATTTTCGTTGGATTCAATGAGAGGTTTTGTTCTTTAGCCATCTTAATGGATACCGGATGAAAATCGGATAAGTGGCTAAAGCAACATAAAGGACGCCCACATATACCAATGCTACCCATCATCTTGGTCTCATCACGTACGCCGATTTGTCGAAGCTCAATACGCGTTTTAAAAACAGATGCCAAGTCTTTGACTAATTCCCTAAAATCAACACGACCATCCGCTGTAAAATAGAAAAGCAACTTGTTTTTATCAAATGTATACTCACAATCAATAAGTTTCATCTCAAGCTTATGTTTTCTGATTTTTTCTAAACAAATCTTTGCCGCTTCTTTTTCTTCTTGTTTATTGATCGATTCCTTTGCATGATCTTCTTCTGTCGCTACACGCATCACTTTTTTTAAGGGATGGACCACTTCCTCATCAGCAACTTCCATAATACCTTTAACGACTTTTCCATACTCAACGCCTCGAGCAGTCTCTACTATTACATGTTCATTTTCTTGTATATCCAATCCGTCCGGATCAAAATAATATATCTTGCCCGCTTTTCTAAAGCGAACGCCTATGACTTTTACCATGTCATTTCCTCCAAAATTTATCGCATTAATGCTCAATATTTGTTAGCATCACCGTGACTGCTAATGAATAGTTGACATTTAATCTGAGTTGATTTATTAGTGTATAACTATTATAAACAAGCTGAATTAATCGGCTTGGATTAAGCTTTTGATTTAATCGGATAATCTCTGATTCGATATCTTTATGAATAATATTATCTATATCTTGTGTACTATGATAATATAAAATATCTCGTGCTAAACTGATTAAGATATCGATATTATCTAAAATATCCGTTTTTACGCCTTCAAATAGTTGCACAATCTCTATTATATCATACTCTTTCCCATTTATAAATATATCTAAGCACTTGAGCATATTTTGCCGTTGTATTGTAAAACTTTCTGAATCTTTTAGAATTAAGGCTTTTCCTAAGTTGCCTCTTGAAAAAGAACCATAAACTCGTGCTTGTCCATGATTCATACCATATTGCTCGATCAAATAATATTCAATTCGTTCCGTATTAATGGGTTTTAAGGACATTTTTACAGATCTTGACAAAATTGTCTGTAAAAATTTATGACTATTCGAAGATATCAAAAAAAACAACCCATATTCCGGGGGTTCTTCAATGGTTTTTAATATACTATTCTGTGCCTGAATGGTCATAAGCTCTGCCTGTTCGATGATATAAATTTTATATCGGCTCTGATAAGGGCGTACTTTTATGTCTTTGACGATTTGTTCACGTACATCGGTAACACCATAACCTGTTTTTTTCGTAGGTCTTACATAGGCAATGTCCGGGTGGTTACCGGATTCAATCTGTATGCATGATGGGCAATGATTACAGGGACGGCTTCCTTGTGGATTCTCACATTGAAGTAACTTGGAGAATGCCTTAACAAGGGTTTTTTTGCCCATACCGTCTTCACCTTCAACGATGTATGCATGGGACACTTTTCCTCTTAAAAAAGCATTCTCCATATGTTTAATAATATTTTCATGTCCAACAATTTCATCAAATGAATACATACATCAACCCTCTATATAACCATATCAAGTAATAATCCTCTGATTTCATCAACTTTTCCAAGAATTGACAAATGATTTTTTTCATCCTTAATAAGTTCTTGTGCCAATTCATCCAAGTTCTGATCAACGAGTTTAACAATTCCGTAAACACGATGTCGTCCACGACGGTCTAAAAAGTTCTCTCTTGAAAACTTATGTGAATGTGTCACTACTTCATTTATAAATTCTTTAATGGTTTCTCGATATTTACGCATATCCCGAACATCCATATGCTTGGAAATCTTATTTCCCTGTTCCGTGATGGATTCAATCATACTATTTAATTTTGCTTGTAACTCCGCTTCATCCACTTTACTTAACAGTGTGAATTTAAAGTCACTACTTTGCGCATCCTTACTTTTTGATACGCTTTCTATATTTTGTATATTTTGAACCGAATTCACTTTTACATCCATATGATTTCCTCCAGAAAAAAGGTGCTATACTTTTAGGTACTGATCAACATCAAGTACAAAAATTGTCGCCCCGCCAACAGTTATTTCTACCGGATAAGCCAGCATATTATCCGGTACATTAGATACGGGTGGATTTACCAATGACATTTTTTTACTTGTCTTGCATATATCTTTGATGAGTTCAACCACTTTGTCAACTTTATCTCTTTCTACACCAACAAATAATGTTGTATTTCCAGTCTTTAACAAACCACCTGTACTTGCTAGCTTTGTTGCCATAAACCCTTCTTTTGTTAATGCTTCCATTAAACGATGTGCATCTTCGTCATGAATTACTGCTAATACCATTTTCATACAAATCACTCCTCGTCATTATATTTATCGGCTATAATCGCCTTTTGTTTAAGTGCTTTTATAATAGATTGATGTACTTCTTCAATTGATTGTCCCGCATCAACATCAATCATGCGTTTTTGATTGTCTTTTGCCAATTGTTTATAGCCATCTCGAACTTTTTGGTGAAAGTATTCTTTTTCCGATTCCAATCGATCTAATTCTTGCTGATTTTTTTTCCGTTCCATTCCTTGTCGATGTTCTAAGTCTAAGAAAAAAGTAACATCCGGTTCTAATCCCCGTGTCGCAAATCGGTTAATTGTTGCAACCATTTCTTGTCCAAGTCCTCTTGCCATTCCCTGATAGACGATAGAAGAATCAACAAAACGGTCACAGATAACAATATCACCTTTTTCAATCGCTGGCAAAATATATTCGGCCACATGTTGTGCTCTTGACGCCGCATAAAGCAAAGCCTCTGTAATGTAATCCATTTCCTGATAATCTATATTGAGTATAATTTCACGTATTGCCTCACTAATTCTTGTTCCACCGGGTTCACGCGTCACATGGACATGTTTTCCTTGCTTTTCAAAAAAATCTTTTAAAAGGTTAATCTGTGTTGTTTTTCCTGAACCGTCCATTCCTTCAATTGTAATAAATAAGCCTTTCATAACTACCTCACATACTGTTTTTTTCTAACGCAGAACACGTATTTCTCCTTTTATTATACCATAAATCTCTTGACCATGCTTGTCCAAACTTTCCAAATTATTCACAATCTCCTGTGTGATTTTTTCACCGGGTAATATGAGTGGAATGCCTGGAGGATAGGGTATAATCATATCTTTTGCCGTTCGCCCAAGGGCCTCTGTATATAGAATCGTATCCCAAGTCATCTGCTGTTTTGCCATATGCATGGACATACTTTGCTCTGGCTGATTTGTTGGCAGCAAATACTTCTTTGCTTCTTTCACAACACCTTCTTTTTTTCTTTCCTTCGCTAAACATTCTCTTATTCCATCGATGAGTCTTTGAATATCTTTTATCGAATCCGCCATTGATATGATGGCAACGATATGCCTCTCTCCTGCCAATTCAACTTGCATATGATGCTCTTTTCTCAACTTCTCACTTATATCATATCCACTTATACACCCATCATCAATGAGAAAGGTTAACCGTGTTATATCATGGCTTAATCTTTGTTGGTAAAACGTTCCATCATCATTGAGCCATTGTCCACCTTGAATAGGATGCTTTTCTAGCAAGTCTCTTAAGGCTATGATCCATTGTTCAAATTCTTTTCGATGCGTCTCCATAAAATCAATACCCTTTTCAATAGACGCCATGAGTATATAAGATGGTGATGAGGATTGAAAAATAGCTAGATTTTCTTCTAATACATCTTGGTCTACTTTTACCGACGGGCTCATATGAAGAAGTGCTGTCTGTGTCAAGCAAGGTAATGTTTTGTGGGTACTTTGGATTACATAATCCGCACCCAGTTCAATCGCTGATTGTGGGAGCAGATGACTAAAAGTTAAGTGTGCTCCATGGGCTTCATCGACAAGGAGTATGGCACCATGGGCATGGACAATCTGACTAATTTTTTGAATATCCGATACAATTCCTTCATAAGTTGGTGATGTCAACACAACCGTGTGAATATCCGGGTGCTTTTTTAACATAACTTCAATAGCTTGAGCCTCTACTTCACCATAAAATCCATATTTCTCGTCGTAGTTTGGATACACATAATGCGCTTCTAATCGATTGATCAAAATACCATTATAGACTGCTTTATGACAATTTCTAGACACCAAAACAGAACCTTTTCGTCGTGCTACCGTTGCTAAGGTCGCCAAGATTCCCGATGTACTTCCATTAATTAATAAATAGGATTGATAGGATTGGTAGATACGGCCAATCCTATCTTGAACCTCTTTTATCATACCCGAAGGATGATGTAAATCGTCTGTTCCCGGAACTTCCGTTACATCCAAGGCATATAAATCATGCATTAACTGCAATTTTCCATTTTTATGCCCCGGCATATGAAAAGATTGAATATCGTTTGTGTATTTTTTTAATTCATCATACATGATTTGGCCTCTTTATGATGGTTGATTTATTTTATTCCTAATTTTATCTTTAACTTTATTGGCAACATCATCAAATAATGTAATAATCTCTTCTGATAAACGATTTTTTTGTGTAACAGCTCCATTAATGGGCAGTTCTGCCAATAATTCAATGTCTTGATCTTCTAAAAAGCTATCAATGTCGTCACTTTCAAAGACACGGATTTTTTCGTCGCAATTGGGACATGTCATATAGCTCATGTTTTCAATAAGGCCTAGGACCTTAACATTCAGTCGTTTTGTCATTGCAATCGCCTTAGATACAATCATTGACACCATATCCTGAGGTATACTCACCATTACAATTCCATCTAAGGGAAAACTTTGCATAATTGTCAATGCAACGTCTCCCGTACCTGGTGGCATATCAATAATTAAATAGTCTAGTTCTCCCCAAATAACGTCTTGATAAAATTGTTTAACTGTATTGGTGATAATCGGACCTCTCCATATAACCGGTTTTTTTTCTTCTTCGAGTAAAAAGTTTAAGGACATTGCTTTAAGATTTTTTTCAATCTCAACCGCTTCAAGACCATGAGGGTACATTAAGGCTTTTTTGTCTTCTGCATTTAATATTCTCGGAATACTTGGACCGGTAATATCTGCATCAAAAATACCTACTTTATATCCTTGACGATGTAAAGCAAGAGCAAGATTAGCCGCTACTGTTGATTTTCCAACACCACCTTTACCGCTTAGGACACCGATGATATTTTTAAACTGATTATTTGAATTTGTAGCAATGACTTGACATTCTGTTTTGTTTTCTACTGTACAATTATCCTTTGATGAACATGAATCACAATTTGAAGCCATGTGAACCTCCTTATATTTATGTGGCATATGCCAACTATGATAGACTTATTAACACCTTCTGTCAAGTCTATTATACTAGATATGTCAAGTTTTGATATAAATAAAGGCAGTAAAAGAGACCAGTGGGCGCTGGTCTCTTTTTGAAGAATTCCCATAGGATTAGGAATATAACTAAAGGTATAAACACTTTATATAAACTAGTTTCCTAGCTCATACCAATATAAATGATTTATCGGACGCGTACGCCTTTGATTTCAAAGTCTGCATAACTTTCTACGCCATGTTCTTCGATATCAAGTCCGATATGTTCTTCTTCTGAACTTACTCTTAAGCCCATAATAACATCAACTGTTTTAAATAGCACAAATGATGTTGCAAGAACCCATGCTGCTACTGCTGCTACTCCGATTAATTGAATTCCAACTGCTGCAAAACTTCCTGTTGTAAATAGTCCATTATCTACAGAGAAGAAACCAACTAAGATTGTTCCTACCGCCCCGGATATACCATGTACTCCAATGGCACCAACCGGATCATCAATTTTTAATACTTTATCTACAAATTCAATACCAAACACAATGACAACACCTGCAATGATTCCGATGAT
>DDQW01000014.1:15089-99374 GCA_002342805.1 Clostridiales bacterium UBA2432 | reverse complement strand
CGCCAGCGATTTGGTACAATTGTAGAAAGCAAAGACTATTTAACGACTATTTCAAGGAGGAAGAGAATGAAGACATTAGCATATTATGTATCTAATATGGGATTTGGTCATCTGACAAGATCATTGGCAATCATTGAACATATTTTGGCAGAATCCGATTATTCGATTTATCTTGCATGCGGTGAAGATCAGATTGAATATTCAAAAGTATTTTTATCAAACTACTTAGGACGAGTAACATATCAAGTGGTTACGACAGAAGTCGGAACAGAAATCAAACCCTATACCTTTGAGTTTGACAAAGGGAAAACCATGTTAGCCATTGATGATTTTATGAAAACATTTCAGCAAACGGTGGATAAAGAAGTGGAACGTTTGCAGTCAATGAACGTGGTTCAAGTGATTACGGATATTAGTATCGTTGGAATTCATGTTGCAAAAAAATTAGGTGTAAAAGCGATTGGAATTTCGAATTATACTTTTTATCATCGATATAAAAAAATGGGGCTTGATTCAGAGCTCATTCAACCTTTTATTGATGCTTACAATCAGCTTGACATTTTTTATGAGCTAGCATATGCAGATGATATGGCTGATGTAACCTGTCCCAAAGAGCAAGTAGGATTAGCGGTACGCCGAGTTAACCAAGGATCAAGTAATGACTTTAAGACGAAGTTTTGGCCGAGCTGTTTTCTGTCAATTGGTCAAATTGCAAACTTAAGTCGGATTATTATTGAGTTTCAAGCAGGGCATGTTTATGCAACCGGAAATGTTGAGATTGACGGTAATTCCCATGTAGTCAAGTTGCCAAGACGAATTGCCCATAGTCAAGATTATGTTGCAGCAAGTTCCTTGGCGCTAATTAAGCCAGGTTGGTCTGCGGTAGCAGAATGCTTAACAGCAGGCGTTCCTTTTGCTGTTGTTGATGCGAATCACATTGAAGATGGAGAGATTACTGAAAAATTAATTCAAGAAGGACGTTGCTTTAAGCTAGACCCAAGTGAATTAGCCAATCTAGATATAAAGGAATTAAATATTCGAATGCGCTCATTGGTTCATGACCCACTTCCAAATGATGCAAAAAATATCGCCTTGAAAATAATTGAACAAGGAGCTTAAGCTGGTGTCAACATTAAGTATTAAACCATTTAGAGAAGAAAACATTTATGCGACTCTGCAAATCTATAATTATTATATAGAAAATTCGACAGCAACATTTAGCATTGAACCTATTACCAATGATGAAATGAAGAACTTAGCTTTTTCAGGGTTGAAACGTTTTCCGTCTTATGTGTTAACAGTCAATGGAAGCGTCGTTGGCTATAGTTTGCTAAACCGTTATAAACCAAGAGAAGCTTATGATAAAACAGCGGAAGTAACCATATATATTGCACCTGAACATGTAGGAAACGGTTACGGACAAAAGGCATTGGATCATATCATTGAGCAAGCAAAAGAACTCGATTTTCATGCCTTGTTAGCTGTCATTTGTCATGAAAACACAGAAAGTATACACTTATTTGAGAAGAATGGATTCTTTAAGTGTGCACATTTTAAAGAAGTCGGAGAGAAGTTTGATCGTATTTTGGATGTCCTTGTCTATGAAAAAATAGTGTCATAAAATATGAGGTGAAGTGACCTGTAATGAATATTATTCAAATGAGCAATTTATTTGATACACGAAAAATACAACAAATTCAAGATGAATTGGCAATTGCAACAGATTTAGCAATTATTATGGTTGATTACAGAGGAAACCCTGTCACCAATCATAGTAATTGTAGCTTGTTTTGTGCAAAAGTCAGAGAAATAGAAGCATTGAATCAGTTGTGTGAAAAATGTGATTCGAGAGGTGGCCTTGAAGCGGTTCGAAGTGGCAATGCCTTTGTTTATAAATGCCATTTTGGACTTGTTGACTTTTCGGTTCCCATTATTATTAACGATCAATATATGGGAGCACTGATGGCGGGACAAGTAAACCTTCAAGATGATGAATCGATGCAACTCGAATGGATTGTTAGTAAACGCTCACAAACAGATATAGAGGAGTATCCTGAACTAAAGTCATCTTACGCCAAGATACCTGTAATTAACCATAAAAAACTTAATGCCGTAGCACACCTCATTGAGTTGGGTATACGATATATTGTAGACGAGGCATTAATTAAGAAAGACTTATATGAAGATGTTCAAGACGTACAGTCGTATTATAATCGAGAATTTAAAAATGATGAAACCATACTTCAACCCGCATATGATTATATTGACCAACATTATAAAGAAAAGATACGTTTAACAGAAATGGCCAATCTATGCAATATTAGTACGAGCTATTTTAGTAAACTATTCAAGAAGGAAAACGGAATAGGCTTTAATGCCTTCATCAATGAGATTAAACTAGATAAATCAATTAAACTTTTAGAAAACAAAGATCTACCGATAATTAATCTTTCTCTTGAATTAGGCTATGAAGATTGTAGTTACTTCATTCGACTCTTTAAGAAAAAATATGGAGTCACACCAGCAAATTATAGGAAAAGTACGTTAAATAATTAAGACAAAAAAATCATATCTATAATGTAAGCTAATATAAATATGTCAGAATAGTTCTTTTGAACTATTCTGATTTTTTTACAAGAAAACATCTATTTCTTGAGCCGCAACTTCATCTCAAATAAGAAAAATATGAACTTAAATGGAAAGGGATGTCAAAAAAATACTATTTGATTGTGCTTTTTACATATGGAAGTGTTAATATCTCCGATGTATTTATGATGTCCTTGAGCTACACTATATATAGAAACAGTGTAACAGTTCTTTGGGTAAAGATAATCGACAAGAAATTCAAAAAAGGAGAATGAAAATGAAGAAAGTATTGGTATCACCATCAAAGTACGTACAAGATAACCAAGCGCTGTCAAATATTGGGGAATATGTTTTAGCCTTTGGAAAAAAAGCTCTTTTAGTTGCGCATGCAGACGATCAAGAACGTGTGCAAGGACAATTAGATGAAGCACTTAAGAATAATGATTTTGAGTTAATTCCAGGAAAATTTGCCGGAGAATGTACAAAAAATGAAGTGGAAAGATTGAATGCATTATGCACGGAACAAGCATGTGATGTTGTTATCGGATTAGGCGGAGGTAAGGCCATTGATACGGCAAAAGCAGTAAGTAGCGCGCTAGATATTCCTGTTATGTCGGTGCCGACAATTGCGTCGACAGATGCGCCATGTAGTTCGCTTTCCGTTGTATATAACGAAAAAGGGGAATTCCAAGAATATAGTTTTTATAAAAGTAATCCGGACTTGGTTTTAGTAGATACATCGATCATTGCCAAAGCGCCGGTTCGATTCTTAGTCGCAGGAATGGGCGATGCTTTATCAACATATTTTGAAGCAAGAGCTTGTGAACGTTCATTTGCAGATAATATTCCGGGAGGAAAAAGCACCAAGTTAGCTGTAGCTGCAGCAAAATTATGTTATGAAACCTTGATGGAAGATTCCATAAAAGCGATTGCGGCCTGTGAAAATAATGTGGTAACGCCTGCACTTGAAAATATTATTGAAGCCAACACTTTATTAAGCGGTATGGGATTTGAATCTTCAGGTTTGGCTGCAGCGCATGCTATTCATAACGGATTAACAGCTCTTGAAGAAGCACATGGTTTCTTCCATGGTGAAAAAGTATCCTTTGGTACATTGGTACATTTAGTATTAGAAAATGCGCCGGCAGAAGAAATTGAAGAAGTTATTAGCTATTGTAAAGCGGTGGGATTACCAACATGCCTAAAAGACTTAGGCGTTGAAGAAGTGACAGATGAAAAAGTTAGAGCAGTAGCTGATTTGGCAACAGCGCCAAATGAAACCATTCATAACATGCCATTTGAAGTGACATCAGATGATGTTTTTGCAGCGATTTATGCAGCAAATGCACTCGGTCAATAAAAAATATTCAATCGGAGGAAATATGAAAAAAATAATAAATACACCTGAAAATATGGTCATAGAAATGTGTCAAGGTATGGCTCAAGCACATCCAGATAGCTTAACCTTTAATAAAAAAAATAAACTCTTAATGCGTAAAGAATTTAATAAAAATAAAGTGACCTTAATTAGTGGTGGAGGTTCTGGACATGAGCCTGCTCACGCTGGTTTTGTAGGTAAAGGAATGCTTGATGTAGCTGTTTGTGGGGATGTGTTTGCTTCTCCATCAACAATACAAGTCTATAATGCTATTGTTGAATCGGAATCCTCAAAAGGGACGCTTTTAATTATTAAAAATTATTCGGGCGATATCATGAATTTTGAAGCGGCGGCAGAAATGGCGGAAGAAGACGATGATATTCAAGTGGAAAAAGTGTATGTTAATGATGATATAGCGGTTAAAGATAGTTTGTATACTGTTGGACGTCGTGGTGTTGCAGGGACTGTTTATGTACATAAAATTGCCGGTGCAGCTGCAGAAAAAGGACTAGAATTAGGTGAAGTAAAAGCAGTGGCAGAAAAAGTTATCGCCAATGTGAAATCTATTGGGTTTGCTTTAACCTCATGTACCGTTCCTGCAAAAGGAACACCAACCTTTGAATTAGGTCAAGATGAAATAGAATTTGGTGTAGGTATTCATGGAGAACCTGGTGTAAGAAGAGAGAAAATGCGATCATCCGATGACTTGGCTGTAGAGTGCATTGAAATGCTTGCAAAAGAGTTGCAATTAGAAGATGGACAAGAAGTTGCGCTTATGGTGAATGGTTTTGGAGCAACTCCCTTGCAAGAGTTATATGTATTAAATCATTCTGTAAACAAAGCATTGGAAAAGTATAATGTTTCAATTATCGATACAATGGTAGGAAATTATATGACTTCTATTGATATGGCAGGAGCATCACTTACATTATTAAAGTTAGATGATGAATTGAAAGAGTACTTAAAAGCTGAGGTAGATACTGTCGTAATAAAAAAATGAAAATGAGGTAGATTATGGAAAAGGTGAATGTAAAACAAGTGATGAAAGTCGTTGATCAGATGGCGAACATCATTATTAAAAATGAAGTGTATTTTTGTGAACTGGATTCGGTAGCAGGCGATGGAGATTTTGGAATGTCTGTAGCCAAAGGATTCAAGCAACTCCAACAAGATTGGGATACTTTATCAACCGAGACAGTAGGCGCTTTTCTTAAAGATGCAGGAATGATTATCACAGAGTATTGTGGAGGTGCGTCAGGACCGATTTGGGGATCTGCATTTAGAGGTGCAGCGAAAGCATCAAAAGGCTTAGAAGATATTACTCTTGAAGATATTGCTACCATGTTTGAAGCGGGTATTGCCGGCATTCAAAAACGTGGAAATGCAAAACTTGGGGACAAAACATTACTCGATGCATTAATTCCAGCTACAGAAGCTCTTCGCGAAGGTGCGCACAAAGGTGAATCAATAAGTACAGCATTTACAAATGCAGCAAAGGCAGCAAGAGATGGTGCGGAAAAAACCAAAACAATGGTTGCAAATCGAGGACGTGCAAGTTACGTAGGTGAGAGAAGTCTTCAACATCCCGATGCAGGTGCCATGGCGCTGGGGATTATCTTTACAGAATTACTTCAATCAGTATAAAAAATCATAAATTCACAATAAAACCAAGAGTCAAGCAGAAAAAATCAGAACAGCTTAAATAAGCTATTCTGATTTTTTTTTAAGGAAAATTAATGACAGTGAAAAGAAATATGCAAGAAAAGTATGACTTAGCTAGTAATCCCAACCTCGATTTGATATAATTGAAAAAAACAAGACGAGGAGAATTTAGATGAAAAAAGTATATTTATCAGCGACGCCAGCCTATCATGAGGAAGAAGACATGATTTTCAAATATGCCATTTATGATGAAAATGATCAGTTTGTTCAAGGGGATGTTATCTATCATGATTATCGTAAACCTGCTGTGACGGGCCTATATTCAGTCATAGAGCTATTAAAAGTCTTAAAAGCATTTCGAGCAGAAGAAATCGAGATTGTTGTCAATGATGGAGCCTTGATTGAACAAATTCAAGGAACGACAGATACAAAAAATAAAGATGTCATTAAAGTTGCTTCATTTACACGCAATAAGTTCAATGCCTTTAGTTCTAAGATACATATCAAAAGTGTCGCGGGACAATACGAACAAACAAAAATTTGGGAAGAAAAGTTAAGTCATATATAGGTGGTGTAGCTATGAAAGTGCAACGACATGTCATTATATTGATTTGCTTGATGGTAGGACTATTCGCCTTTATCAGTTGCCAAAGAAAGCAAGATCATAAGGTAGTCGGAATTTCTATGCCAACAAAATCATCTGAACGTTGGCTTTTAGATGCAAAATATACGGTGCTTGAGTTTGAAGAAATAGGCTATGAGACAAAGCTAGCTTTTGCGGAAGATGTTGTTGGCAATCAGGCCTCTCAAATTGATAATTTTCTAGATGAAGGTGTCGATTTATTAGTGATTGCACCCATTGATTCGAATTCTTTAACGGATGTATTAAAAAGGGCAAAAGAGTTGGGAGTTCCAATTATTTCCTATGATCGATTAATCATGAATTCAGATGCAGTTGATGTTTATGTAAGCTTTAATAATGAAAAAGTTGGTGAGATTCAAGGGCAGTATATTGTCGATCACTTGGATTTTTCAGATGGAGAACCCAAATATATGGAATTATTTGCAGGTTCAGCGGATGACAACAACACCTATTATTTTTTTGACGGAGCAATGGATGTGCTTCGTCCATATATAGAAGATGGGCGTTTAGTGGTAAAGAGTAAGCAGTTTGATGTCAAAGAAGTCAATACCTTGCGATGGGATCGAATGATTGCTAAAAGTCGGATGACCAGTCTTTTAAATAATTATTATACAGAAGATCGGATTGATGCTGTACTATCTCCTTATGACGGTGTGAGTAGAGGAGTTATAGAAGCATTGCAGGAAAATGGATATAGACAAGATGACTTGCCTATTGTTACGGGACAAGATGCGGAATTATCCTCAGTTCAATGGATTGAAAAAGGCATGCAAAGTATGACGGTTTTTAAGGACGTACGTGAACTAGCCAAGAAAACGGTCGAAGTTAGCCAGAAGTTATTTGAAAATGATTTAAAAAGCATAACAAATGGAGAGGCCTATCATAATGGTATTCAGGATGTGGATACGGTTATGTTAGATGTTTACGAGGTGAATCAAAAAAATTGGGAGTCCGTTCTTGTGGATAAAAAATATTATACACGAGAAGAGGTTCTTGATGAATAAAGGAGTCACGGTTTGAAGCTCAAACCATAATTTGACAATAAGACGGAGGTTTTATATGAAAAATTATATTTTAGCATTGGATGAAGGTACAACAAGTTGTCGGGCAATACTATTTGATCGAGACGGTCAGATTGTAAATAGCGCACAAAAAGAATTCAAGCAAATCTACCCTAAAGCAGGATGGGTTGAACATGATGCTATGGAGATTTGGGGAATTCAAAGTGGTGTGATGCGAGAAGTGATTGAAACCTGTTCAGCAAGCGTGGATGAGATTGCTGCAATCGGAATAACAAATCAACGCGAAACAACAGTCGTTTGGAATAAAAATACTGGAAAACCCATTTATAATGCCATTGTATGGCAGTCTCGGCAGACAGCAGATATTTGTGAAGAAATCATTGCCAATGGTCATGAAGACTATATAAAAAAGACAACAGGATTGTTGGTGGATGCCTATTTTAGCGGAACAAAAGTAAAGTGGATTCTAGACCATGTAGAAGGTGCTAGAGAGCAGGCTGAACGTGGAGAACTACTTTTTGGAACGATGGATACTTGGTTGATTTGGAATTTGACACGGGGAGAAGTGCATGTTACAGAGTACTCAAATGCATCTCGGACCATGATGTTTAATATTGAAACCCTGCAATGGGATGATCATTTATTAGAAATCTTAGATATTCCAAAAGCGATGCTCCCAAAAGTGTGTGACTCAAGTGAAATCTATGGTTGTACCCATGAAAAAACATTCGGAGGAGCCAAGATTCCTATTGCAGGTGCTGCAGGTGATCAACAAGCAGCTCTTTTTGGCCAAGCTTGTTTTCTAGAAGGAATGGTAAAGAATACTTATGGCACAGGAGCCTTTATTCTTATGAATACAGGATCAAAGCGAATCATATCAGAAAAAGGTTTGCTGACAACGATTGCATGGGGATATAAGGGTAAAGTGACCTACGCCCTTGAAGGTAGCGTGTTTAATGCGGGGGCATCGATACAATGGCTAAGAGATGAGATGCGTATGATCTATTCAGCAGATGAGAGCGAATACTTTGCAACAAAAGTAGATGATTCAAATGGTGTTTATATGGTGCCTGCTTTTGGAGGGCTTGGAACGCCGTATTGGGATATGTATGCGCGTGGTGTTATCGTTGGACTGACACGCGGAGCTAATCGCAATCATATTATTCGTGCAACACTTGAATCCATTGCCTATCAGTCAAAAGATGTGATTGATTTAATGGTGGAAGAGTCAAAAATTGACCTCAAAAAACTAAAAGTTGACGGCGGGGCAAGTAAGAATAATTTCTTGTTACAATTTCAAGCCGATATTTTAGATGTAACGGTAGCAAGACCTAATGTTATTGAGACAACGGCCCTCGGAGCAGCGTTCTTAGCGGGATTAGCCGTTGGATTTTGGGAAGATCAGTCAGTTTTGGTTTTGGATGATAACATTGACCGAGTGTATGAACCAAATATGAGTAAACAAGAACGTGAAGAAAAATATAGAGGTTGGAAAAAAGCAGTGACTCGAGCACTTGACTGGGAAGGATAACAAATGTGAAAAATGTTGAATTAAATCATACAGAACTTATTCAGTTTTTAATGGTTGCAGATAAAGAACAAATGGAACTATTCCTTGAAGAAGTACATCCGGCGGATATACTCGATGCTGTTCATGAATACGAAGGAGATCCGCTTGAACTCTTAAGGCATCTTCCGGAACAATTCATTGCAAGTATCATCGATGAAGCTGAAGACGAAGAAAAATATGAACTGCTGACGCTGTTTTCAAAGAAAAAACAGATGGATATTGTGGATGAAATGTCTTCGGATGAGCTTGTTGACTTGTTAGGAGCTATTAATGAAACAGAACAAGATTCTATTATCGTTAATATGGATGCTGAAGATGCAGCGGAAGTCAGGGAATTGTTGGCCTATGAACCGGAAACAGCCGGTGGGATCATGGCGACGGAGTTCCTTGCGCTGAAGGACCAGATGTCGGTTGGAGACACCTTGGACTACCTTCAAAAAGAAGCGCCGGATGCGGAGACTTTTTATTATATATATGTGCTTGATGATGACGGTGTTCTTAAAGGGGTAGTTTCTTTAAGGGATATGGTCAAGAGTTCTTTTGACACAAAACTCGGTGATATCATGAAAGAAAGTGTCATTAGTGTATCGGTTGATATGGACCAAGAAGCTATTGGACGTATGTTTGAAAAGTACGGTTATCTGATTATACCGGTTGTAAGCCTTGAAAATAAAATGTTAGGGATTATAACGGTTGATGATATTATGGAAATTCTAATTGACGAGGATACAGAAGACTTGTATCGATTAGCCGGTCTACAAGAAAGTGAAAAAGTAGCCGGTGGCGTTAGGGAGTCTGTCAAGAGTCGATTGCCGTGGTTGATTGTTAACTTGTTTACAGCGATTCTGGCAGCAGCAACTGTCAGTTTGTTTGAAGAGACCATTGCAAAAGTTGTTGCATTAGCAACTTTCATGCCAATTGTAGCAGGGATGGGGGGCAATGCAGGGACCCAAACCTTAACCCTTATTGTCCGAGGAATTGCCCTTGGAGAAGTGACGCTTGAAAATGCCAAGAAAATACTAAAAAAAGAAGTTGGTGTAGGTGTGCTAAATGGTATTGTCCTTGGTTTAGCCGTAGCCATACTTGGTTTGATATGGGAAGGAAGTGCTGTTTTTGGATTAGTGATAGGAGTCGCTATGTTGCTTAATCTGATCATGGCGACATTAGCAGGATACTTTGTTCCGCTTACATTAAAGAAATTAAATATCGACCCGGCTCTCGCTTCAGCGGTTTTTGTAACCACAGTTACAGATGTCTTAGGATTTTTCTTTTTCTTAGGACTTGCGACCGTCTTTATTAGTGCGTTGATATAATTCGAAGGAGGTCCTTATGGCAACGATTAAAGATATAGCAAAAAAAGCAGATGTATCGCTAACAACAGTTTCAAGAGTGCTTAATTATGATGAGACCTTATCAATATCAGATGAAAAACGAAAAAATATTCTTGAAATAGCAGAAGAATTCAATTATGAGACCCCGAGAAACCGTAAAAAGCGGTTGGCAAAAAATGTGAATCGACAAAAAATAGGTTTGATGTATTTTTCAAATTTACATGATGAATTGGTGGATCCTTATTTTTTATCTATACGTATCGGAATCGAAAAAAAATGTAATGAAGAAGGCATCGATATCATAAAATCATTTAAAGATGATGCGGGCTATGATTTAAGCCTGTTGGATGATGTTGATGGTCTTATATGTATCGGTCGATTTACAGATGAACAAATTAATGCATTTTCTCAGATTACAGAAAACATGGTTTTTGTGGATTGTTCTCCCGATGATGAACGTTATGATTCGGTTAATATTGATTTACAACAAGCTGTTGTTAAAGTATTGGATGCGATTTGCCAAGCTGGGCATGAACGCGTCGGCTTTATAGGTGGGCGTGAGGATTATGAAGAATATAATACACCTCTTGGCGAAGTTAGGCAAAAAGCATTCGAAGAATATACCAAGGAAAAAGGAATTTACGATGAACGTTTTGTGTTTATTGAAGATTTTAAACCGGCAACAGGCTATCGGTTGATGAAACAAGCGCTTGAAATGGATGATTTACCGACTGCATTTTTTGCTGCAAGTGATTCGTTAGCGATTGGAGCATTGAGAGCGATTCATGAAGTTGGCTTAAGTATCCCCAATGATATAGCGATTGTTGGTTTTGATGATATTCCAACAGCTAAATATACATTTCCACCCCTATCAACATTACATATACATACAGAGTTTATGGGGATAACGGCAGTTGATACCTTGATAGAACGATTCAACGGCAGAAAAATCAGTAAAAAAATAATCATACCTACTATCTTCAAACGTCGAAAAACACTATAGAATTTCTTCTATAGTGTTTTTTTAGTGGAATAATAGCAAAAAAGACAAATATAGTATTGACTTTTAGGTAAATGTTTACTATACTTAGAGAGTAAAAATTTACTAAACTTTATCAGGAGGGATACTATGAAAAAGATTTTAGCAATCGTTATGATGTTCGTTTTAGTATTGTCATTAGCAGCATGTGGAAGTGATGATGCAGGCGGAGAAACAAGTGGAACAGATTCGGCAACAGAGGATGCATCCGGTACAGATTCAGGAACAGATGAAGGTACAGATGCTGCAACAGACTCGGGCTCAGCAGAAACAAAGACAATAACTGTATGGGCATGGGATCCAAACTTCAACATCGCAATTATGGAAGAGGCAAAGGCGATTTATGAAGCAGAAAATGAAGGTGTAACTATTGAAATCGTAGACTATGCAAAAGGTGATGTAGAGCAAAAACTACATACTATGTTAGCATCCGGAGCAACAGATGAATTACCGGATATTGTATTAGTTGAAGATTACAACTCACAAAAATATTTACAATCTTATCCAGGAAGCTTTTTGGATTTGACAGGAAAAATCCCACATGAAGATTTTGCAAGTTACAAAGTAGAGCTTATGACAATGGACGGTAGCGTCTATGGTGTACCATTTGACTCTGGTGTTAGCGGATTTTTCTATCGAACAGACTATTTAGCAGATGCAGGCTATTCAGCAGAAGATTTGGAAAATATTACTTGGGATGAGTTCATTGAAATCGGTGAAACAGTATTTGAAAAAACGGGTCATCAAATGTTAGCAACAGACCCTAATGATGGTGGATTAATGCGTGTCATGTTAAACGGTGCAGGAACATGGTACTTTGATGAAAATGGTCAAATAAACATAGCAGACAACGAAGCCTTAGCGGATTCATTACGTATCTATAGAGATATCGTTGAATCACCAATGACAAAAATCACTTCAGGCTGGGGTGAATGGGTTGGAGCTCTTAACACAGGTGATGTCGCATCTATCACTACAGGTGTTTGGATTATGGGTTCAGTCAAAGCGGAAGAAAGTCAAAGTGGATTATGGGCAGTTGCGCCAACACCAAGACTTAACGTTGAAGGTTCAGTGAATGCTTCAAACTTAGGTGGATCTAGCTGGTACGTGCTTTCTGAATCTGAGAATCCGGATTTAGCTGTAGACTTCTTGAATCGTGTGTATACAGATGTAGACTTTTATCAAAAAATACTCGTTGAACGTGGTGCAGTAGGTTCTTATCTTCCGGCAGCAAGTGGAGAAGCTTATACGGAGCCAGATGAATTCTTTGGCGGACAAACTGTATTTGCTGATTTTTCAGAATGGATGGATCAGATTCCACCATTAAATTATGGCTTATATACATATGAAGCAGATGCTGCAATTATGGGGGTTATGCCTGGAGTCTATGCAGGTGAATCTATTGAGGAAGCTCTAGAAATGGCAGAGCAACAATTATCAAGTCAAATTAACTAGAATGATGAGCTACCTTAGTAAATATGAATGACTAAGGTAGCTTTCTTTTTGAAAGGATGTCGCATGAAAATGATTATGAAATCAAAAGAATTTCGTAGAAAGCTATATTATGGCGGTTCTTTTGTGCTAATTGCAATAATACTCACATCAGTTTTTGCTATTTATCCGATTATAAATTCTCTTGTCTTATCAACAACATCAGGAAAAGGTGTTGTAACAGAGTTTGTAGGACTTGGAAATGTAAAGCGTATATTAGCCGATGATGTATTTAAACAAGCATTAAAGAATACCTTTATATACTTTGTGTTTCAAGTACCGATTATGTTAACGTTGGCATTACTTTTAGCCACCTTATTAAACGATCGTAAGCTTATTGGAAAAGGCTTTTATCGAACAGCGATTTTCTTGCCTTGTGTTACATCGCTAGTTGCCTATTCAATACTTTTTAAAAGTATGTTTAGCGTCGATGGAATTGTTAATCAAACCTTGTTGTTTATCGGACTTATCGATCAGCCTATTTCCTGGTTGAGAGATGCGTTTTGGGCAAAAGTAACAGTGGTACTTGCCATTACTTGGCGCTGGACCGGGTATAATATGATTTTTTATTTAGCTGGATTACAAAATATTAGTCCATCCATATATGAGGCGGCAGAAATCGACGGTGCGTCAAAAGTAAAGCAGTTTTTTTATATAACGATTCCAATGTTAAAACCCGTTATACTCTTTACGTCAATTATGTCTACAATTGGAACCTTGCAGTTATTTGATGAAGTGGTTAACTTAACAGGTGGAGGAGCTTCATCACCGTCTTTGCAGGCAACCATTACACTAACCCAATATATCTATGATTTATCCTTTAAATATGTTCCCAACTTTGGTTATGCAGCGACAGTGTCGTATGTTATCGTATTTTTTACAGCAATTTTAGCAGTAATGCAATTTAGAGTGGCAGGTGATGATCGTGGCTAAATTACTTAGAAATATATTCAAATACGGATTTTTAAACATCGCAGCTTTTGTTTCCATATTTCCATTCGCTTGGATGATTATCGGTGCAACAAATTCAGCGACAGATATTATGAAAGGTAAATATACCTTCGGTACAGAACTTATCGGTAATTTTCAAAAATTAAATGAAATGATTGATTTACCTTTATTATTTTGGAACTCAACAAAAATAGCGGTTGGAGGAATGGTTTTACAATTACTCATTGCTTCTTTAGCTGGTTATGGATTTGAGATTTATCGGAATAAAATATCCGAAAAAGTTTACGGAGTCTTACTTCTAACCATGATGGTTCCCTTTGCGGCCCTCATGATTCCGCTTTTTAGAATGTTTGCAGGGGCAGGAATGCTTGATTCCCATATTGGTGTTATTATACCAACATTAGCAATGCCTTTTATGATTTTTTTCTTTCGACAAAATACAAAGACCTTTCCCAGTGATTTGATGTATGCTGCTAGAGTTGATGGCCTAAGTGAAATACAGATATTCTTTCGAATATATGTGCCAACGATGAAAGCAACCTATGCAGCAGCAGGAATATTATCGTTTATGACGTTTTGGAATAGTTATCTATGGCCATTAATCATATTGCAGTCAGAACGTCAGAAAACATTGACACTAGCTATTTCGTCGCTGTCATCAGCTTATTTTCCCGAATACGGCGTTATTATGGTAGCGATTATCATAGCAACAGCCCCAACACTCATTGTGTTTTTCTTATTACAAAAACACTTTGTGGCCGGAATGTTGGGATCGATTAAATAAAAGTTGGAGAGACTATGATAAAATATCACGAAACGACACAAATTTTTCACATACAAACAAAGAATACGAGTTATATTTTTAAAGTGTTAGAGACAGGACATATTACGCAACTCTACTATGGAGAAAAGATAGGCATTAAGGAAAACTATGATGCCCTAAATCAACAATATGTTTCGGCCCCGGGCAATAGCACTGTATACTCCACAAAAAGTGATTTTTGCCTAAACGTGACACCTCTAGAATTGGGGATATATGGTAAGGGGGATTATCGAGAGCCGACGCTACACCTTCAAGAAGATGATGGTAATCGTACCTTCGATTTTTTATATGTATCTCATGAAATACATGAAGGTAAAGAAAAACTATCAGAACTTGCGAGTGTGGAATTATCTGAGGAAGACGGTCAATCGCTAACTATACTATTGAAAGATGAAGTGAGTGGTGTAAAACTATATTTAAAATACAGTGTCATTGATGCTGCCAATATCATTATTCGATCCATGGAGCTGGTAAATAACGGTTCAGGTCCATTAAAAATCCAACGTATGATGAGTTTTAATTGGGATGACCGGTATAGCGACTATGACTTGATTTCATTAGAAGGCCAGTGGATTCGGGAACGACATATCAACAAATATGCGCTGAAAAAAGGGCGTATCGTTTTGGATTCTAAAAAAGGAGTCAGTAGTTCGGACTATAATCCTTTTTTGTGTTTAGCAAAAAAAACAACGACGGAATGCACTGGAAAAGCCTATGGATTTGCTTTGATTTACAGTGGTTCCCATGAATCCTCTGTTGAGGTGACACCCTATGGGTTTACACGCATTCAGATGGGCATACAGTCCTTTGACTTCGAGTGGCTCTTAAAACCTGGGGACTTCTTCCAAACACCGGAAGCCGTGTTGACATTTAGTGCAAAGGGATTTAATGGAATGAGTCAGAATTTTCACCAGATGATTAATGACTATCTAATTCCAAAATATTGGCGTCGTCGGGAACGTCCTATACTAGCCAATAATTGGGAAGCTACCTATTTTGACTTTGACCATAATAAAATCAAGGCCTTAGTTGACTCGGCCAAAGAGTTAGGTATTGAATTATTTGTTCTTGATGATGGTTGGTTTATGAATCGTAATAATGACCGACATGGACTTGGTGATTGGATTGTTGACTATGACAAACTCGAGAATGGTATTGATGGTATTGCCCACTATGTTCATCAACAAGGATTACAGTTTGGACTATGGGTTGAGCCGGAAATGGTTAATAAAGGAACTGCCTTATATCGAAAACATCCCGAGTGGATCGTGGGGCATCCGAGGCGGGAAGTCTCACCAGGGAGAAACCAATATATACTTGACTTGACGAATGATGCAGTTATCGATTACCTTGAGGAGAAATTGAGTAATATATTTGAACATGCAAAGGTTGATTACATTAAGTGGGATATGAACCGTAATTTTTCTGACCTGTATTCATCATGGCTTGAACCGGAACGACAACAAGAGTTCGCACACCGTTATGTGTTAGGATTATACAAGCTTTTAGGACGATTAGTCAAACGCTTTCCTAAAGTCTTATTTGAATCCTGTAGTAGTGGTGGAAATCGTTTTGATCTGGGCATGCTAGCGTATATGCCACAAACATGGACCTCGGATAACACAGATGCCGTTGCTAGGTATAAAATCCAATATGGTACGTCCTATGTATTTCCCTTATCGACAATGGGAGCCCATGTTTCAGGGCGAAAATCCCATCAAGTCTTACGTAAAACACCCCTAGAAACCCGGTTTAATGTGGCGGCATTTGGTGTGTTAGGCTATGAACTCGACTTGATTAATTTATCCAATACAGAACGAGAAATGATTAAAGAACAAGTGGAATTTTATAAGAAACATCGTAGCTTGTTTCAATTTGGTGATTTTAATCGTTTGCAATCACCTTTTGAAAATAATCATATGCATTGGCAGGTTTTAGATCCAGATAAAAGGGAAGCAATTCTTGGCGAATACCAACAATTACAAGAAGCCAGTCCGGTGCTTGATCATATCGACGTCGTCAATTTAGAGGAAGAAGCAAGCTATCACCTCGCCTGTCGAAAGCAGCATGTCGATGAAGAGACGAGGATGATGAGTGAATCGTTTTCCATACATGCATCCGGAGATGAATTGTTAAAGGCTGGAATACGGCCATTTACACAGTTTATGGGTGTAGGTGTTGATGCTTATACCCGCATACTCGGCGACTTTGGATCTCGCTTGTATCTTATTGAGAAAGAGTAATATTACTCTTTCTCTTTGTATTGGGAAGGATTCATTCCTGTATATTTTTTAAAGGCGCGGCTAAAATAAGCTGGATTATTACCAAATCCAATTTTTTCTGCAATATCGGTTATTCTGTTTTCATCTGCTTCTGCCATCATTTCGCAAGCTTTATCCATGCGAAAATTCATTAAAAATGTTGAGAAAGCAATGCCGGTTTCTTTTTTAAAGGTTTTGCTTAAATAGTCTTTATTCATATACAACATGTTTTCGGCAATCCATTTAAGGGACAATTTTGGATTGCTAATTTCGTGCATGATAATTTTGATAATATCATTGATTAAGGGTGAATATTTTAAAATGTTTTTTTCCTTATATAAATGAATGATTTCTTGAATGAAAAGGTTAAGTTGATGATGAATAACGTCTAAATGGGTGGAATTGATTCCATTCAAAAATTGCTTTAGATAATTGACACGAGAGGTGGCCGGAATATGGGAGAGTAATTCATTTAACAATTCTAAAGTGGATAATTGTACTTGATCTTTTGTATAATGATTGTGTCTCAATTGAGTGAAGAAAGTGTCCAATAATTGAATGGCATCGTGTTCATGGCCTTCTTTTAATG
This sequence comes from Clostridiales bacterium UBA2432, assembly GCA_002342805.1. Classification (GTDB taxonomy): domain Bacteria; phylum Bacillota; class Clostridia; order Lachnospirales; family Vallitaleaceae; genus UBA1351. Next base: position 82,028 of record DDQW01000014.1, on the reverse strand, counting down.
CTATGTTTAATGGGTTAAAATCATAATTTAGATAAGAAACCTCTTTATTTAATAATCGGGTAAATTCGTTTGCTTCAACAATTTTTCCTTTGACAAAATATAAATGTGTTTTAATATAACAATGGAGTTGTGAATAAGATTCCGGTAGTGATTTAATATCATGAACAGGTGTTAGAAATATGGTCGTATCAATGGTATAGAAATCAAAAAATTTAGCTTTTATTAGGCTGATTTTTTGTTTCAAATCAAATAAATCTGTTTTATTAATAACCAGAACAGATTCTTCATTAATGCTTGTCCTTAATATGATGTTATTGACATCTAAGACTTCATTAATGATATTATTTAGTGCAAAGGTATGATAGTTTTCAATAGAAGTTCCGATGTTAAATAGTATGAGATATCCCTTATCCAAATCAATCTTTAGCTTAATTAATCGATTTAAGTATTCCCATTCTTGCTTTCCAAACTCATCGCCAAGTAAGAAGCGCCCAAAAGAATGCTCAGTTATGTTCTCTAGCAAAGTTTTATGAATAAGTAGTTGATTATTTTTTTGGTTTAGTTCATCAATAAGTTCAGTTAATACTGAATTTAATTCATCATCGCTTGATGGCTTTAATAAATAATGTTTTACTCCATATTGCATTGCTTTGTGTGCATATTCAAATTCATCATGTCCTGAAAAAACGATAAAATGGATATTGGGATATTTTATACTAACTTCTTTAATTAGCTCTAATCCATCCATTTCCGGCATCTTAACATCAGTTATAATGATGTCAGGAAGATCGTCTTCAATAGATTTCATTGCTTCAATTCCGTCATGTGCCATACCTGATTTTGTGAGTGCTAGATGCTCCCAATGAATCATTGCATCAAGTCCTTGGCAAATTAATGCTTCATCGTCAACGATTAATAATTTATACATGAATACCTCCTATATAATCACTACCTTTTGGCAAAGATATAATGATTGTGGTTCCTTGACCTTGACTACTGTTAATTGTTAATCCATAGGTTTCTCCAAACATTAACTTGATTCGAGCATTTATATTACGTAAACCAATACCAATATGGTTGCTTGTATTTGAAGAAGCATCAATATTATCTAAGTAGTTAGGGTTCATGCCTGGTCCGTTATCAGCAACGTGAATAAAAAGGGTGTCATTTTTTTCAAAACAAGATATTTTGATAAAGCCATTTGTTCTTTTTTCAGAAATACCATATTTAATTGAATTTTCAACTAACGGCTGTAATGTAAATGGGGGAATCAAATAATCCCAATAATCTTGTTCAATATTGAGTGTATAATTTAATCGCGATTGATAACGTATTTTTTGAATAGCCATATAATTTTCTAAGATTTTGATTTCATCAGAAAGCTTAATTAATGGTTTATCATTGTTTACTGAAAAACGAAAAAGATTGCTGAGTGCCTCAACCATAGTTGAGATTTTTTCCTGTTTGGAAATTTTTGCTAAAGCGTTAATGGAGGTTAGTGTATTATATAAAAAATGAGGATTGACTTGGGATTGAAGAGCTCTGTATTTAGCATCCTTAATCGTCAATTGCTTCAAATAATTTTCATTAATTAACGTGTTAATTTCACGAATCATTAGCTCAAAATCATGTTCAAGCTGTCCGATTTCGTCTTCGGAATGGTAGGATTCAAAATCCATTTTAGTGATATCAAATATTCCCTTCTCAACAGTGTTCATATTCGAAGCAAGTTTCGCAATTGGTTTTGTAAATTGTTTTGAAAATAAAAAGATAATTATAAAAGAGATTACAAAAATAAGGCTGAAAAAAATATATGTGAATGTGTTAATTGATTTTATCTGAGAAGTGATATGATTGTAAGGAATAATATTCATATACATCCAATCCGTATATTTCACTTTACTAAAAGCAACAAAATAGTCTTCACCATCTAGCGTTTGCATCATATATCCATTTCTGCTATTAGGAATATTTATAACGTCAATAAGGTCAGGAGAAGAGGAAGTAAATACAAGGTTATCTTCGAGGAAAATCAGTACAGTTGAATCCAATTCATTAAATAAATGACTGTGCTTTTTAATTAACCCTTCTTTATTAATACGAATAATAATCGTGCCCAATTGATCTAATGTAAAATTCTTTACTTCACGAACAGAACGTGCGCAATATAGCCATTTGTCATTATTGTCCGTATACCAGATATTCTTCCCATTTGCTAAGGCAGCAAGCTCAAGAATAGATTCCATTGCTAATGGATTTATCGGAAGCTCTCTTTTTCCTATATTCACTTCAAATTCATTCAGACTAATTGCATGAATGGAATCAATGTAATTATCGCTATTACTGTAATTAAACAAAGTCTCATCAAGATCAATTCGATTTACAATATATTGATTCTCCGGAGTGACTGTAAGCAAGGTTGTAAAATAATCTTGTACAACCTTATCAACCGCAATATTTAAAGAGAGTGTCTCTATTTTGGTAAGTTCATTCGTGATAATTGAAGAAGAGATGTTTAGTACTTGTGCAGAGACTTGTAAATGTTGTTCTTTGACTAAATTGTTTGCAAACTGCACTACAGCAAGAGTTAGTAAAAAAGCTATACCTGTAATACTAATAATTAGAAAAAATAATTTTTCTCGGATTCTGCGTTTGCTATAAAATGTTTTGAAGAATTTGAGTGGTTTAATCATACGAAAACCTCCTATGTAATGTAAGACAATTTTACTTTATCATAGATTCATATATGTGACAATCGAATTAAGGTGATGAGCATAATAACCTCTTTATTGTGCAAAAATACCTCGTCTTTGTGCATTTCATCAGAAGAGAATAACCGATATAATATATCTGTAGTCAATTATTTCAAATATTAGGGAGGTTACAAAATGACTAAAAAAAGTTTGGTAGTATTACTCATCCTCGCATTATCGATAGCAATGTTTAGTGGATGTGGGAAAGAAGAAACAGGGGAAGATGTTAGTACAGGAACAGATACAAGTTCTCAAGAAAGTACAACAAATGATGGGGATTCAGACAGCGCAGATAATGAAAAGGAAGATGTAAAGTTAGATATCTTGTGGTTTGCAGACGGAGTCGAAACAGAGGCCATGCAAAAAGTCATGGATAACTACAAAGTTGAAAATCCTCATGTAGAATTCAATATGATTGAAGTTGCATATAGTGATTTAGACTCAAAACTTAAAACGATGATTGCGGGAGGAACACCACCTGCGATTGCTCGAGTTACAAATCCGGGATTGTTATTTGACCATGCTCAAGATTTAAGCGAATTTATGGGCGGTTATGATACGTTTACAGAACAATATATGGATTCATTAGAACCATATTACACAAAAGATGGTGGCGTCTACGCAGTACCGATGGATGTAACTGCAAATGGTTTGATTTATAACAAAACACTATTTGATCAAGCCGGAGTAGCCGTTCCGGGGTCTCCAGAGGAAGTGTGGACTTGGGAAGAGTTTGAGCAAGCAGTTATTGAAGTTAAAGAAAATTCTGATGCAAGATATGGCTTGCTTTGGGATGTTACTTCACACAGATGGTCAACTTTATTGTATGAATTTGGTGGAAGTATTATTAATGAAGCAGGAGACGGACCAGCAATTAATAATGAACAAGGTGTTGCAGCCATGAATTACTTTAAAAAGTTGCATGATACAGATGTTATTCCAAAATCAGTATGGCTTGGAGGAGAAAATCCGAATAACCTATTTAGATCAGGGACAGCCGTTGCTCATCTTTCAGGAAACTGGATGTTAAGTAATTATAGAGATATTACTGATTTCGAGTGGGGCGTAACATATGCACCAAAACAAGCAACACGATCTTCAGTACCTGGTGGGAAATATATGATGCCATTTAAAAACACCGGAGTGGAAGAAGAAGCAATGAAATTTTTAGAGTATTTTGCGAAAGCGGAGAATACTGGCCAGTATTGCAGTGATTCATTATTTATTAGTCCTAGATTAGATAATAGTGAATTAGATTATGAATATGGAAAAGAAATGTTTGCAATCTTTTCTAATGAGTTAGCAAATACACCACCGGCAGCAGCAAAAGATTGGTCGAGACAGGATATTATGCCTGTTGTTAATCCTGATATTACAGATGCAATCAAAGACGTATTAATGGGAGAAGCAGAAGCGCAAGAAGCGCTTGATAAGGTGGCGCAACTAATAACAGAAACAATTGAAGCTCAATAGTAGTAATAAATAGATGGTGATTAAAGGCTGCTGATGAAGGAAAAGGCAGCCTTTAATTATTAAAAAGTACGGAGGTTGATGTATGGAACATCGAATAAAACAAAAAAAACGAAAAATTAATATCCAGCGTGCTTTGGCGCCATATTTATTTGTTTTTCCTAATTTTATAATCTTTTTTATTTTTGTAGTTATACCCGCAGCATATGGACTGTATTTTTCATTTACAAATTATGATGGACTTTCAGAAGAAGAATTTGTGGGAATAACAAACTATGTAAAATTATTTGGCGATAGCGACTTTTGGGATACAATGCTTCGAACAGCAATTTATTCAGGTATCGTGGTGCCAACTATTTATGTGCTTGCCTTGGGAATAGCTATTTTGTTGATAAAAGAAATTCGATTCAAAGGCATTTTTCGGGCAATTATTTATTGGCCAACAATGATATCGTTTATCGTAGTAGGAGTAACATGGAAATGGATTTTTGGAGATACTTTCGGAATCATTAATTATTTAATGGAACTTGGAGGGCAAAAAGGGATACCTTGGTTATCGGAATCGTTTTATGCAACACTTGTTGTCATTGTTGCCACATTGTGGTCGAGAATTGGTTTTTTTATGGTTATTTTCATTTCCGGATTACAGAGCATTCCTTCAGAATTTTATGAAGCTGCAAATATTGATGGAGCGAAGAAGTGGCAGATGTTTACCCGAATTACTTTACCGCTGCTAAAACCAACAAGTGTTATGGTTATTATGCTTGCAATTATTGATTCGTTCAAAGCATATCCATTAATTGTATCACTAACCGGTGGAGGACCTGGGAGAGCGACAACATATCTCGTTCAATATATTTATCGTTTTGGTTTTGAAAAAAATCAGCTTGGATATGCAAGTGCAATGTCGGTAATCCTTTTCCTAATCATATTAATTACAACTTCAATCCAATTCAAAGTGAATAAAGGAGGCGAAATTTAATGAAAGTAAGCAAAAATTTAATGGTATATCTTGTCCTGATAATTATTTCGGCCTTCTTCTTGCTTCCGGTTATTTGGATTGTACTATCATCATTTAAAGCAGGAACAAGTTTGTATAAATGGCCACCTGAGTTAATACCAAGTCAACCATCCATAGAAAATTACATTATTGCATTTAAAAAAGGGAATTTTGGATTATTCTTCTACAATAGTTTTATGGTAACGATTCTGTCAACAATGGTCACATTAGTGATTAATACAATGGCTGGATTTGCCTTAGCTAAGTATAAGTTTAAAGGAAGAGATTTTTTGCTGATTGGCTTTATCTCGACATTAATGATTCCTTTAGAAGTAATTATGATTCCAATATTTCAAGTGATTACGAAGTTGAATTTATATAATACATTTGTAGGTATTATTGTACCACCTGCAGCAACACCGACAGGCTTGTTTCTAATGCGCCAATATTTACTTTCAGTACCTGATGAACTTTTAGAGGCGGCTCGAATTGATGGAGCTTCAGAGTGGCGAATATTTGTAAAACTGATTTTACCAATATCAAAACCTGTTTTATCCGTTTTAACAATATTTTCATTTATGTGGCGTTGGAATGACTTCTTATGGCCATTAATTGTTATAAGTACACCTGAAAAATACACGGTACAATTAGCCATATCTAACTTTGTCGGTCAATACAATGTGGATTGGAACGGATTATTAGCGATATCTGTAATTACAATGATTCCGGTATTAATTGTTTTCTTGATCTTCCAAAAGCAATTTGTAAAAGGAATGGTTACATCGGGATTAAAAGGATAATAGTGGAGGAAGTATGAAGAAACTAGTTTGTATTACGTCAATTTCAGATAAAAAAGAATATGTTGATATAGAAACAAATAATGGGCTTATGCGCGTGTGGTTCTTGACCGCTGATATTGTAAGAATCAAGACGTCCTTTAGCGAAACATTATCGGAAGATGCATCATATATACTTGTGCTCACAGCATGGAAAGATAGAATGGATTCTATGCTTGCCAAAGAAAGAAAACGCATTAAACCATATAACTATACCTTTAGTGAAAAAGAAGAATATTATGAGGTGGCGACAGAATCGCTTCGACTTGAGATCAGTAAAAATCCTTTTGGATTAACAATCTACAATCAATTAGGACATACTATTTATGAAGATGTAAAAAAGAAGGCATACATGAAAGACGATCAAGGAAGGATTTATCATTACCAACATATACAGGATACAGATACATTTTATGGATTTGGAGAAAAAAGTGGCAAGTTAAATAAATATCGTCGTCGTTTAAGAATGAATAATGCAGATACATTGGGTTATGATGCAGAAGTATCAGATCCCCTGTATAAACATATTCCGTACTACATAACGGCGAATGTAAAGAATAAATCGGCTGCAGGTATTTTTTATCATAATTCGTATCCGTCAACATTTGATATGGGCTGTGAACGAAGTGCGTATTGGGGAAGATATAAGTATTTTATGTCTGAGGATGGAGATATGGATATCTTTGTCATAAATGGACCGAGTATTAAAGACGTCGTTGGGCGCTATACAGATTTAACAGGAAAATCTGTGCTTTTGCCCAAATATGCTTATGGGTATATGGGATCAACAATGTACTATACGGAATTAGATGAGAATGCAGATGAAGCGGTATTAAATTTTGCGGAAAAAACAAAAACGGAGAAGGTTCCTTGTAGTGGATTTCATCTTTCCTCAGGATACACGACAGGAGAAGATGGAAAAAGATATGTTTTTAACTGGAATAAAAAACGATTTAAAGATCCGGGTGCTTTTATTCAACAAATGCGAGATAAAGAAGTCTATGTTTCACCTAATATTAAGCCGGGAATGCTCTTGTCACATCCATTGTATGCTGAATATTCCAACAATGATGCGTATATCGTCTCGAAAGAAACAAAAAAACCGGTAACGAGTAGATATTGGGGAGGAGATGCTAGCTTCGTTGACTTTACGAATCCCAAAGGACGGGATCTATGGACGCGACATATGAAAGCACACCTATTTGATTACGGGATTCGGGCATTTTGGAATGATAACAATGAATATGAAATTGATGATGATCAAGCGCAGTGTAATTATGAAGATGCACCAATTGATTTCATGGCAATACGCCCTATCCTTCCCAATCTTATGGCATTCACAAGTTACTATGCCTCCCTGAAATACGGAGAAAATGAACGTCCCTATATATTAAATAGGGCCGGTTTTGCAGGTATACAACGGTATGCACAAACATGGGCAGGTGATAATTTTACAAGTTGGAAAAACATGAAATTCAATACATCGATGATGTTAGGGATGGGATTATCAGGGGTAGCGAATCAAGGCGTTGATATTGGAGGCTTTGATGGCCCCATTCCTGAACCGGAACTATTGGTAAGATGGATTCAAAATGCTATGTTTCATCCAAGATTTTCCATCCATTCATGTAATACAGATAACACAGTGACAGAGCCATGGACATATCCGGAGTATACACCATATATTCGAAGTGCAATTCACTTACGCAACCAATTCATGCCCTATATGTATTCGCTAGGTTATCAAGCTTATCAAGCTGGTGAACCTATAATGCGCCCCTTAGTATATGAGTTTCAAAAAGACCAAAATGTCTATGAAGAAAGTTTTGACTATATGTTTGGTCCATTTGTGCTTGTAGCAGGTATATTTGAAAAGGGAGAAAAAGAACGTAAAATATATTTACCTAAGGGAACAAGTTGGTATCATTGGTTTTCTCTTGAAACATATGAAGGTGGAAAGGAAATTACTATACCGGTCGACTTAGAAACGGTTCCTTTGTTTTTTAGAGCGGGATCGATTATTCCGCAAAAAAAAGTGGAAGATGAATTAGAACTCCTTATTGAACCTTGGGAAAAGGGGGAGTTCACCCTATATGAAGATGATGGTATAAGTAATAATTACAAGAAAAAAGACTATATGGCAACACATATTTTTACAGAGTCAAATGAGGATAAGGTAACCATTGTGTTTGAACAGGAGGGGAATTATAAAGAGAATATTCAAAAATATAGTTTAACAGTTGTTTGTAAAGAAAAAGCACCATTAAAGATCAGAATCAATGGAGAAGAGTTAGAACGTTATATGGAGGCTCAGGCATGGGAAACGAAAAACAAAGGCTGGATGTATGATGCGCAAAAAAAATGTGCACGCATCAAGTATGAATGTGTAGAATCAAAATATTCAGTTGATCTTGATTTTAGTATTAAAGATTTGATTTCAATATAATGGAAGTACGGAGGAAAGTGATGGAAATGATATATCCTTTATACAAAAATAAAACAATAAACCGATGGATTGTCTCAAATATCGAAGAAAAAAAAGTGGACTTTGAACCGGTTACGATGCATGGAGATGTCAACGAATGGTTGTTGCAAGGATTCTCAATTCATGAAAATCCTTGTAAAACAAAATTTGCTGAAAACGCACGTGAAGAAATGCGATTTAACGAACAAGAATTTGAAGCAATTGAGGCATGGAAAATATATTTTCCATGGGGAAATCCAAATGTCGAATTTTCACATTTTTGGTTTGATCCAACACACTTAAAGGTATATGCATATACACAACTTATAGTTGATAAGGATGAAGTCGGTGAATTTGAATTGACAACGTGTGGTGGTGCAGTTGTTTTAGCCAACACGGAAGAAGTGACGCGATTCATGCCATTTTCTCGAAATGTGCCTCAGAAACATCGATTTACTATGCCATTGAAAAAAGGAATCAATACAATTCAAATTCGAGTTGATGATTTAGCAGAGCGGGATACACAATACTTTTTTCGGTTGGACTATTTAAGTGAGGGAGATGTTAAAATACAACTTCCAACAGATGAAGATAGCCAGACGATTGAGCAATTGAAGTATTTTGAAAAAATCTTCGAAAAAATGTACTTTGAAAGCGATTTTTATTGTGATAAAGAAGTGACCCTTCACTGGAAAGAACCTTTGCTCTATGACGGAACTTTAACGGTTGATATTGTACCGGGTGAAATATTAGCGGATGATAAAGTGCAGACATTGTCAGTTAAGTTAAAGAAAGGTACAAGATCGTTAGAGCTTACAAATAGCGCAGAACTTTATACAGGATATAATACCTTTGTATTTAAAATAAAGATGGGTAAACAAGATATTCAAAAAACGTTAAATGCGCAAATATACCATGGAAATCTATTGAAAATGTCAAATGATGACATAAGTCTCCGTAAAAAAATAGCTTTAGAACATGTAGCTAAAGAAGGCGTGAATGATATCCACAGAGCATTAGCTATGCTAGTTACTAAGTATGATATTGAATCTGCACAAGCTATTATTGATAAACATATTGATATGATTAATCATCGTTATGATTGTAGCGACTTCTATTTAGTCAGTCTACTTAAGATTTGGATTGACTTTCGAGATGAAGAAATATTTAGTGAGGAATTTTGGGGGAAAATCCAAAGCTGTATTTTAGACTTTAGATATTGGATGGATGAACCCGGTGATGATGTTATGTGGTTTTTTAGTGAAAATCACGCCTTATTATTTCATACATGTGAGCTCATTGCGGGACAAATTTTTTCAGAAGCCTTGTTTACAAACAGTCAACTGACGGGAAAGCAACATGTTACAAAAGCAGAAGAACGACTGATATATTGGTTCGAACGCTTTTTTGAGGAAGGTATTACAGAATGGAATTCGAGCGCATATATTCCTATCGATATACTCGGTTTAGTTAATCTTTACATGATGTCAGAAAGTAAACTCTTGTGTGAAAATGCTAAAAAAGGTCTGGATTTTATATTTAAGGATTTAGCGGTCAATAGTCATAAAGGGGTATTATCGTGTACGTTTGGAAGAAGTTATACGAAAGAATTAAAAGGGAATTATACAAATGGCAGTTCGTTTTTAAACTGGATTATTTGGAACCAAGGTTATGTAAACCAATCAACATTAGGGACAGTTTCATTAAGTCTGTCCGATTATACTGCGCCGGATGAATACTTGAAGTATCTAGAAATTAAAGATAAAGATGCACTTTTATACCAACGCGTGCAAGGATATAAAAATTATGTTTCGGTTTATGCATATAAAACAAAGGATTATATTTTATCATCGGCTACGGACTTTAAGCCCGGACAAAAAGGATATCAAGAACATGTTGTGCATGGATTCGTTCAGGATAATACACTTTTTTGGATTAACCACCCGGGCGAAGCCCATGTAGGTGGAAGTGGAAGGCCCAATTACTGGGCAGGTAATGGCATACTTCCCCGCGTTGTCCAATATAAATCAGTGGCACTTGTATTATATAAGATTCCACAAAATGAAGAAATCGATTTTACACATGCCTATTTCCCAATGGATCAGTTTGATGAGGCCTATTTTAATTCTAATACAGTATTTTTTAGAAAAAATTCTGTCTATGGTTTAATGTATGCAAAACAAGGACTTGACCTTGTTCAAACAGGAGAGACACAGTATAGAGAGATAAAATCACAGGGTTACGAAAATGTCTGGATTATTCAAATGGGACATCAAGACACGTTCGGAAGTTTCCAAACGTTTATTGATGAATATACACAAGCTTTTGAAACATTAGATGAGCAATCCATAGAGAAGATTACATTCACTGACCCTCAATATGGAAAGATTGAGATGGGATGGGAGTCGTCGCTTATGATAGAAAAAAAAATATTGAACGAATATTTGGAAAAAGTAGTAGATGCAACAAAAAACATTAAAAGTGACATGGATGAACCTTATCCGATTGGGCTTATTGATATTAATTTATGGGAATGGCCTCAAGGTGTCGGAATGTATGGAATGCTAAAATCCTATGAAATGAATCATGACCCGAAGACATTAGAGTTTTTAATTAATTGGTATGATCAACGTATTCACGATGGTTTACCTGAAAAAAATGTAAATACGATGTCACCAATGATAACACTCATAGAGCTTTATGAGATTACTAAAAAAGAAAGTTATGGGAGTATTGCTAAAGAATGGAGTCGTTGGATATACGAAGATATGCTCAGGACCAAAGATGGACTCTTACAGCATATGATTACCGGAGATGCCAATGATGGTCAAGCACTTATTGATACCTTATTTATGACATGCCTTTTTTTAGCAAAAGCAGGGGTCGTGTTCAACAAAAAAGAGTATGTTGAAGAAAGCATTCGACAATTTGAATTGCATATACAATTCCTGTTTGACTCGAAGACAAATCTTTTTTTCCATGGATGGGATTCGAATGAGCAAAACAATTACGGAAAAGTACACTGGGCAAGAGGAAATTCATGGTATACATGTGGCGTTGTAGAATTATTGGATATTGTAGACATTGAAGAAGAGAAAAAAAGTTATCTCATAGATATTCTTAAGAAACAAGTTGATTCACTAGCGAGTACTCAAGATGAAAGTGGATTATGGCACACGGTGATTGATAATAAAGCGTCATATTTGGAAACGTCCGGTTCAGCGGCATTTGCGTATGGAATATTAAAAGCAGTACGAAAAGGATATATAGACCCAAAATATAAGGTGATTGGGCAAGGTGCATTGGAAGGTGTTTTAAATAATATTGACGCAAAAGGAATTGTTCAGAATGTATCTTATGGGACACCGGTTGGACCGGATGAGCGTTTTTATATGAATATTCCTATCTCACCGATGACGTATGGACAATCATTAACAATTCTCTTACTAAGTGAAGCAATTGATTAATTTGTTTATATAGGCTATAATTAAACGGTAAATATTCTAATGGATGAAGAGGAACAAATTATGAGAAAAAAGTATCAGTCCTTGAAGTTAGAAGATCAAATATTTGCCATTATTCTTGTTTGTGCAATGGTAATGTCCATTGCACTTATTCTTGTTAATATTGCCATCGATTATCCAAAGCAAGCCAATATAAAATGGGCGATTGCTTTGATACTAAGTGGTATTGTTTTGTATGCGCTCTTGCATAATCGATATGTCCAACCGGCGAGAATTATCTTTTTTACTATTGTGATTTTCCTCTTATTGCCACTTGGTTGGCTAAATTCATCCCTTTCAAATCCCTTTACCGTTGCATATTCTTTTCTTATTATGATTGCCATCATTTATTTTTTTGAAGGTAAAACTCAGTTTGTGTTTTTTACGGCTGAATTAATTGTAATTATGTTCATGATTTTCATGCGTTATCAATATCCCCAATTCTTTGCAGTTATTGATTCCAAGATGGAAATGATTGACGTTATGTACCAGTTGCCCTTGACCTTCATAGCAGGTGCATTTATGTTAAAAGCATTTGCAAAATCCTATCGGTACGCATTGGATGAATTAGGAAAACAAAAACAGGCATTGACCTATTTGACCTTACATGATGAATTAACAACAATCTATAATCGGCGCTATGTTTTCCGGGAAATCGAAAAAATGCGAAAGCAAAAAAAGAATAAATTATTAATCGGGATGGTCGATTTAGACAATTTTAAGCAAGTAAACGACTCCTATGGGCACGTGATGGGAGATATGTTATTAAAAAAAGCTGCAACGACCATACGAGACATTGTGGGGGAACAGGGTATCGTCGGACGTTATGGTGGAGATGAATTTATCATTATTTATAATGGATGTTCCAAAACGAAAATGCTAGAGTTATTGAAAAAAATACAACATGCATCGGATCAATTAGGAAGTCTTGAAGCATTTACTTCCTTTAGTGGAGGATTTGTACTCTGTCATCAACCTTGTGACATTGAGGTGTGTCTATCCCATGCAGATCAATTATTATATACATCAAAGCATCAAGGTAAAAATACCATTACATATCAGTATACACGCCGTGACGGAACAAAAGTACAAAAGCACTTAGTATCACAAAGCGAAGAAATCAACACATCGGTTTTTGAATCAGAATTTACCGTTTAAAAAGGAGGAGCATATGTCATTATTTCAAGTTAACTATCCATCGGATGTTATGAATAAGTATATGGGGATGAACGTTATCCTACCCGATGAAGATCGAGGGTTTTATGATGAAGAGGGAAAGTATCCGGTCCTATATCTGCTTCATGGATACACGGATGATTATACAAAGTGGGCCCGAATGACATCGATTGAACGTTATGCAGCTGACTTGGGATTTGCCGTGGTTATGCCTGAAGGAGGAAAATCCTTTTATACAGATATGGCTCATGGAGATCCTTATTTCACACAAATTACGGAAGAAATTCCTAAGTATCTTAAAAAATGGTTCCCGATTACACAGGATCCAAAGTACACATTTATAGCCGGTCTCTCAATGGGTGGCTATGGCGCCATGAAGATTGGTATGACCTATCCGGATCGATATAGTGTTATCGGTTCTTTTTCAGGTGCTTTGCTAATGGCCCAAACAGCGGCTGAAGCCATTGCAGATGATGCAGAAGCCTGGTTAAAACGGCTAGAAGCAGACATTCGGTTAGTATTTGATGATGTTCATCATGTTGTAGGCGGTCCGGAGGATTTACTGTGGTTAGCAGCGGATTTAGTAGCGAAGAAAGAAGAACGTCCCAACATGTATCTCAGTTGTGGGACAGATGACTTTATATTGGAAAGTACGGCTATTTTTTGTAAACAACTAGATGCCCTTAAGCTAGACTATAAATATTATGAAGGTCCGGGAGCTCATGAGTGGGCCTTTTGGGACCAAGAAGTTTTGAAATTTATGCATTGGATTAGAAGCCTGCGCGATTAAGAGCAGGCTTCTAAAACATGATGGCGCCCTTTAGGAACCATAAAGGGTGTATTTGATACAGGGTCACGTATGACTTTACACTCTAATCCAAAGACGGATTCAATGAATTCTTCACTAATAATCTGAGAAGGACTCCCTTCACCTATTAATTTTCCTTGTTTAATAGCAAAAATATAATCTGCATAACGTGCCGTTAAATTAATATCGTGTAAAACCATAACAATGGTGGTTTTACGACGTCTATTAAGATCGGTCAAAAGGTCTAATATTTCAATCTGATAGGTAATATCAAGATAGGTTGTGGGCTCGTCTAAAAACAAGATGTCTGTATCTTGTGCTAAGGCCATGGCGATCCAAACACGTTGACGTTGTCCTCCGGACAGCTCATCAACAGGATGATCGGCTAAATCTTTGATGCCCATTATATCTAAAGCAGCCTCGATAGCCTCATAATCTTTGGCAGACAATCCTTTAAATAAAGACTGGTATGGAAACCGTCCTCGTGAAACCAAGTCAGACACAGTAATTCCTTCAGGAACAATGGGCGACTGGGGCAAAAGACCCAGATGACGGGCTAATTGCTTTGAAGGAATGCGGTCTAATCGTTTATTGTCTAAAGTGATTTGACCGGACATAGGTTTAATAAGCCTTGCCAAAGTTTTTAGAAGTGTCGATTTGCCACAGGCATTCGAACCAATAATAACACTGATTTTATTTTTTGGAATGGATAAGCTCACATCATTGACAACAACTTGATCGCCATAACCGGATACAAGATGACGGCTTTCTAATAATGGGTGCGGACACATAATTAACCTCCTTGTCGATTCATTCGAATGATTAAGTACAATAAATAGGGGGAGCCAAGAATACCGGTAATAACACCAACAGGAAATCGTGTTGAAAAGGCATACTGGCCGATTAGATCGGATCCAAGTACCAAAATAGCACCAATAAGTCCTGCAGGAAATTCACTTGGCAATCCACGGCCAACCCATTTTTTGGCAATGGGGCCGGACAAAAAAGAAACAAAAGCGATGGGACCGGTGACTGCGGTGGCATATGCAATCAAAAAGACACCGGATAAAACTAAAAGTATACGAATCAAATCAGTGCGCACACCAAGGCTTGTTGCAGTTTGCTCACTCAGTTCAAGAATTCGTAAGTGCCCTCCTAAGAGAATAATCAGACTAGAAAAAATAAGAACAAAGCTCACTAAGCCGGGAAGTGCGGATAAACGCACCCCATTTAAGCTGCCACTAAGCCAACGAAGGGCACTTGGAATATCATTTTGATTGGAACGAAGAATCAGATAGGATATGGCAGATTGGATCATTGCCTGTATACCGATTCCGATGAGAATGAGTTTTCCACCCGAAAATCCACCATTGCGAGACAATAGATAGATTATTAAAGCGACCAAAAGACCGGATATTACAGCTGCAATAGATACAAGGGGACCACTTAGTCCTAGAATAAGAATGCAAAAAACAGCAGCAATACTTGAACCGGAAGTGATACCGATAATATCAGGACTTGCCAGGGGATTACGTAATAGGTTCTGAAAGGTGCTTCCGGCAATGCCAAAAGCAAGGCCAACAAAGAGACCGGTAAGCATTCGAGGTAGGCGCAATGTATAAATAGCAAATGTTGCTCCTTGAATTGATTCGCCCCCTAGAACGCTTAGAACAGTTGATAATGGGTAGATTGTGTTACCTAGGACTAAAGCCATACACGATAATACGAAGACTATGATCATCAGCAAACTTGTGGAAAAAGTCCAGCGCAATCGACGTCGACGAAATCCCATAAGAAGTGTAGTTGTCCTTAAATCGCTCATAAAGATTTCACCTTCGCTTTCATTGCAATAAGAATAAGAATAGGCGCTCCAATAAATGCCGTCACAATTCCGGATTCTAGTTCGCTTGGAGAACCGATGAGACGACCGATGACATCAGCTAATAAGAGCAAGATGGCTCCCAAAACTGCAGACATGGGAATGAGACGCTTCATACTTGGGCCAAGAAGCAAACGGACAGAATGCGGTACCATCAATCCGATGAATCCGATTGGACCGGCAATGGCTGTCGTGGCACCGCAGAGGATAACTCCTGCTCCGGTACTTAAAAGTCGGACAATACCAGTCCGGACACCTAGACCTATGGCTAATTCATCGCCTAGTGCAAGTGCATCAAGTGTTGAGGATGAGAAGAGGCCAATGACTAAACCAATCAATAAAAAGGGAAGGACAGTAAGCATTCCCTCCCATGTGGCACCACTGATACTACCGACTTGCCAGAAACGAAAGTTTGTCATTGAATCCGTTCGAGGTAATACGATGGCGCTGATGATGGATGATAATGCTGCACTTGTAGCAGCACCGGCTAATGCTAACTTGATGGGGGTGCTACCGGATGCGCCTAAAGAGCTTATACCAAAAACAAAAAGGGCAACAATACTTGAACCGAGTAACGCTAATCCAATATATTCAATGGGACGACCAATATTTAAAAAGGCAATACCGGCAACCACAAAAAGGGATGCGCCGGTATTAACACCAAGGATACTTGGATCCGCTATGGGATTTCGAGTGATGGCTTGCATAAGTGCACCGGATATTCCCAGGGAAGCTCCGGCGACAATTCCAAACAAGGTCCGAGGAATGCGTTCATGTACGACAATTTGGTTGAGTGTTTCTTCTTGGTTATATATTAGTGATTGAATAACTTCAAGAAAGCCAATGTGCCGTGCTCCAAAAGCAAGAGACGCAAGTATGCTGATGCTTAAACCTATTATGCTCAGTACAATTAGCAAAAGAGGATTTATTTTTTTCATTGGTCTGTTTTCACCGCTTCTGCAAGGATGGCTAAGTATTCATCGATGGTTGCCGGTATGGATAGAGCGCTTGGGGTACCTGAAGCTGCAAGTGGTGTAGCATCTTCAATAATAGCGACTGAACCATTTTGAACGGCAGGCAAGGTACTGATTAAAGGATCCTTTTGTAAAGATTCAAGTAATCCGTCTGTGCCATAGGTAATAATTAGATCGATATCATCAAGACGGTCAACATTTTCTGCACTCAGCTCTAGGGCAAAGCTCGATGAATCTTCAGTCAATGCCTTGACACTATCCGGAAATTCCATGCCTAGGTCGAGAAGATATGCTGCGCGAGGATCCGAAGGAAGATAAACATAAAATTTGCCAAGATCCGTTGGATTAAAATAGAAGAAAGCGGCTTTGATTCCATTAAGCTCTGGGTACGTCGCTGTTTTTTCTTCAATAAGCTGTTCTAGATCAGAAACGAGAGCTTTTCCCTCGGCTTCCAACCCTATACCCATGGCATCATAGATAATCTGATCACGCCAAAATGTTTGCCAAGGTGCGGTTCGATAGGCAACAACAGGTGCAATCTCACTGAGCAAATCATATTCTTCTTGAGTAATTCCTGAATAAGCAGCTAGGATAACATCCGGTTGCACATCGCTTATAGCTTCAAAATCTAATCCGGCAACATCGTCAAATAAAAGTGCTTGTGTAACACCTAGATTTTCAAAAGCTTCCTTAGTCCAAGGCAATAGTCCACTACCATCAGTCACGCCATAATTTGCGGTAGAGACACCTACAGGAAGGACACCAAGGGCTAAAGGGGTATCTTGATTTCCCCATGAAATTGTAGCAATGCGCTCAGGCTTAGATTCAATCACCGTTTCACCCAGTGCATGTGTAATGGTTATGGGATAGTTAGAATCTGTTGTTTCAGATGAACTGCCGGAAGCAGACTCTGTTGAAAGCTCAGGACGAGTTGCGCATCCGGCAATCAATAATGTAAGAGTTAATATAGAAAATATAGAAAAAACCTTTTTTTGTAAATACATAATAATCTCCTTGTCTTAAAATGGTTTTATAATTTCTAAATGAATTCTATAATCATTCTCAATAAAAGTCAAGGGAAAATAACATCATTTTATAAATTTTCCCCGATTCCTGTAAATACAAATACTAGAATAATACGTATAATGAGTTCATATCAAGATTTGAAAGGAGCAAAATATGAAAAAATTATTAACATTACTCATTGTTGCAGTTCTTGTTTTAGGTAGTGTGGGGTGCGGTAGTCAAGGCGGAGGCGTCGATGTAGGTATTGCGATGCCGACAAAATCATCAGAACGTTGGGTTGCTGATGGAGATAACATGGTTAAAGAATTTGAAGCTTTAGGGTATACAACAGATTTACAATATGCAGAAGACGTTGTTGAAAACCAAGTAGCACAAATCGAAAACATGATTACAAAAGGTGTAAAGGTTATGGTTGTTGCATCAATTGACGGCGAATCTTTAACTGATGTATTAAGTAAAGCGGCTGACGAAGGTATTCAAGTCGTTGCTTATGATCGTTTGATTCGTAACACGGAACATGTAACTTATTATGCGACATTTGACAACTTCAAAGTTGGTGTACAACAAGGTTCATATATCGTTGATGCACTGGATCTTGAAAATCAAGCAGGTCCTTTTAACATTGAATTATTTGCAGGATCACCAGATGATAACAATGCATATTTCTTCTTTGATGGTGCAATGAGTGTCTTGCAACCGTATATTGATGAAGGTAAACTTGTTGTTAAATCAGGACAAACAGATGTACAGCAAGTGGCAACACTTCGTTGGGACGGCGCTTTAGCTCAAACACGTATGGACAACTTATTAAGTGCAAACTATACAAATGAGCGCCTTGATGCAGTTTTATCACCATATGATGGTATTTCAATCGGTATCCTATCTTCACTTAAAGGTGTAGGATATGGTTCTGGTGATAATCCACTTCCAATCGTTACTGGTCAAGATGCTGAGTTAGCTTCAGTAAAATCCATCTTAGCCGGCGAACAAACACAAACAGTATTTAAAGATACACGTGAATTAGCAAAAAAAGCTGTTGAAATGGCCGACGCTATTCTTAAAGATGAAGAAGCTCCTGTAAATGATACAACAACATATGACAACGGTGTTAAAGTCGTTCCTTCATACTTACTTGAGCCGGTATCTGTGGATATTAATAACTGGGAAGAAGTTCTTGTAGGTAGTGGATACTACGAAAAAAGTGAAATAACAGGTGAATAAACATAACAAGTAAAACAATTCATAAGGGTGGCGTATGCTGCCCTTATATCATCACAATAATATGATGGGAATTTCCCAAGCGAAGGAGCATGAGTATGTCAGATCATATTTTGGAAATGAAGCACATTACAAAAACCTTCCCTGGTGTTAAAGCTCTTGATGATGTTAATTTTTCAGTGAAAAAAGGTGAAATACACGCCCTCGTTGGAGAAAATGGTGCGGGAAAATCAACATTGATGAAGGTCTTAAGCGGTGTTCATGAATTTGGAACTTATGAAGGTGATATTGTTTACAATGGTGAAGTGTGTCAATTTAGAGATATTAAGGAAAGTGAAAAAAAAGGAATCGTTATCATTCATCAAGAGTTAGCATTGATCCCTTATTTATCTATTGCAGAAAATATATTTTTAGGCAATGAGCAAGCCAGTAAGGGCATTATTGATTGGAAAGAGACAGCATCAAAAACCGGTGAACTTTTAAAACGCGTCAAATTAAAAGAATCTCCCAAAACATTGATTACACAAATTGGAGTCGGCAAGCAACAGCTTGTAGAAATAGCAAAAGCATTATCAAAGCGAGTAGAGTTACTCATCCTTGATGAACCGACAGCAGCGTTAAATGAAGATGACAGTGAAAACCTGTTAGACTTAATATTAGAGTTGAAAGAACATGGAATTACATCCATCTTAATCTCACATAAATTAAATGAAGTTGAAAAAATAGCAGATAGCGTAACGATTTTACGTGACGGTCAAACCATTGAAACAATTTCTGTTGAAGAAGAAGGAATCTCGGAAGATCGGATTATCAAAGGTATGGTTGGACGTGAATTGACCAATCGATTCCCAATTCATGAAAGTAATTCCAGTGAAAAAGTTCTTGAAGTAAAAAACTGGAGTGTCTATCATCCGGAACATGAAGATCGACAAGTGATTAAAAATATTGATTTTCATTTAAATCGTGGAGAGGTATTAGGCCTTGCGGGCTTAATGGGAGCAGGAAGAACGGAACTAGCCATGAGTCTTTTTGGAAAAGCCTATGGAAAAAATGTTACAGGTACAATCATTAAAGAGGGTAAAGAACTGCATCTTCATTCCGTGAGTGATGCCATAAAAGCTGGATTTGCTTATGTGACGGAGGATCGTAAAAGCCTTGGTTTAATATTAGAGGAAGATTTGAAAACAAATATTTCGCTAGCAAACTTAAAGGCAATTTCAAAAAACAACGTGGTAAATAATCGAAAAGAAATAACGGTGGGTGAAGAATATCGTAAAAAAATGAATATTAAATCATCCGGAATTACACAAAAAGCCAAGAATCTTTCCGGTGGAAATCAACAAAAAGTTGTTCTAAGCAAATGGATTAATACAAAACCGGATATACTTATTTTGGATGAACCGACACGTGGAATCGATGTGGGTGCCAAATACGAGATTTATACCATTATCAATCAACTTGTAGATGAGGGTAAAAGTGTTATTGTTATTTCATCAGAAATGCCTGAGATTTTAGGTATTTGTGACCGAATCTATGTTATGAGTGAAGGGAAGTTAACCGGAGAACTCATGAAAGGTGAGGCAACTCAAGAAAAAATCATGAAGCATGTAATTAATAAACAGGAGGCAAAGGCATGAGTGAAAAATCTGGAGCAATAAAAAAATTACTTAAATCGAATATGCGTCAATATGGTATGATTATCGCACTGATTTCGATTATGATTTTATTTGCAATATTGACAAACGGAATCTTATTACAACCATTGAATATAACCAATCTTATCTTACAAAATAGTTATATTCTTATATTAGCCATAGGTATGCTATTGGTTATCTTAACAGGGAATATTGATTTATCCGTCGGTTCAGTCGTTGCTTTTGTCGGTGCCGTGGCCGCAACGCTAATGATTACCTATGAAATGAATTTTATTGTCGTTACAATTCTTAGCTTATTACTCGGTGCACTTATCGGTGCATTACAAGGGAGTGTTATTGCATTCTTCAAAGTACCTGCCTTCATTGTAACCCTAGGTGGAATGCTTATGTTTAGAGGACTTGCCATGGTTGTCCTTGGTGGACGAAGTCTTGCTCCCTTCCCGGATCAATTTACAGTAATAAGTTCAGGATTTATGTCGGATCCGTTCTACGCAGCAACCGGAGGATATTTTTTAACCATAATCTTAGGCGTTGCTCTTTCAGCAGTCATTGTATATTTTATGTTTAGAGAGCGAAATAGCAATAAATCCTATGGATTAGAAGTACTTCCTTTTAGTTTCTTCTTGGGGCAAATGATTTTACTTGTGGCTGCATTAAATGCATTTACCCTTGTTATGGCAAGTTATCGAGGTCTTCCCAATATTTTCATTCTACTTCTTTTACTTATTGTGGTTTATACCTTCATTACATCAAAAACGATTTTTGGACGTCACGTATATGCACTGGGAGGTAATGAAAAAGCGGCTGCATTATCTGGTGTAAAAACAGATCGAACCATGTTCCTTGTATATACTAATATGGGCTTCTTATCTGCACTTTCCGGTCTTGTTTTTGCCGCACGATTAAATGCAGCGACACCAAAAGCCGGACAAAGTTTTGAACTTGACGCCATTGCATCTTGTTTCATTGGTGGAGCGTCGGCAAGTGGTGGTGTCGGAACAGTTATTGGTGCCATTATCGGTGGTCTCGTTATGGGTGTTATGAACAACGGGATGTCCCTAGTTGGGCTTGGAATTGACTGGCAACAAGCAATCAAAGGTTTAGTCCTTGTATTAGCGGTACTTTTTGATATCTTTACAAAGTCAAAGAATTAAAGAATATTCGTAAATACATACTCAAAGAATATAATCTTTGCTATAATAAAAGCAGTCACCTTGACTTTAAGGGACTGCTTTTTTTCATACGATTCAATTAGGGGGTTATTATGCATATACAGGTGCAAAGGATTATGCCAATCGTATTCATTCTATTTTTTGTGGGATGCCTACCCAAAGGAAGCAATGGACAAGGTGAAGAAAATACAACAGAAGTTTTAACACAGGCCAATCAAATCACAATTGCAGGAATATATAAAGACGGATCAAAAGGATGGTTTATTAATGAAGGACTCAGTGCTGAAAAAGAAGCGACGCGACTAGGTGCTGAAGAATTTATTTATATTGATGTAAAAATGGATGAAGATATTTATCAACAAGCACTAACAAGCATGATTGATGAAGACGTTGATGGCGTAATTATATGCATTCCGGATCAAAGTCTAAGCCAAACGACCGTCGATATTTTAAGAAAAGAAAATATACCCATCGTGGCAACCAATGATCCAATAGTTGGAGCAAATGGACGATTACTTACCCCTTTTGTCGGTGTCGATGATTATGCCCTGGGAGATATGACGGGGGATTGGATGGCCAATTATGCCATAAAAAATGGCTTGATGCTAAACGAAGATGTCGGTGTTTTAATATTAGAAAATGATCAACAAATGAACATGAAAGAACGAGCAGAGGGGCAATATGAACGCTTTATTGAGATGCTTCCGGGATTTGATAAGAAGCGGATTTTTCGGTTGAACTATAATGGTGAAACAGAAAACGCCTTTAACGTTGCGATGGATGTTTTCATAAAAGAAACCATAATAGAGACATGGTTAGTTATGACCGGTAATGATGAAGGTGCGATTGGTGTTGTAAGAAGCCTAGAGCAACTCGGACTTGACCAGAACGCAAGTATTATCAGTATTGGTGGAACATTAGCTATCGATGAATTTAATCGTGAATATTCAGCCTTAAAAGCATCAAGCTACTATTCGCCTGAAAAAATAGGCAAAGAATCGGCTAACATCTTAATGAAGTATATTATTAATCAAGAACCTATGCCGGAAAAACAGCTATTTAATGCAGAGATTATTACAAAGGATAATTATCAAGAAGTGACAGGTGTAGAATAATGGTGATGCGATGATGCAGAAAATCAAAGAGTATTATATTAATAAAAGCATACAAAGCAAGATGATGGTTAATATTCTTCTGATATTAGCTATAGCTGTTGTTGTACTCAGTTATTTGAATATGAATGTGCTGAATCGGTCGCTTACCAACATGAATAACGAGCAAACCCTTGAACTTGCAGGTCAGGTAACCTTACGAATCGAAAATTATATTCAAGAAGTGAGTAAAAAAATGGATTTACTGCTTGCCGAACCCGCCATTAAAGCCTTTAATGAACAAAATGTTAAGGAGGATGAATTATTATCGACCCTTGAGAGATATACGACAACAGATAAAAATATTGCGGGAATTTTGGTTGTTGATAGCAAGGGGGAAATGGTAAGCAATACCATGCAACTTGTGGAAGACAGTCCTTTAAATATGGAAAGTTGGTATATACAAACGGTGGCCGAACCGGAGACCTTTCATTTATTTAGTCAACAAATTGGACGTAATATAACGTCTTTTTATGATTCCTACAAAGCCGATAATATTTTATCCATGGCAAAAGCCTTAGTCGACGAGCAAGGCAATGTGAACGGAATGGTTCTGTTTGATATGAAACTCGATCACATGGAATCGATAATTAATAGTGCAGAGCTAGGTCGGTCCGGTTTCCTCTATATTAGTAATCGTAAAGGTGAGGTTGTCTATGCGCCGGTCAATCCCATTGTCTATCGGATCCATCCAACCATGATTGGTGGAGAAAAGGATGTTCAGATTGACGGAGAAGGCTATCAGATTATTGCTCAAGAAACAGGTATTTCGGATTGGAACATTGTCGGAGTCTTCCCTAAAAATGTCACTTTAGGTAT
The DNA here is from genome assembly GCA_002342805.1 of Clostridiales bacterium UBA2432. Lineage (GTDB taxonomy): Bacteria > Bacillota > Clostridia > Lachnospirales > Vallitaleaceae > UBA1351. The sequence continues at coordinate 58,124 of DDQW01000014.1, read as the reverse complement.
TATTTTAGAAGTGATTACTTCTTTTGTTATATACGCCGTCCTTATTTTTATCTTTGGAATCATTCTATCGGTGTACTTGACAAAAACCTTAACCCGACCGATTAGTAAGCTTAAAAATCTGATGGCAGAAGCGGAACAAGGAAAGCTTGAGATACGTTATGATAGTATTTATAATGACGAGATTAGCCAGCTAGGACACAGTTTTAATAAAATGATTGAGGCTATTAAAAACCTGCTTTCACTTGTCTATACGGAACAGAAGGCAAAAAGAGAGGCGGAGCTAAAAGCCTTTCAAGCCCAGATTAAGCCTCATTTTTTATATAATACACTAGATACAATCAACTGGATGGCCATGGAATATGAGGCTGATGATATTGTTGAGGTGGTTGAGTCCTTAACCAATTTGTTTCGGATTAGTCTCAGTAAAGGCAATGAAATTATCAGCCTTGAAAATGAAGTTAAACATGTTCAGAGTTACTTAATGATTCAAAAAGTGCGTTATGAAGAACAGTTTGATTATGAAATTACATACGATGATACACTAAAAAGCGCCAAAGTTATTAAACTGATTATACAGCCACTTGTTGAAAATGCAATTTATCATGGAATTAAAGGTCGAAAAGAATCCGGACACATTCGAGTGGATATTCATTCAGATGCTAAAGATCTTTTTATCATTGTTTCAGACACAGGTGGAGGAATGGAACCGGAACACGTTGCTCGCATGAATCATATTTTCGAAGGTATGTTGGAAAAAGATGACCGCTATGGAATCGGTTTATTTAATGTGAATGAGCGCATTAAGCTAAACTTTGGCTTGGAATATGGATTGAAAATATCGAGTGAACCGGGTCAAGGTACTACAGTCACTATAAAACATCCGATTCAATATTAAGCTTTGCAGGAGGATAAAATGTATCGATTAATGATTGCAGATGATGAACCGAAAATACGACGAGGTCTGAGTCGACTCCCATGGCAAGAGATTGAAGTGGAGGTGATTGCTGAAGCAGTTGACGGCCAAGATGCTCTAAATAAAGCGAAAGACCTGCAACCGGATTTGATGCTGGTTGATATTAATATGCCTAATTTGACAGGATTAGAACTGATTCGGCATTTAAAAGAAACTAACCCCGAGTGTTTGATATTTATCGTTTCAGGATATGATGAATTTGATTACGCAAAAGAAGCGATTAAACTCAATGTCTTTGACTATATTTTAAAGCCGGTAAATCGTAAGGAATTAATGGCGGTCGTCAAGAAAGGTATTGATAGCTTAGACACGAAAATTAAAGAAAATAATTTTGTGAAGTGGGCAAAAAATCAGATGATTGCCGATCAAGACCACATGTATACACAGTTTTTCAAACAGTGGATTGATGGCGGATTGAATGATTACGAAATCCAGCAAAACCTTATGGCATTAAATATTGACATGTCAAAATATAAAAAAATGCTGATTATTTATATTCTCCCCATTAAAGGTGAACAAGAATTATTCTTAGACCAAGAACTTCTCACATTTGCACAGCTAAACATAATTAATGAAGTCTTGGCAAATATTGAGGATAAAATCGTCATTAAAACGGAAAAAGATATTATTCTAAGCTTTGTTGATACCGACGATATTGGTTTTGATTGTGAACAAGAGTTAATACAAAACATTAAACAATATCTTGACCAGCAAATTAGTTTTCTTCAGGTGGATGCCCCCATGGAATATCGACAATTTACGTCAAAATATCATGAAGTGACTCAAGAAATACGAAAAAAGGGGGAGCTATTACCGATTGTAGCAATGGCAAAAAATTATTTAGAAGTTCATTTTTCAGCACCGGAGTTAGCATTAACAGATGTTGCAAAACACTTGAGAGTCAGTTCTTCTTATCTTAGCAAACTCATAAAACAAGAAATGGGCTATTCATTTACAGATTTATTAACCCAGATTCGCATTGAAAAGGCTATACGATTAATGGATGATCCGAAACTCCGCATTTATGAAATCTCGGAAAAAGTCGGATATTCAACGCAACATTATTTTAGTGCGGCATTTAAAAAGGCAACAGGTGTATCGCCGGTGAAGTATCGAAAGGAACGAACATAAATGAAGCAAAAAATAATCATACTTGTCATGATGAGTGCACTCATCATTAGTGCCATATATCTTATAAATAGTATTGATGATTCTAATGTATCCGGCTATCAAGAGGTTGAATATTTAATCGGGATGAGTCATCCCAATCTTACCGATGAATGGCAGATAGTTATTCACGAAGAACTTGAAGAATATTCACAAGGATATGACCAAATCAAAATGATTTTTACAAATGCAGGCTCAAGTAGTTACAAGCAAATTAATGATATTGATAAGTTACTGGAGTATGGGATTGACTTACTAATCATTACTGTCAATGATGCTAATGTTTTAGGACCGATTATTGATGAGGTAGAAAAGAAAATACCGGTCATTGTTCTTGATAAGGATATTGGCTTCAATGACTATACCCTTTTTATCGGACCGGACTATAATAGTGTGGGACAAATGGGGGCACAACGCTTAAAAGACCTTGCCGGAGAAGATATGATTAATATCGTAACCTTAAACGGCCCGATTGAAGATCCAATGGTTAGGGAGATATCCAAAGGTTTTTCAGACATGGTTAATCGCGAATTGAATATGAATATTACAGAAAACATCTATTGCGGATGGTTGCGTACAGAAGCGGAAAAAGAATTCGAACTTTTTATGCAATCTGACCAGGAGTTTGATGTTGTGTTTGCCCAGAGTAATGCATTAGCCATTGGGGCAGGGAATATTTTAAAAGAATATGATATAGATGTACCTATTATTACAGTAAGTAAGTTTATGGAAGATAAATATTTAACCTATTTAGATATAGGAGAACTCGATACAATCATCTATACACCAGTTGGAGGCAAGGAAGCAATAGATTATGCCATGGACATTCTTGAAAGTAATCGAACGAATTTACATATTCCAAAGCGAATTGTTATGAAAAGCTTTTCTGTAACCAAACAAAACAAATCAATATACACTGAAAGTAGTGAGCGACGCCAAACATTAGAAGTGGGATATATACAAACCCATTTATATAACGAAGAAAATCTCAGTATGACCATTGACAATGATATACAGGTGGTGAATAATGCCTATGAAAACATTGGATTTCGTTATTATGATATTGATGAAGATCAGTCGGCGAGAGAAAAAGATCAGCTTCAAAAACATTATTTTATGGAACTGCTTAATCAAGGCGTGGATATCATTTTTTTCAGCCCTGAAAATAGTTTCGGGTGGGAAGAGCTTACAAAATTAGCGAAAAGTAAAAATACATATGTGGTGTGCTTAGGTAATCCTTTAGAATATGAAGATACCAACGTCATATATATTGGCCCGGATTATATTGACCAAGGGATACGCTTAAGTAACTATCTCATTAATAATGTTTATAATATTCATTATGATATTGGCATATTAGAAGTGACCGGTGATTTGAATACACGTCTTACGGTTGAAAAATCCAGTAGTTTCAGACAACAAATCAGTGGATATTCACGAATTAACATTATCGATAGTATCGAAGGATATCAAGGGCATTATCAACAAGAAGAATTGCCTAAGCAAATGCTGCAACTGAAAGAAAAAATGAAGCAAAGCTTTACCAAATATTCCAATGATATTAATGTTGTCTACTTGCATCAAGACTATTATATCCATCCGCTTAAAGAAGTCATTAAGGAACTTAATCTAGATCAGGAGATTGTTGTTATAAGCAATAATGATTCGGGTATTGCCAACAAAGATTCGGAATTAGATTATCAAGTTTATCCGGATTCTTTATACAAAGACCAGATTATTATGCTGCTGGATTATTTCATGGGAAGAACACAGATACCAATCGAAAAGATATATTTGCCCAACGCCGGCTAATAGTGACAGTTTAGACATGAAAAAAAGGTGTACACGACAAAAAACTTGATAAATATATCTGTTCCTATATAATGAATCTAAAGATTGATTCGAATAAATAAATCAGCAAAATAATGGAGGAGAACTATGTGGAGTAGAAGTGAATTAAAAGAAAGAGCAAAAAAAGCACTCTCAGGTACCTATTGGAAAGCATTCGGCATTAGCTTGATATTGTCACTTATCGGTGGTGGCAGTGGTGGAGGAGGTGGATTTAATTTCTCTTTCGGAAATAACTCGGATAATTTTGGAAACATATCCCAATCGGACTGGGGATTTAACGTACGTTTATTCCTGATTTTTTTAGTGGTGTTTATGATTATTATGACAATTGCCATAGTCTTTTCGTTTTTTATTAGCAATCCTTTAATGGTCGGCATTCGTAAATACTTTTTAGAAGCATCCGTTGCATCTGAGAACGGAGAAGAGGTACCTTTTGGCATGATTGGTTTTAGTTTTTCAGGGCATAATTATATGTTCGTTGTCAAATCAATGATTCGACAAACACTCTACCTTATCGGTTGGACCTTATTGTTTGTTATCCCCGGAATTATTAAAGGATATGCCTATGCAATGGTTCCTTATATTTTAGCAGATAATCCGGAGATTGGATCTAAGCGTGCCATTGAACTAAGTAATAAAATGACACAAGGTGAAAAATGGGATATGTTTGTCCTTGATTTATCCTTTATTGGATGGTATCTATTAGGAGTACTTGCTTGTTTTGTAGGTGTACTTTTTGTTAACCCTTATTATAACGCAACCCATGCAGAACTTTACCGAAACCTTCGTCAAAAAGCCCTTGATCAAAAAATGTGTACCTTTGAAGAATTAAACTTCAAAAAACCGGAAGATCAACCTTACGAAGAAATAGAAATAGATTATAGTACAGAGTTTTAACAATGTGAGAATGCATTGGATTCTGTAACATTTATCAAGCTAAGTTTTTATTGCGTAGATTAGCATATGATGATACAATGAGCTTACGAATATTAGTAAGTAGTTAAATAGTAAGGTGGGATTTAAATGAAAGACAAGATTTTGGCATATGCATCAATACTATTTGCAGAAAAAGGTACACATTTTAGCATGAATGAACTAGCTAGAGAGCTTGGAATGAAAGCGCCTTCCTTATATAATTACTATAAAAGTAAAGACGACTTGATTCTTGACCTCGTCATTCGAGAGATAGAAGAATATTATATGTCATTTCAAAGTGTGTTCGAAGAATCTGATGATTCTGCGGACGAGCGCATAAAAAATATATATTATCAAATGACGGGCTATTATTCAGAGCCGAACAAAGCAAAAATCTGGAGACGACTTGGTATGATGGATGAATTTCAACATAAACAAGTTAAGAATATATTAGGAACGAATGATCAAAAAATCATTAAAAAACTTAAAGAAATATTTCATGAATGTATTGAGTTAAAAATTATCCCCAATCATGACGTCGAAAAGACACTCTATCATTTTAATGTAATCCTTCAAGGGGTCGCTTCCAATAGTATATTTTATGAACCTGGAAATGCCTTTTTTAAACGGTCAATTGATTTGACTTGGGAAAGTTTCTGGGGAGGACTGAAAGGGAGCAAATAAAAAAATGAGTATGTGTAACGGTTCGACAATATAATAGATGCATTTGCAGCTAACATTGTAAACCGGAAGGAACCTTTATATAGGTTCTTTCCGGTTTTTTGTTTAATAATTAGTTTGACAATCAAAGCAATAATCAGTTATCATTTATGACCAAAAATGGAGGAGTATGTATGCACAAAAAAGAAGTTGTAGCAATGTTGTTAGCCGGTGGACGTGGAAGTCGATTAGGAATACTAACCGATAAGACAGCAAAACCAGCGGTATCTTTTGGAGGGAAGTATCGGATTATTGATTTTACATTAAGTAACTGTATTAATTCAGGTATTGACACGGTAGGTGTTTTGACACAATATCAACCACTACATTTAAATCGACATATTGGTATTGGTATACCCTGGGATTTAGACAAAAGCATTGGGGGTGTCACGGTTTTATCTCCATATGTAAGCCGTGAAAATGAAGCTTGGTATTCAGGGACAGCCAATGCAATCTACCAAAATATTCCCTTTATCGATTATTATGAGCCTGAATATGTTTTAATTCTTTCGGGAGATCATATTTATAAAATGGATTACAGTATGATGTTGAACAATCATAAAAAGAAAGGGGCAGATATTTCAATTGCAGTCTTGCCTGTAGCTTATGAAGAAGCTCATCAGTTTGGCATCATGAATACAGATGAAAATCTTCGAATTATCGAATTTGAAGAAAAACCGGAAAAACCTAAGAATAATTTAGCATCGATGGGAATCTACATCTTTAACTGGAAGATTCTTCGAAATGCACTAAAGCTTGCAGAAAAAAATCATAACAGTAGTGATTTTGGAAAACATATTATTCCGTTTTGCTTAAACGAAGGAAATCATGTTCTTGCTTATGAGTTTCAAGGGTTTTGGAGAGATGTGGGAACCTTGGAATCCTACTGGAAGACCAATATGGAGCTCATCAGTTTAGTGCCTGAGTTTAATTTATATGAGGCCTATTGGAAAATATATACCAATAATGAAATTCAGCCACCACAATACATTGCTGCCTCAGCAAATATTGAACGATGTATTTTAGGCGAAGGAACAGAAATCTACGGGAGTGTATGCAATTCAGTCATCGGATCAAATGTCATTATCGAAAAGGGGTGTTTTATTAAAGATTCCATTATTATGACTAATGCCGTGATTAAGGAAAACACAAAAATAGACAAAGGAGTAATTTCTGAAGGTGCAATTATTGGAACGAATGTAACGATTGGTGAAGGGGAAAATGTAAAAAACTGTATTGAACCACAGATATGCAATTCGGGAATTACAGCGGTTGGAGAATGTGCGGTCATACCTGATGGAGTATGGATTGGCAAAAACTGTGCCATTACCGGTGTGACAGCATTAGAAAATTATACAAATAAACGTTTGGAAAGCGGTGAAAATATTCGACTTGAGGAGGTAGAAGAATGAGGGCTTTAGGAATAATACTTGCCGGAGGCAAGAACGAACATTTAAAAGAGCTAACCCATAACCGGGCATTAGCAGCAATGCCTATTGCAGGCAATTATCGTGCAATTGATTTTTCCCTAAGTAACATGACAAATTCAAATATCAAAAAAGTGGCCGTAGTAACACAGTATAACTCTAGGTCTTTAGTTGAACATTTGCGTTCATCAAAGTGGTGGGATTTTGGACGTAAAAATAAAGGCCTCTATATTTTAACTCCATATATTTCCCATGATAATTGCTTTTGGTATCGAGGGACAGCAGATGCGATTTATCAAAATATATCCTTCTTAAAAGATAGTGATGAGCCCTATGTCATTATTGCCCAAGGTGATGATATAAGTAAAATTGATTATAATGAGGTCTTAGAATATCATATCAATACCGAGGCGGATATTACCATTGTATGTAAAAAGTTGGAAAATCAAGAATTATCTCGATTTGGCCATGTGGAAGTTGATGACGAAAACCGTATTGTTGATTTTGAAGAAAAACCACTTGACCCATCCGATAATTTGATTTCAACGGGAATATATGTCATAGAACGTGCCATGCTTATTGAGTTGATTGAAGCAGCGGAAAAAGAAGATCGTTATGATTTTGTTGCTGACATCATCGTACGATATCGCAAACGGAAAAAAATCATGGCATATATTCATACGGGGTATTGGAAGTCGATTGCCGAACTGGATTCTTATTATCAAGCTAATATGGATTTCTTAGACCGAGAGTTAAGACAGTACTTTTTTAAAACATATCCATATATCATGTCAAAAGCTGAAGATGAAGCACCGGCAAAGTTTAATAAAGGAACGAAGGTGTCTAATAGCCTGTGTTCACCTGGATGTATTGTCAATGGAACCGTAGAAAATTCGGTGCTTTTTCGCAAAACATTTATCGGAAAAAATACGGTTATAAAAAATTCGATTATTCTTCATAGTGCATCCATCGGAAAAGATGCATATATAGAAAATTGTATTGTGGATAGTAAAAGTGTCATTCCGGATGGAAGCCACTTTGTTGGAAATTCTGCAGAACATATGGTAATCGTTAATAAATAATAAAGGCGTTTCAAGGGATAAGTGCAATATTGTACTAAAAATATAAGAAATATGAGTTTTTTATTGCATATATCTATACGAGATGATACAATCCCCTTACGAATGTTCGTAAGGGGAACTGTCATCCAATTTTGTTGAAAGGTGGAAGAGCTTGAAGCAATTTGAAAATGAAATTTGTAAAATGACGATTAAACATATTAAGGAACTGACAGGGAAAGGACCCAAAAACATCTACGTAAAAATTATAGAGGATAAGGTTGAGATTCATTTCTGGTTACAAAAATCACCCTTAGAAAAATATGTTTGCGATGAATTACGAGAAGGAAAATGTTTAGTAAAGGATATTTATCAAGATGCCTTACAGCATCGAATTAAGGAAATACAAAATGATTTAAGTGTTCGTTTTTCTCAAGATTTAAAATTTGAAGGCCTTTGTGCAGATATTGAAACGGATAAGTATGTTATAACTTTTATATATGATTAAATAAGACTTTCCGGTTATAATGAGGAGGGCGGAGCGAATGAGACTGTTAAAGAAGTATGAGAGGAAGATCATTGAGATAAATCATAATCGAGTAACAGTGATTCTTATTTTACTGTATTTTGTGGAATGGATTATATATTTTGAAAGTCGACGATGGATAGATATCAGTAACATTGTCTTAATCTTTCAATTATATTTGACATTCATCATCCCCATTATGATTATTACAAAGATTAAGTTTGAGCAAATTCCTTTGGGGATCCACAAATTTCTGCTTCTAGTGAATATCTTAGCAGTCATCTTTTTTTCAATGGGATTAGTATTTTTTACTTTGGATCAAGGAAATACTATCCATATATTTACCATGGTAATAATGGGCATTGCAGCAGTTGTTTATATGCCGATAAAAGTCAGCGCACCGATTATTATACTATCTACAGTATTTTTTTGTGTGGGCGTTTGTCGCATAAGTCAAGATAACATGCATTATGTTTTTTCGTTTAATACTATTTTATTTAATAGCATTGCCTTGGTGCTGTCCGTGAACCTGTTTTCTATGAAAAACAAGGAATTTATGAATATTGACAAATTGGCAGAGCAAAATTCGACGCTTGAAAAAAAAGCCAAACATGATCAAATGACAAATCTTCTGAACCATGAAGCCATTTTAAATATTTTGGCCAAAGAGATGTTTTTTAAAGATAAATATGCGGAAGATTTAATTGTACTGCTTTTGGATATTGATGATTTTAAAAAAATCAATGATTCATTCGGTCATTCAGAAGGGGATAAAGTCATTAAGATGATAGCGGGATTCCTAAAAAAAGCGGTGCGATCAACCGATTATGTCGGACGTTATGGAGGAGAAGAATTTTTAGTCGTCATGCCCAAGAGCTCAGTTGAGGGGGCTCATAGTGTATACGAAAGGTTTCGAGACATGCTTAGTGAAAAATATAGCTGTAAAGGCTATCAGATAACTGTAAGTTGTGGTATGGCAAGGTGTGAAAACGAGCAAACAATAAATGAACTGATTAATTTAGCGGATAATCGATTGTATATGGCAAAACAAACAGGGAAAGATAAGTGTGTATACCAATAAAGCTCAAACTTCCAAATACTTGGAGTTTGAGCTTTAAATTTAAATAGTTATACGAAATCGTTAGATTCCGATTCCGGTACCTTAATCATATTCATAATATATAGGAAAGGTGTGTCAACGATAGCGGCTAAATATTTAATCACGATGGTCGTGATGATAATGGAGCCAACAAGGTCCAAGGGGAAAATGCCCACAAGTGCGAATCCTAAGCTAACGAGCACGGTATCAACGAGTTGGGATAAAAGGGTTGAACCGTTGTTGCGTATCCATAGTGTCTTTGTTTCGGAATTCCATGATTTTATTTTGTCGTAGATAAAAACATCAAGACTTTGACTGATAAAATACACAAGATTTCCGACTAAGACCGCTTTAAAGGTTCCGCCGTTAATGGAAAAAAATAATTCCAGTGCATGATTATAGGGTTCACTATAATCTAAACCATGGTATAATGTAGATATAAACATGATAAGTACAAAGGAGAGGTTGGCAACAATAGATAGGTTGACAGCTTTTTTAGCAGCATGATACCCATACTTTTCATTAAGTAAATCAGTGGCTAAAAAAATTCCGGCAAACATGACATTGCCAAGGGTTGCTTCAAGTTCAATGAAGCCAAGGTCAAAGATAATACCTTTGTTCACTTGCATATTTGCGGCAATGACACTTAAGATAATGTAACTCAGAATCCCGTTTTTTCCAAAGAGACGGAAAACAAGTGCAATCAGCCCAAAGTTTATAAAGGCAAATAAGAAAAAAATGGTTAGGTTACTCATAATAGTCGTCCTCCTAGTTTTGATTTCGCAGGATGGTTACGAACTGCGGCTTTAATAGCAGTCATGATTATAACTGAAAACATATGAAAATACAAGAGTATTTAGAAGAGAATGAAAAAAAGGTTGGATTAAAATGGAAAGATATAGTAAGATTATTAGTAAGACGCGACGTGAAATACTTTTGCTTAAAGGCGCTCCGTGTAAATGGGGAAAGTGTACATTTTGCGACTATATTGAGGATAATTCAGAGGATCAAGCAGCCAATCATGATGTGAATATAAGTGTTATCGAACAAGTAACAGGTGAATATGGTGTTTTAGAGGTTATCAATTCGGGAAATATATTCGAATTGCCCAAAGCGACATTAGAGGCTTTAAAACAATGCATTAATGCAAAGGGAATTCATCATTTATTTTTTGAAGCACATTGGATTTATAGAGAGCATATTCAGCGGATGCGAGATTTTTTCGGAATCAAGATCACAGTTAAAACAGGGATAGAGTCATTTGATTATGAATTTCGTGAAAGTGTTTTGCATAAAGGTATTGGGGAAGCAAGGATTGATGAAATAAAAAAATATTTTGATTCTGTATGTTTAATGGTCGGAATAAAAGGGCAGACAAAATCGCAGATTCAAAAAGATATTAACTTGGCTAAAAAAAACTTTAGACATTTTACAGTCAATGTTTATGTCAATAATTCAACGTCCATTCAACAAGACCTTAAACTTGTTCAATGGTTTAAAGAAACGTATGAGTGGTTAGATGCAGACACACAATGTGACATTTTATGGAATAATACAGATTTTGGAGTCGGTTAAGAGAAAGGGGAAAATATGGAAGATAACAAGGCATTGACGATGGAGGAAATCATTAGTCGGGTTCAAGAGATACCGCCATTTCCCCAAACTATCATTAAAATAATGGAGATTACGAAGAATCCGGATGCAGGTGCCAAAGAGCTAGAGGAAGAAATCATTAAAGACCAAGGATTGACAACAAAAATTCTTCAATTAGCAAATTCAGCTTTTTATCGTGGACGACGTAGCATTGATACGGTGAGAGATGCAGCGGTTGTTTTGGGATTTGAAGCAGTTCGAACGATGGTACTTACAACAGTCATCGGAAAGTTCATGGAAAAAGAACTACCGGGTTATGCGCTCGAAAAAGAAGCCTTATGGAAGCAGTCCCAGATTTCAGCCATAATGACAAAGGCAGTTGCTAAAAAAGTAGGATACAAGAAGATAGACCAAGCGTATACAGCTGGACTATTACGTGACATTGGGAAAGTTGTATTAGATCAATATGTGGGAAGTGCTTATCAAGAAATCAATACACTTGTAGAAAAAGGGTATACATTTATCGAAGCTGAAGAGCAGGTTATAGGGTTTAACCACGGGCAAGTTGGTGCGAAAATTGCTGAAAAATGGAATTTGCCGGAAGAATTGGCAGAAGTGATTGCAATACATCATAATCCAAGAGCAGCAGTCATTAATCCCCGATTGGTATATATTACCCATATTGCAGACAGTTTGATTATGATGATGGGTATACATATTGGGATTGATGGTCTAGCTTATGAATTTTTCTCGGAAGCTACAAAAGCATTGGAACTGAATGAAAAAAAATTATCAGAAATTATGTCCGAAGTTGCCGATATTATTGAAGGTGAGCCGGTATATTTAGAATTATAAAAAAAGGTCATCGGCTTTATTTTTAAGTACTTGACGATATTCTGAAGGTTTGATGCCTTCGACTTGTTTGAAAACACGTGCAAATTGAGTAGGTGAATTATAGCCAACACGTTGACCGATGTCTTTTATAGCCAAAGTGCCTTTATCGAAAAGGTCTTTGGCTTTATTAATTCGATAGCGCGTCAGATATTCTTTGAAGTTCATATCCATCTCCTCTTTAAACAGGCGCGAAAGATAAGCGGTCGAAATATGAAGCGAATCAGCTACAAAGGTCAATGATAAATCATCCATGTAATGCGTATGAATGAGTTTTAAAGTTTTTTTAATATGTAAGTGCAGATGTTCTGAAGGTGTTTGCTCTGTAATGCGTTGAATTATTTGCAAATAGTAGATGTTGACTTGTTCAATGTCATCAAAGAGATGATCAAACATAATAATACCTGTATTTAACTTTTCAATTTCGTGCTTATAATCATCGAGTTGATCAAACAATTGACGAATGGTAATGGAAAAAATCTCTTTATAGATATAGGTGACTTTGGAGTCATTCACCATATTTTGTACAAGTGCATGCTTGATGGTGCTTAATAGCTCAAGCAGTTGAATCCAATTTTTTTCGCGGAACAAGGATTCAAAATGATGAACATATTTGTACTCGACGAGAGAATATTCATCACTATGACGAGGCTCGTCATAGAATATGCATTGACCTAAACCAATAATAAAATGGTATTCCTGTAACAAACGGGCTTTTTTATAGGAAGATCCAATATGAAAATAATCCCATACGACAGAACCGAAACACCCGATGACATTATAATGATAAAGGGCATCAAGTTGTTCAGATAAAGCTGTGAAACGACGGCCAAAGTCACGTCTTATTTCATGCTCGCTCTTATCAGGTTCAATGGATAAAACAAGTGTCCGTGTAAAAGGTTGAAGATTTAAAAAGCAGATGACATGAGGTTCAAAGTGGTCAAGAATAACCTGGTGAAGCTGACTTTTCCAGGCATTGGCATGGTCTTGACTCAGACTGTTAATATGTGATTTTAAATCATTGCCGAGAATAAGTTGTAAGATCAAAAATTGATGATCCGGTGAAATGCCGAGGGCATTTAATTGTTCTTCCGTCATGAACTCATCGGGCAGTGTTTCACTTAGAAGATTGGTTGTATAAAGTAAACATTCGTTATTTACCATAAGAGGTCCTCCCTAGGGTTAATATTCTTCTATTATGTCAAAAAATGTATAGTTTGTCAAAATATAGCCCTTGAAGATGTCAAATTTTAAGGATAAACTAGTATTAGAAGGCATGTGACCTTAAATAATGTATATATGGAAGGAAAGGTATTTTATGGCAAAGCGACCGATTAAAGTAATTCAATTTGGAGAAGGAAATTTTTTACGAGCATTTGTAGACTGGATGATTCAAAAGATGAATGATGAAGGTGATTATAACGGAGGTATCGCAGTCGTTCAACCTCTTGAAAACGGATTAATTCAGATGTTAGCAGATCAAGATTATACATATACACACTACATGCGAGGCATCAAAAACGGACAAGCCGTGAGTGAACATTACAAAAACAATTCGATTGAAACAGCGATTAATCCTTATAAAGATTTTGATGAATATCTTCAGTTGGCTCATATTGATACGGCACGTGTAATTGTTTCTAATACCACAGAAGCCGGTATTACATTTGATGAGAGTGATACAATGGACAAAGGCGCTGATGTAACATTTCCGGCAAAACTAACACGATTACTATTGGAACGATATAAGGCTTATGATGGTGCAACAGATAAAGGATTTATTATTCTTCCCTGCGAACTGATTGATAAAAATGCAGATTACCTTAGAAAATATGTGCTTCAATATATTGATTTATGGAATCTTGATGCAGGATTTATGACATGGGTTGAACAGTCCAATACATTCTGTAATACCTTAGTTGACCGTATTGTTCCTGGATATCCAAGAGAGCGTATTGAAGAAATTTGGGAAGAATTAGGGTATAAAGATAACTTAGTCGTTGAAAGTGAGCAGTTTAATCTTTGGGTTATTGAAGGCGACAAGAAAATTCGTGAGGAATTTCCAGCCAATCAAGACGGTTGCAATGCTATTTTCGTTGATGATGTAACCCCATACAAAATGCGTAAAGTACGTATTTTAAACGGTGCTCATACGACACTTGTTCCTGTGGCATATCTATATGGAGCTCGAACAGTCAGAGAATCTGTTGAAGATCCTATATTAAATGAATTTTTAACAAAAGCGATTTATGAAGAAATTATACCGACATTAAGCCTATCTTCAGAAGAGTTAGAGACATTTGCTAAAGAAGTGATTGAGCGATTCAAAAACCCCTTTATTAAACATTACTTAATGAGTATTTCGCTTAACAGTATGTCCAAGTATAAAACACGTGTACTTCCATCGGTATTAGCTTATTTAGATAAGAACAAACAACTTCCGGAACGAACAGTTTTTGCCCTTGCAGCATATATCGTATTTTATCGTGGTGCATATAATGGTGAAAAAATCGAAACTAAGGATAACCAAGATATTTTGGATTTATATGCAGACTTATGGAAAGACTTTGATGGCTCAAAAGAAGCAATTACTCGCCTTGTTGAAGGTATCCTTGCTTATGAAAGCAACTGGGATGGTGATCTAAATACCATACCAAACATGACCAAACAAGTGACAGATTATGTTGAAGCAATCTTAAATGAAGGAATGGAAGCAACGATTAAAGCAATTAATGAGGTGAAATAAATGAGAAATTTCATACAAATTCACAACAAGGATAATGTGATTATTGTTTTGGAAGATGTGTTTAAAGGCGAAGTCATCGAACATAAAGGTGTTGAAGTCAAGTTTCAAGAAGACGTTAAAAGCGGGCATAAAGTTGCCTATAAGCCAATTGATATAGGCCAGGCGATTATAAAATATGGCATGCCTATTGGTAAAGCGGTTAAACCGATTGAAGCCGGCGCTCATGTACACACACACAACGTGAAAACACAATTAGATGACGTGCTAGAATATAAGTATAATCCACAGATTGAAGCGTTTTCAACCTTTGAAGACGAACGTGAAATCAACGTTTATGTTCGTCCCAATGGTGAAATCGGTATTCGAAATGAATTATGGGTGATACCAACAGTAGGATGTGTGAACGGTGTTAGTCAACAGATTATTCAAGTTTTCAAAGAACGTATGCTCGACGAAGGCATCCGTATTAAAGATTTAGATAATATTGACGGTATCTCTTCGTTTGGACATAATTATGGATGTTCACAAATGGGTGATGATCATATCAATACACGAAAAACACTGCAAAATATTGTCAAGCATCCTAATGCCGGTGGCGTATTAGTTGTAGGTCTTGGATGTGAGAATAATCAAATTGATGCCTTTGAGCGGACACTTGGAGACTATAACAAAGACAGGGTCAGCTTCTTAATCTCTCAAGAAGTGGATGATGAGATTGAAGAGGGCGTAAAACTCTTGACAGACCTCTTTGAAAAAATGCGAAAAGACCAACGTGAACCCCAACCCTTAAGTAAACTTCGTGTCGGACTTGAATGTGGAGGATCTGATGGATTAAGCGGAATTACAGCCAATCCGATGATTGGAATGTTTTCTGACTACCTCATTCATCATGGGGGAACGACAGTGCTTACAGAAGTTCCGGAGATGTTTGGCGCAGAGACAATTCTTATGAATCGTTGTAAGGACCAAGAAACCTTTGAAAAAACAGTGGAATTGGTGAATGACTTTAAGAACTATTATAAACGTCACAATCAAGTCATCTATGAAAATCCATCACCAGGAAACAAAAATGGCGGAATAACAACCCTTGAAGACAAATCCTTAGGGTGCACACAAAAAGCTGGAAATAGCCAAGTTATGGACGTATTAAAGCATACAGAACGTATTAAGACGAATGGATTGAACCTCTTAAGTGCACCTGGAAATGATGCAGTTGCAACCACGGCATTAGGTATGAGTGGATGCCAGATGGTTTTATTTTCAACCGGGCGTGGAACCCCATTTGGTGGATTTATACCGACTATGAAGATTGCAACCAATTCACGACTTGCCAATCTCAAACCGAATTGGATTGATTTTAATGCAGGACGATTAGTGGATGGTGTGCGTATGGATGAGCTTTTAAAAGAGTTTATCAATGATATTGTTGACATCGCGAATGGTAAATACGTTCGTCAAGAAATCAATAACTATCGTGAAATTGCAATATTTAAATCAGGTGTAACCCTATAAAAAAGGACGAAGGAGAAGGAATATGAAAAAGTTTTTAGACGAGAATTTTATGTTGCAAAATGAAACTGCGGTAAAATTATATCATGACTATGCAAAAGATATGCCAATTATTGACTACCACTGTCACTTATCTCCAAAAGAGATTGCAGAAGATAAAAAGTATAAGAATATCACTGAGATTTGGCTTGGTGGAGACCACTATAAATGGAGAGTCATGCGTAGTTTTGGCATAACAGAAGATTTCATTACCGGCGATCAAGATGACTATCTTAAGTTCAAAGCATTTGCAAAAGCCGTGCCATTTACAATTGGTAATCCGATGTATCACTGGACACATCTTGAATTACAACGTTATTTTGGAATTGATACATTATTGAGTGAAGAGACAGCAGATGAGATTTGGGAAAAATGCAATACACTTTTAAACCAAGATGATTTTAGTGCACGTCAACTTATCACGCGTTCAAAGGTGGATGTTATTTGCACAACGGATGATCCGATTGATGATCTAGAGTATCATAAGCAATTGGCAGCAGATGACTCTTTTGCAACAAAAGTTTATCCGACATACCGACCGGATAAAAGCTTCAACATAGCAAACGAAACATTTATTCCTTGGATTAAAAGCTTAGAAGAAGCCGTCGGTTACACAGTAGATTCAATTCAAAAATTACTCAAAGCTTTGGAAGAACGTATTGACTATTTCCATGAAGTGGGTTGTCGATTATCTGACCACGCATTAGATACGATTGAATATCATACACCTTATATAGAAGGAACAACAAACATCGATTATGCACGAGCGAATCAAGTCTATAAAAAAGGTTTAGTTGGCGATGTTTTAACCGAAGAAGAAGTTGCCATTCATAAAGGCCTTGTCTTGAACTTCTTAGGAAAAGCATATGCAAAACGTGGATGGACAATGCAAATCCACATCGGAGCTCTTCGTAATAATAATCGTCGTATGCATAAAGCGATTGGACCGGATACCGGTTTTGACTCTGTTCATGATTCGACATTTGCACCTGCCCTGTCGGCATTACTAAACGATCTTGATACAACAGATGAATTGCCAAAAACAATTCTATATGTACTAAATCCGAGAGATAACTATGTGATCGGAACAATGATCGGTAACTTCCAAGGTGGCGGAACAAAAGGTAAGATTCAGTTTGGCTCCGGATGGTGGTTCTGTGATCAAAAAGAAGGCATGCAAGATCAAATGAGTGCATTAGCAAATTTAGGCCTACTAAGTGCCTTTGTAGGAATGCTAACAGACTCACGAAGCTTCTTATCCTATACACGTCACGAGTACTTCCGACGTATTTTATGTAACTACTTGGGAACCCTTGTTGAAGATGGAGAATATCCAAACGATGAAAAATTCTTAGGACAAATCGTTCAAGATATTAGTTACAATAACGCAAAAGCGTATTTTGGATTATAAGGAAAACGCCTACATATAAACTATAAGAAAGAGAATTCAACGGATTCTAAACTCGCTGTCGCTCAGACAGTAGAATCCTAATGTTGAATTCTCTTTTTTTCGCTTAGCTCTCTAGCATTCATGAAAAAGCATATCGTTTACACGTAGGCGTTTTGAGATATATATCGTAATTCATTGAACAGTTGGGACTTAAGTGATAAAATGTTAGGTATAAAATAAAATTTGTTTTTTGGAGGTTTTCATGGTTCATAAGCGCTTGGCGTTAGTCTTTTTTTTAGTACTTTTAATGGGAACGTTTTTTTCGTCAGTAGAAACATACAGCGCGGATTTGTTAGATGGTCAAACGCCTCCGGTTTTTGAACAACTCACTCGAAAGTCCGGTTTATCCAATATGTCTGTCTCAGCTATTCTTCAAGATAAGGATGGCTTTTTGTGGTTTGGAACACAAGGAGGCCTAAATCGATATGATGGGCGCCAGATGATAGTGATGCGTAATGATCCTTTTGAATCTGAAGGCTTGGTACATAACTTAATCCAAACTATGACCTATGATCCTAAAAATCATGAGATTTGGATCGGGACATATCAAGGTATTTCCCGATATAATATTTATCAAAATACCTTTACGAATTATAGTGTTGAAGAACATGGATTATCCAATCCCGTCATTGTCAGCATCTCTCTAGATTCAGATGGCCTTGTATGGGTGGGGACTTTATCAGGACTCAATTCTTTGGACCCAGACACCGGTAACGTAAAAAACTATACTGTTGAAGGTGATGTGGTTCGTTCTGTTTATTTGGCATCGAATAATACTTTATATTTAGGGACACATGCCGGTCTTCAGATATATGATCCGGATTTAGATCAAGTCGTAGCAAGCGACTATCCAATCACAGCACCTGCAGTCATGCTCATCCGTGAAAATAATCCCGGTATTTTGACTTTAGGGTTATGGGAGGGTGGTCTAATGACCATTGATTTAAACACAGGTAAGACAGAAGAAATACTTTTTGAAGATAATCGTGTTTACACTTATTTAAAAACGTCCGATGGTATCCAATGGGTGGGTACTTGGGGCGGAGGATTATTTGCAATTACGCCTGATGGTCATATCACCCAATTTTCGGGGACCTTACCTGATGGGGATGTTCATCATGGAGTTATCTATTCTTTATATCAAGATGATTCAGATATCTTATGGATTGGAACAAATGGTGGTGGGATTACAAAAGTGAATCCATTTAAAAGAAATTATGTCCGAATAAAGCCTATGAAAGATGTTCCGGACAGCTTAAGTAATGGGAAAAATAATCTTATCTTTAGAGATCGATACCAACAACTATGGACAGCCATATACAATCAAGGCATAGAGCGCATCGATGAGGCCACGTCCACCACGATTAAGTATAATGACAAAGAGCGCCATGCATTAGGTGACAGTGTCATCTGTTACTTAGATCATCCGGAGTGGCCATTATTAGTAGGTTCTATAGATGGAATAAGTTATTACGATGTTGAAAGCGACCAATTTTATCCATTGGATATACCCATTCCGGAAGGAAATCTAGTATATGCGCTTACATTAGACCATAAAGGACGCTTATGGATAGGAACCTACCGGGAAGGCGTTTATGTATATGACCCACTAGATGAAACCTTAATACAATACCATCACACGGAGAGTATTGAAGGTAAAGAGAACGAACTTTCGGATAATCTGATTTACAGTCTTTTGTCGGATTCTCAAGGTCGGATGTGGGTAGGAACGAACAATGGTTTAAATCTGCTTAATCCTAACAGTAACAAATTTCATACATTTAAACGAGAAGATGGAGAGGAAGGTCAATTACCCAACAACACCATTCGAAAGATTTTCGAAGATTCAAATGGAGCTATTTGGATTGCAACGGTAGGGGGCGGCATTGCTCAGTACCAAGAAGATACAGGTCAATTTATTTCATATACAGAAACCCATGGACTGGGAAATAATACAGTTAGCGGAATTTTAGAAGATGACCACAAAAGATTATGGCTAGCTACCTTAGATGGTCTTTCTGTCTTAGATTTAAATACCCGTGATATATACACCTTATTACCGGAAGACGGTATAGGCGACTATGAGTTTAATGCAGGCCATTTCAAAGACCTAGATGGTAGCCTATACTTTGGAGGTTCTCATGGAATTACGGTAATTCCAAAAGATTTTAAGCGTCTTACCACCACTGTGCCTACACTATATATTGATGGATTCTCTGTATTAGGTAAGCCATATCCCAATGAGACACCCTTCTTCAATGATTTAACCTTATCATTAAGCCCAAATGAGAATTTTGTTGGATTTAAGTTTATAGCTTTAGATTTTGATGCGCCTGAAAAAGTGAAATATTTTTATCGTCTTCTAGGACAAAATGAAAATTTTGTTGCCAATGGCCAATATAATCAAGCTGTTTTTTCGAATTTACCTTCAGGCACCTATACCTTTGAAGTCTATGCAGTGACGTCAAGGGAAATGATGACAGACACTGTTTCAATGACGTTTACAATTGACAAACATTGGTATCAAACGCCTTATGCTTATATGTTTTATATTCTGCTATTATTCTTACTTATCTATGTAGTAATCAGACTTAGAGAACGTAATATTATGGCTCTTAAAAATTCAGAGCTCAACCAAGTTAATGTGCAGCTTGCAGATGCCAATCAACAACTAGAACAATTGTCAATTTTAGATTCCCTTACAGGTGTATTTAATCGAAGGTACTATGAACGAATTATTGAGGAACAAGTAAAACTGGCTATTCGCGGAAGCTTACCTATGGGATTTATTATGTTGGATATCGATAATTTCAAAAACATTAATGACACCTATGGTCACTTGTTAGGGGATAAAATTATTATTCAAGTTGCAGAGTGTGCAAAAAACATCTTGCAACGTAGTACCGACCATGTCTTTCGATATGGCGGGGATGAATTTCTCATTACCTTGTATGATACAGATTTAGAGGGGGTTAAAAAAATGGCGATTACATTAAAAGAAGCATTGGCTAATCAAAAAATGACAACGCCTGACGGAGACGTATTAGAAGCAATTACTTTAAGCATGGGACTAGTTAGTGAGATTCCTGAAATTGAAACAGAACCCGAAGCCTTTATCAAAAAGGCAGATGATGCTCTCTATCTAGCAAAAAGACAAGGAAAAAACTGCATCGTACACAAGGGAGAGGTCATCGACAGATAAATAATGCTCTTATATTTAAGCAAAACGAAATATTATTAGGAGGACAGCATGCGAATCATTATCTCACCGGCGAAGAAGATGAACAATGAAGCGGATATGGCACATAAAACCTATCCTGTTTTTATGGATGATGCAGAACGTATTTTTCAAACATTAAAATCAAAAAAATATAGTGAACTTAAAAAAACATGGAAGTGTAATGACAAAATAGCCACTGAAAATATGGAGCGTTTAGGGCAAACAGAGATTCGTAAAAATTTAATTCCGGCTTTGTTGGCATATGAAGGAATCCAATATCAATACATGAAACCTAGCGTATTTACTGATACTGAGTGGGACTATGTCAACACCCATTTACGTATTTTAAGTGGACTCTATGGGGTCTTAAAACCATTGGACGGGATTGTACCTTATCGATTAGAAATGCAGGCAAAGCTCCAAGTTGAAGGCGCAAAAAACCTCTATGACTTTTGGGGAGAACGTCTTCATGACCAAATCTATAGTGAAACCGACCTTGTCATTGATCTTGCGTCGAATGAATATAGTCAGTGTATACGCAATGGATTAAAGCCAGGACAGCGCTACATGGAGTGTGTCTTCGCAGTGCGCGACGATGAAGGGAAATTAAAAGTCAAAGCGACGTGGGCAAAAATGGCCCGTGGCGAAATGGTTCGTTATATGGCGACAAATAGTTGCCAAACCATTGAGGATTTAAAAGGATTTACAGGAAGAGGATATATCTATAGTGATGAAGAATCCAATGCAAGAAGGCTTGTTTTTATAAAGGGAAGCGCAGATATAGGGGATTCACTCTGTAAATATTGATGCCAACAGATAATCCGTGTAATTTAAAATATTATTTTAAATTACACGGATTATCTTGATTTTCTTTAATTTTTTGTGTAATATAAAATTATAGTTTAACTTAAGCGGAAATGTATGCAGATATAACGAAATAAAAAGGTGGTAAGTGATGTTTATAAAAAGAGCACTTGAATCAATGGTAGAAGAAGTTTCAAATACATATCCCGTTCTTCTTGTGACAGGGCCGAGACAGGTTGGAAAAACAACGCTATTAGAACATGTTGCTGATAAAACAAGAAAGTATGTGAGTCTTGATGACCCTGTAGCTAGGCAATTAGCAAAAGAAGAACCGCTACTATTTTTGCAAAGGTACGAGCCACCAGTAATTATTGATGAAATACAATATGCACCTGAATTATTACCATATATTAAATTACATGTTGATAGAAAAAAAATTATGGGTGAGTTTTGGCTGACGGGTTCGCAAATGTTTCAGATGATGAAAGGTGTGAGTGAGAGCTTAGCAGGTAGAGTTGGAATACTGCCAATGCAGGGGCTATCTCTTTCAGAATTAAATGAACTACCTAATGAATTTTATACAACGGATACAAAACGTCTATTAAATAGATTAAATATTGCTCGTAAGATGAATTTGAAAGAGATTTATAATCTGATCTATAAAGGTTCTATGCCGGCAGTTTATATAAGAGAGCAGAGTGTTGAAAGATTTTATGCGTCTTATGTTGATACCTATGTTCATCGTGATATTAGAGATTTGACACAAGTGGCGGATGAAATGCAATTTCAAAGATTCTTAACTGCTTGTGCGGCAAGAACAAGTCAAATGGTTAATTATTCTGAACTTGCAAAAGATGTCGGTATTTCATCACCGACGGCAAAGAGTTGGTTATCATTATTAGTTACATCAGGGCTAGTTGTTCTTGTAGAACCTTATTTCAATAATGCTTTAAAAAGAATTGTTAAAGCACCAAATATGTATTTTATGGATACGGGACTATGTGCTTATTTAACAAGATGGACTTCAAGTGAATCATTGGAAGTTTCGGCAATGTCTGGAGCTTTTTTTGAAACATTTGTTGTGTCAGAGATAATCAAAAGCTATTTGAATGCAGGGAAGAGACCGCCCATATTTTATTATAGGGATTCTGAACAAAAAGAAATTGATTTAATTATTGAAAATGATGGGAAATTACAGCCAATTGAAATAAAAAAAAGTGCAAATCCTAAGAAAAATGCAGGGCGTCATTTTTCGATTTTAGAGAAAGTTGATAAAGAAGCCGCCAAAGGAAGCGTCATTTGTATGAGCGAAGATTTGTCCCCCATATCTAAGGATATTTGGGCTGTGCCTGTATGGTTAATTTAGCATATCGTGCCCACTCCACTCATGTGGAAGGAAAATGTCTAGTATTTTCAAAAAATGCATTGAAATGAAAATAAAAAACCTTTATAATCATAAATAAGAGTTAAATGAAAATAAAGGAGAATTCAATGGATAACAGGGCAGGAGAATTTATAGAAATTGGAAGTGGAATCAGTAAATATAATTGTTTTGTACCGAAAGGTCTGCCACCAAAGGAACCAAGTATTCAATATGACGATGAACTAATATACTTGATTTCAGAAGCCAATCGATATATAGGCCGTCTTGATGAAGTTACGGACACATTGATTTCACCTGAATATTTTGTCTATATGTATGCTAGAAAAGAGGCGACGCTGTCTTCTCAAATAGAAGGAACACAGGCGACGTTTTCTGATTTAATAAAAGCAGAAGCAGGAATCAGTGACGAAATACCGGATGATGTAAAGGAAATTGAAAATTATGTCAAGGCTGTTAATTATGGATTTGAGAGAATGGAAACATTGCCCTTGTCATTAAGATTTGTTCGAGAAATTCATGAGATATTAATGCAGGGTGTGCGTGGAGAAAATAAATCACCAGGTGAATTTAGAAAATCGCAAAACTGGATCGGTGGTTATTCAATATCTACAGCGTCATATATTCTACCATCAGTAGAACATATGAATGAGCTTTTATATAACCTAGAACAATTCATTCATGAAAAAAACTACATGTCAATATTGATAAAAACGGCTTTAATACATAGTCAATTTGAAATGATACATCCATTTTTAGATGGAAATGGAAGAGTAGGCAGATTACTCGTGGCTTTTTATTTAGCTAAAGAAGATATACTTCATAAACCGACATTATACTTATCAAAGTATTTCAAAAAGAATCGTCAAACTTATTATGAATGTTTATATGACATACATGCAAAAGGTGATTACGAAACATGGATCAAGTTTTTCATGGAAGGTATTATTGATACATCAAAAGAAGCTATAGATATGGCGAGAGCAATCAGTAGCTTAAAGGAAAATGATATTAGAAAAATTAGTACGATGGGAAGAAGTTCAGAGAATGCTTTAAAAATATACGAAGGCTTATTTGATAAACCAACAACTACGATTGAAGATATTATGAATAGACTGGAGATTAGTAATGCTACCGCAGGTAGATTGGCAGAAAAGCTAATAGATTTAGGCATACTTATAAATATCAATAATAAATCAAGAAATAAGGTTTTTGTGTATAAAGAGTATATGGACATCTTTAGTGATGATTAATACCTTGCAAATCATCCACTCATATGGAAGGAGAAACATATGATTGAAATACGCGTAATGAAACCAGAAGAAGCACAAGCGGTGAGAAAACTCGGTAGAAAAACATTTGAATGGTTTGAAGCGCTTTGGGTACCAAAACCCAAAAAGTGTTTTGTTGCTGTTGAGGGCCATGATATACTCGGTGCTGTTATATATAAATATTTTAAGATAGTAGATAAGACCATCGGTTATGTGGACTATATTTTTGTGGATAAAAAAGGACATGGCAAAGGTATAGGTACTAAATTAGTCGATGCATGTTTTAAGGCTATGGACCAAGAGGGTTGTGATGGATATAGCGCAATAGTACGAGATGATAATGTGGGCTCTTGGAAACTATTCATTAACAAAGGGCTTTCAAGATATGGGATCGATGACTTATTCAGACGGTTTGGTCTTAAGGGTATGGTTGGTCTGTCATTTCAGTCGCCTCTGTTTGTAGCAACAGGTATGGAATTCTATTTAGCCATGAAGTCTGAAAAACCAGAAGTTAATAAAGACTCTACAAGACGTCAATTGATGAATCTCTTTTTGTATACCATAATTTTTCTTCTTCCAACATTTATTAGAGGATTTGACTACGCTTTTTATGTAATTGGTGTCATGCTTATGATTCTTAGTATTCGAGTTGTTTTTGGCTATATTGGAACCCGATTCTCCAATGAAAAGTGGTCATTTAGAGTTAACGATGGTGGATTTTTCATACCAACAATAGCTTCCTTATTTGGTGGTGCTTATTATATTTCCGGTAATTGGTATCCGAGTGAGTATCGAAGAGATCAAGCGTTTCGAGGTGCTCTAGGTAAAACCGCTTTGTTACAATGGATATCTGTTTTCCTCTTGGTTCTTATGGGGAGAACTTCATTTGCTAATATTGAGTTTGTTGACGCAGTGGTAACACTTGGACGCATACTCCTGGCAATTAGTGTAATTCCATTTTATCCAATGGCTAGCTTCGGTGGTGAAAGGATTTTTAAGTGGAATAAATGGGTCTATGGCATTGTTGTTCTTATTACAATACTAGAAATTTTATTGTGACAATGACTTTATTAGTAAAGGAATGAATTCCATGCAAATCAATCGCTTGTTTGAAATCGTATATATTTTACTGGATAAAAAAACAGTGACATCTAGGGAACTTGCAGACCGTTTTGAAGTCTCCACAAGGACTATTTTTCGTGATGTCGAAACCTTGTCGGCTGTTGGAATCCCTGTTTATATGAAAAAAGGTAGGGGTGGTGGTATTTCCTTACTTCCGAACTTTATTTTGAATAAAGCTGTCATTACCGATGCAGAAAAAGAGGATATTTTATCTTCATTAAAGGCGGTTAAAGCCATTGATCTGAACAAAACCGAAACAACACTTAATAAGATAAGCAGCCTGTTGGGAGAATCGGAAACAGATTGGATTGAAGTCGACTTTTCCTCATGGGTAAATACACAAAATGAGACAGATGTGTTTAATATAATCAAAGGAGCAATATTACAAAAACATGTGATTACATTTTCATATTCAAGTGCCAAAAAGCAAACGATCTCTCGAGAAATTGAGCCATTAAAACTGGGTTTTAAAGGTGGCGCTTGGTATGTATATGGGTATTGTCGTACTCGAAATGACACGCGTTTTTTTAAACTCCGACGAATCAGAGAGCTATCCGTAGGTGCTGAAATATTTGAAAGAAAAACACCAAAACAGATTTTTTTAGGGAAGGAAGTCTTTCAGGAGGACTTTGTCATACTTAAATTGAAGTTATCTGAAAAAGTGGCTTATAGAGTTTTTGATGAGTTTGAAGACTATGAACAAGAAGAGGATGGTAGTTATATCGTAGAGATCAAGTATCCAAAAGGGGAATGGATTTTTTACTATATTATGTCCTTTGGAAGTCATTGCCAAGTGTTAGAACCGGAATTCGTTCGAAAAGAAATTCAAGTAGAATTAGAAAAAATATTAGAGCAATATATTTAATATGACGCATAGGTGTCATATTAATGCGTGTATAATGACCTTATAATAAAATATTAAAAGAAAAACAGGAGGTCATTTTAATGAATTATGAAGTTGTAAAGTTAGATGAGAAAACCCTTGTGGGAGTAAGTGCGGTAACAGGGAACACAGATCCAAAAGTGAGCGAAATCATTTCCGGATTATGGGAAGACCTTTTTCAAGGAGGAACCCATGAAATCATCAAGAATAAAATCAACACACATGCCATTGGATTGTATTCGGATTATACACAAGATCAGTACTGTGTTACGGCAGGAGTTGAGGTCTCAAAAGCAGATAATGAAAAACTAACCGTGAAAATAATCCCTGCAGGAAAATATGCCAAGTTTTCATTTCACGGTCATATGGTCGATGCAGTGGTCAAGGCGTGGGATGAAATTTGGGCCATGGACTTAGAACGTAGTTTCACCGGTGATTTTGAAGAGTACTTAAATGATGATTGGGAACATGCAGATATCAATATTTACATTGCACTAAAAGAGTAAGGATGTGGCGTATGGAAATCATTACGGTAACTAAAGACAATATTGAGGCAGAACATATTTGTTGTGCCATATCGAACAACAAGGATATTCAAGTCCTATCAAAAAAACAATGGATGCAGAAGAATTTCGATCAAGGTCTTGTCTTTAAAAAAGGCGATGTTCGCGGAAAATGTTTTATTGAATACATACCCGCCGAAAATGCGTGGGTGCCCATTGAAGCTGAAGGATATATGCATATAAACTGTTTTTGGGTCTCCGGAAAGCATAAAGGACAAGGATATGCTAATGAACTTTTAGAAGCGTGTATAAAAGACAGTCGAGAAAAAGGAAAAAAAGGTTTGACGATCTTATCATCCAAGAAAAAAATGGCTTTTTTATCTGATCCGGATTATTTAAAGTACAAAGGATTTCAGCTAGCCGATCAGGCAGATCCATATTATGAATTATTGTATTTACCCTTTGATGGATATGCGCCTATTCCCAAGTTCAAAGAGCATGTAAAAAGACCGAAAATTAATGAAAAGGGTTTTATCCTTTACTACACACACCAATGCCCATTTACTGTAAAATATGTCGCATTAATTGAGCAGGTCGCAGCAGAGAACAAGATACCCTTTAAAAGTATTTTAATCGAAACAAAAGAAGAGGCACAAAAGGCACCGGCACCCTTTACAACATATAGTTTGTTTCAAGATGGTGAATTTTTGACCAATGAGATTTTGTCGGAAAAGAAATTCAAAAAGATCGCCGATGTGTAAAATATTCGTGGATTCATTTCACTAAGAAAGCCAAGTGCTCCTAAAACAAAGAATTCAACGGATTCCAAACTCGCTATCGCTCAGACAGAGGAATCCTTGCCTTGAATTCTTTGTTTTATTCACATTGACTTTCTAAGTTTATGAAAAAACTCATATTTTACACACCGGCGATTCTGATAATGGCGATTCCTATAGTGGCGATTCGAAGCTGGATCAGTTTTCATTGCTGGACGGCAAGGTTTGCATGAGGGTAAAGAAATGTTTAGGCTCACCGGTATTAAAATATTCAAACCAAGATTCTAGGGTGTCTGATTGATAAACATCTAAATACTCAATAATTTGTTTGGCCCACAACAAAGCTCCGGTGGAACTTGCAGTAATCAAGTTGTTATCCGCTACAGATGGCTTGTCTATATAAAAACTTTGCCCTTTATAGCTAGGAGAAACCATTTCAAGATATCCCGGTCCATTACTGGTATGAGGACGATTATCCAATAGGCCATAGTGAGCAAGTGCAGCAGTAGCTCCACAGATGGCACATACCATAGCACCTACAGAGAGAAATTTCCTTGCTTTTTCGATGATAGCGTCATGTTTTGGGTCTTTCCATGTATTTGCTCCCGGTAATAGTAATATGCTCGTTTCACTCACGACAATATCATCAATTAAGCAATTGGGTATTACGGTCAGCCCTCCCATTGTTTTGATGGGGTCTTGAGAATAACTCACCGTTTTGAGCGATACACCTTGATGGTCTTTTTTGAAAAACCGACCAGAATTCAACTCTGAAGTAACATAGCCCAGTTCCCAGTCGGCTAAAGTGTCTAAAACGTAAACATAGATTGTAAACATATTTTTCCTCCATTTTCATTGTCTTTTTGATTGCTACCTCTATAATACGTTTCTATTATATCTTGCAATTGTTGACACCAGCATGGCAACAATATATAATGATATCAATAAATTTTAGAAGGTGGCTAGTAGATGAAAATTGACAGGCTTGTGAGTATTATTATGATACTTCTTGATAAAAAGCGTATAGGCGCACAGGAGTTAGCAGATATGTTTGAAGTTTCACCCCGCACAATCTATAGAGACATAGACTCGATTAACATGGCGGGTATTCCTATTCGTTCAACATCAGGAGTGGGAGGTGGCTTTGAAATCATGCAGAAATACAAGCTTGATCAAAAAGTTTTTTCGACAGCCGACCTTTCCGCTATTTTGATGGGGCTTTCCAGTGTTTCCAACATGATACGAGGTGATGAACTGGTAAACGCCCTTGCGAAAGTCAAAAGTTTTATCCCCGTCGACAAAGCAAAAGACATTGAATTGAAAACAAATCAAATTTATATAGATTTAAGTCCGTGGCTTGGAAACAGGGACATACAAGCGAATTTAGAAACTATTAAAACCGCTTTAGAGGAAAATAAGCTACTTTCCTTTGACTATGCAGACCGCTACGGAAATAAAACCCAACGAACAGCCGAGCCGTATCAACTTGTGTTGAAAAGTAGTCAGTGGTATTGGCAAGGCTATTGCCATAAAAGAAAGGATTTTCGTTTATTTAAATTATCCCGCACATCAAACCTACAAATACAAGTAGAAGGTTTTACACCACGAGATTATCAGAAACCGCAGTTAGATTTTACGGATATCTTGTCAACAATGCAAACAAAAATCAAAATCCGTATTCATAAATCTGTCATGGATAGGGTCCTTGATTATTGCGCTTATGAAGATGTTTCTCCAGACAGTGATGAGCATTACATTGTTAATTTTCCCTTTATAGAAAATGAATACTATTACAATATTCTTTTCAGTTTTGGAGATAAATGTGAGTGTTTAGAGCCCTTACATATCCGTACAGAAATCAAACGTAGAATACATGACATAGCTAGCATATACGAACGTTAATACATGAAGTAACCAATGATGAGGAGGATGCATATGAACTGGGAGCCTTGGACAGGGTGTTACAAAGCGAGCGATGGCTGCACAAA
Organism: Clostridiales bacterium UBA2432; assembly: GCA_002342805.1. GTDB lineage: Bacteria > Bacillota > Clostridia > Lachnospirales > Vallitaleaceae > UBA1351. The sequence goes on along the minus strand of DDQW01000014.1, from coordinate 28,212 downwards.
CTGTTATTTTTATGGGCCACATGCCAAACGCTATGGTCAAAACACCATACAAAAAACAGACAAATTCGATTGGCCTATAAGGATAAATGCAAAAGGTGAATACAGGATCAAAGGAGACAAGATTCTTGCTACCTGCTTTGCAACGGACTTTTTTCTTCCGGAAGCGGATGAATGGCGTAAAGAAGCGTGGGCGATCATCAAGGAAAGAAGCGACATTGATTTTTTGATTTTGACCAAGCGGATTGACCGTTTCCTTGTATCCCTCCCATCAGATTGGGGAGATGGATATGACAATGTGAATATTGGATGTAGTGTTGAAAATCAAGAATTAGCCGATTATCGGCTTCCATTATTCTTATCTTATCCAATCAAGCGACGTTTCATCGCCTGCGCGCCACTTTTAGAATCGATCGATTTAAGGCCCTATCTTCATGGCGTAGACCATGTCACAGTCGGTGGTGAAACAGGCCGAGAAGCGCGTGAATGTGATTATGAGTGGGTGCTTAATATCCGTGAACAGTGCATAAAAGCAAATGTAACATTTTGGTTTAAGAATACAGGTTCCCTTTTCAAACGTGACAAGGTCGTGGAAAAAATAAATCCATTTAAGCAAACCAGTGTTGCCAAAGAACTTGGCATCAATATATTAGATGGAAAAAGGTTGTTCTGATAGAGATTGAGAAGTCTTATGGAATATATTAGGCTTTATCAGCCTGCTGCTAATATCAATAGAAAAGGGAGAATTTAAAATGAATTTCAAATCATATCGTCCAAAAATAAGTCAAAGTGTTTTTATCGCGGAAAGTGCGAATGTCATTGGACAAGTAACGATAAACGATGATTCTAGCATTTGGTTTTCAACTGTTTTGAGAGGGGATATTAATAATATCTCCATTGGTAAGGGGACAAACATACAAGATAATACTACGGTACATGTAGATAGAGCGCATTCAACGGATATAGGGGATTATGTTACTATTGGGCATAATGCAGTAATCCACGGATGCACTATTAAAGATCGCTGTCTCATTGGAATGGGGGCAATAATCCTTAATGGTGCTGTTATTAGTGAAGATTGCATCGTTGGTGCTAATAGTTTAGTGACTCAAGATAAGGTGTTTCCACCAGGAAGTTTAATTCTCGGTTCACCAGCAAAAGTCATCCGTCCATTGACAACGGAAGAAAAACAACAAATAATCTCGTCTGCAAATAATTATATTAAATTGAGTGTTGAATACACCAATAAAAGTCTTTAGTCACTACAAATATTTTGTTGAAACAAAATAAAACTTGATTTGTGTGCAATATTTTGCTGAAATAGAATAAAAGTAAATATCTTTTAATCATTTAAATATCGCTTGAATAAGAATAGAAGTGAAGTGCCTGGGTATTAAAAAGTGAACTTTGTCATCAATCGTAGAGGTTCTTCGTTCGAGAAAGGTTGTGGTGAAAGAAAAGGATTCCGCTTAAGCGAAGCGGTTAGGAATCCGTTTCACCGCCGCCTTTCTCGAATGTTAGAACCACAAGATATGATGAAAGGGAGAGCTTTATAATACACAGGCACTTCTACGAATCATTTCTTCAAAAGCTTTTTAAAATACTCATCATATTCCTTCCCCACACTTGTCCACCAGTACCTCTCCGTCAAATGTGCATAACTTTCCTTTCGCACTGCATCGATGTGGATAATGGCATCCACCATTTTTTCATACAATTCCTCCTCTGTCCTGTAAAAGAGCGAGGGATTTTTTTTGTCATCATATAGGTCCGGATAGCTAAGTCGTTTGGGAAGGAGTGGTTTGACACCATAAGCGATGGCTTCCATGACGCTAATACCGAAAAAGTCATGAATGGAAGTTACGGGCAAAAGATCGGATAGAGCAAGCCAGTCAAGATATTCATCATAGGTAAGATGACCTTGGACGACGATATGATCAGACAAGGCATCAAGCTTACGCCCATAATTTTTCCGGGATTTTTCATTGGATTCACCCAAGAAAGCGAGCCTAAAATCATGACCGTCAGCTTTTAGACGTAAGAGTAAATCGAAAAACCCATCCGGATTTTTATCATATTCTAATCGGTGATTCCACAAAATAAGAGGTGATTTTGTCAGCGTTTGCTTTGATGGTAATGCAGGAGATATAGGTCTTGGGACCTGTATGCCCACAGGTAAAATGTCGGATTTTGCCTGTAGCCCAGCTAGTGTATTATGTGGGTAATCCGGCATTTTATTTAGAACGTCTTGTAGACCTTCAAAAAAAGAATTTCGATTATAGTCTGAGTTGAACACGATAAAGTCCGCAACTAGTGCTGAGAGGTAGTTCATCATGCCATAGTTTACATCACGTCCTTGTTGGATGTCCTCGCTATTTTCTTGCCAAGGATAAGCAAACTGATTTTCATGATAATAGACTCCGATGGGAACACTTATTTTATGTCGACATAAGGCGAGAAAAGTCGTCAAGTCGAGCATGTCTGAGACGAGAATTAGGTCAACAGGCTCTGTGTAAGCTAAAAAGTTTTCAGCTAAAGTGACAGCGCCACCATACATTCGCCATTTCCAAAATCTGGCATCCATTGACAGAACATCAAAGTGATGTTGTGAGTGCTTTTTGACTTGTTCATACCACGCTTTGTGTGAGCCACCAAAAAAAGGCTCAATATAGAGAATATTCATAAGGCCTCCAACGAATGTTTTTCCTATCATAACACAGTTTTTACACCTTAGGCAATTGAAGAATGATACAAGAGTTGCTAACTAGAGTAGTTTTGATGTATAATATTAAGATGGTTTTTAAGAAAGCCTAAAGAACAAAGTTCAGAAAGGATGAAAATATGGAAAAAGTAAGAAAAATATTTTTAACTGTATTCATCATGATTTTATCAATGACCATTATTAACGGACAAGAAACAAGTCAAGAAGCGGTAGACGAGACCATTATAGACGAGACCATTATAGAAGAGGACATAAACGAAGAAGAAGCTGATGTAAGTGAAGTACCTGTATTTGCAGGACCACCGGAACTGTCAGAAAGCTATTTGACTGCATTAGAAGAAGCGACAGCAGAAGGGCATATGCCTATTGATATTTTAATTCAAAATGGATATTTAAAAACGGATGTGGATGCATTTATTTTTATGGATAAAACTTATGTACCCTTGCGTTCAGTCGTTGAAGCATTTGGGCTCACAGATATAGTTTGGGATCCAGACAAGTATATGGCATCGGTTACGGGTTATGGATATTCAATTGAATTTTTGTTGAATAAGTCAGAAGTTATTGTTAACGGCCAGGTTCAAGATCTTCAGTCTCCAACAGTGCTTGTTGATGATAGAATGATGGTTCCACTTAACTTTATTAGTGAGCTATTAGGGTTTGAAGTGATTTGGGACCAAACCTATTATACTGTTGGATTGATTCATCCTACATTGAAGGTGAATCCGGAATATATTGATGATCGATTCTATACATATGACGAGTTGCAAAATTTTGCTAAACTCGTTATGCGGGAATCCGGAGATACTAGTTATGAAGTGCATCATGGTGTGGCTAGCGTCATTATGAACCGTATGTCTCATCCTTCCTTTGGGAGTTCTGTTGATGGGGTTATCTTCAATACGGATTGGGCCGTACAATTTCCGCCGGCCCATAAAGCGAACTTTGATGATACAAGACCAAATGAAAAAGCAGTAAAAGCTGTAAAATATACACTGCGAGGACAAAATTCAGTTGAGACATGTATATTTTTTAATACACGCCCATTTAAGGGGAAACCCATCTACAAAGTTGTTGATGGGGTCTATTTTATGCAAGATAAATGAAACAAAACCATATTAACATATTAGGTTACAACCGGAGGATTCTATGAATATTGATACAAAAGATCGCGAACACGAAGAACAAAGGCTTCAATATGTTCTTAAACAGATTCAAGAAGAGATACAAGTCACTGAGGATAAAGTTATTGAACAAAAAGAATCCTTAAAAGAGATTAATAAAAACATGCTGTCCGAGTTTAAATTTGAGACGGAATCAACGGTTGACCTAGAAGGTGCAGCGGTTTTACACCAGTATCAGACCATGGGACAAAACATTGAAAATGCAATGGATTATCAAATGCAACGACGTCGACAGTTGGAAAACCTCCAAAAGTCGGCCTACTTTGCAAAGATTAATTTTATGGAAGATGGATTTGACGAAGAAGAGATCTACATTGGATCTGCCTCATTAGTGGATAAGAACAAGTATGAATTCCTTATCTATGATTGGAGAGCGCCTATATGTAGTCTTTTTTATGATTATGAAGAAGGAAAGGTTTCCTACCAAGCCCCTTCCGGAACTATTTATGGGAAGATTCTGAACAAACGTCATTTTAAAATTGTAGAAGATCATATTCAGTATATGTTTGACTCCAGCATTAATATTATGGATGATATGCTCAAAGAGGCGCTGGCAAAAAGTACTGATGATAAGATGAAGACCATTATTACCACCATTCAAAAAGAGCAAAATGCGGTTATTCGGGATGAGTCAGCAGATGTCCTTGTCGTAAGCGGAGCTGCGGGAAGTGGAAAAACCTCCATAGCCCTTCATCGAATTGCTTACTTACTTTATAAAAATCGGGATAAAATCATCGCATCGGACATTCTGATTTTTACACCTAACGATATTTTTAGTGACTATATATCCCATGTCCTTCCGGAATTGGGTGAGACCAATGCGGATACGATAACTTTTAGTGATTATATTCAAGATAATCTTGGACGAACCAATCCGGTAACTGAGGAACTTCAGATAGAAGGCGAGTTTGAACAGCCGATTTTGATTTCTAAGTGGCATTCCATTGAGTCTTATTATGAGCAAATGGAGTATTTACTATCACCAGAGGTAAATCACGAAACCGATCGTCGTATTTTGGAGTTGAAACAAAAATCATCGGGAGAATTCATTAATGCCCTGAATGCATTTATCGATAAAATAGAAGCCCAAGATGATTTTTTTGAAGATATTTATTATGAAAACCAAGTGATTTTATCAGCGGCAGAAATTCGGGAAGCATATAATGATTGTGCAGGTGTTATCAAATGTTCGTCAAGACTACTTCAGGTGAGAAACCGTTTAATGGCAAAACTTCAAACAGTTCGTCAAGCGGTTTCCTACCGTTATGAACAAGAGCTTATAAATAGTGATGAGTACTACAACAAACGTGAGATAAAAAAGAAAAAAATCATGTATTTAAAGCAAAAGTTTAAGCCGATAACGCAACAGGTCCGTAGAATGACATCATTAGATCTACTCGACTTATATAATGATTTTTTACAGTCACAAAATATTATGACCATAGGCAGAGACTTATATTTTGAAGATGCACTGGGACTACTCTATATGAAAGGGCGCTTAGACCGTATCAAGGAAGTTCATAAGGTGAAATATGTCTTTATCGATGAAGCTCAAGACTATACCTTGTTGCACTATCAAATTATAAAGCTTATCTATGGACATGCAAAATACACTTTATTAGGAGATCCAAATCAAAGCATTCATCCATATATGTCTTCAAAAGTTAGCGGAGATATTGAAGATTTTCTTGGAAGTGATCCAAAGCATATTCGATTAGAAAAAACATATCGTTCGACTAAACAAATTAGCGATTTTTGCAATCAAATATTGGGTGTGAAAGATTCAGAAAATGCCCTTCGAGAAGGGAAAGAGCCTGTTCAAACAACATTACAGTCTCGCGATAAGCAGAAAGAGTATTTGATGAAAGGGATAAAAGCTAATCAAGCAGATGGGTATCGATCTATTGCCATCATTGCCAAGACCAAAGCCCACGCACGTGAGTTATACGACATGATGCGAGATGATGACGAGATTGGTTTATTAGACAACGAAGATCAATTTTACAAAAAAGGCACGATTATTATTCCTAGCTATTTAGCAAAAGGTTTAGAGTTCGACTGTGTTTACGTCATGACTGATGATAGATACCACTACAAAGAAAAAAGAGAACAACGACTCTATTACACTGTTTGTACCCGTGCTCTCCATGAATTATCAATCATTCAAGGAAAAACATCATAGTTTACAGAAATATTATTTAAAAAATACGTAAATTAGAGTATAATTAGAATATAAGGAAGGTCCATTATGGCAAAATTATTTTTTAAGTACGGAACAGTTTTTTCGGCAAAATCATTAAATTTAATTGCAACGGCACATAATTATGAAACTCAGGGGAAGAAAGTCTTGTTAATGATTCCCGGTATGGATACTCGTAGTGACGGTTACATTTCCACACGTGCCGGATTTAAGATGGAAGCTGAGATGATTCAGGATACAAGCAATGTATTAGAAGTTTTTAAAAAACATATGAAACAACATGAAAAAATAGATTGTGTCTTAGTGGATGAAGTTCAGATGATGACAAAAGAACATGTGAATCAACTTCGCGAGATTACATTAACATATAATACCCCAGTCATCTGTTATGGGTTACGTGTGAGCTATACCTTGGAATTATTCGAAGCTTCTAAGCAACTCTTGGCCCTTGCCGATAAACTTGAAGAGATTAAAACAGTCTGTTGGTATTGTAATAGCAAAGCAACACATAATTTAAAGCTTGTTGATGGGAAGCCGGTTTATGAAGGCAATCCTATTGATATAGGCGGATTGGAAAAATACCTTCCCGTCTGCTATAAACATTTTGCACATCCTTTAACTTAACTGAATACTTTCTACTAAGGAGGAATGACTTATGATTAAAAACTATGTCATTGATACCAATGTAATGATTCATGACCCGAATTTTCTACATAGCTTTGAAGATAATAATGTTATTATACCTATTTTGGCTATTGAGGAATTAGATAATCTAAAGACACGAGAAGGGGTTGTTGGTTTTTCAGCAAGAAAAGTCGCAAAAGAATTACAGGTTTTAATGAAACAAGGAGATATTCAAAAAGGCATTCCATTAGATACCGGTGGTACATTACGCGTGGAACTTAACCATTTAGATACCTCGGTTTTTCCCAATGGGATCGATGTACAAAAAAATGATACAAAGATCATTGCAGTTACAATCAATCTACAGCGAGCAGAAAGTATCCCCACAATATTAGTCACAAAAGACCTCTACATGAGCATCAAAGCCAAAAGTTTGGGTGTTGAAGTTCAAGATTATCAGAACGATAAAATCATGACTGAGGATATTTATAAAGGATATCGCGACTATGAGATGGTCTCTGAAGAGATTGATCAAATCTATTCGGAAGGATTAGCATTACCTGAAGAATTAGAAGGACACGTTTATCCCAATGAATTCTTACATATAAAAAGTACCAATAAAACAGGACATGAAGTCCTTGCTCGATATAATGGACAAAAGCTTGTGCCTCTTAAGTACAGCAATGAAAAGGCATGGGGGCTTACGCCGCTCAACCGTGAGCAAAAAATGGCATTTGAATTGTTGATGGATCCGGATATTCATTTCTTGAGTTTGACAGGAGGAGCCGGATCAGGTAAGACCATTCTAGCCACAGCGACAGCCCTTCAAAATGTCATTGAAAACAATAAATATCGTAAAATTGTTTTTGTACGACCGGTGGTAGCTGCCGGTAGTGATATCGGATATCTTCCGGGAGATGAACGAGAAAAACTACGTCCTTGGATGGGAAGTTTTTATGATGCCATAGAGAACTTGACAGATATTAAAGAAACCTCAAAAGACGGCATATCCATGGAACGAAGTTTTGCAGTGGAGTCATTTATTGAACAGTATCGCCAACGGGGTATTATTGAGACAAAAACATTTACCTATATGCGTGGTCGAACGTTTACAAATGCACTAGTCATCGTGGATGAAGCCCAAGAGATTACACCCCATGTAGCTAAACTCATGTTAACGCGTGCAGGTAAAGAATCCAAGTTTGTATTTCTAGGGGACCCATCCGATAACCAGATTGATAATCACTACGTCGATTCGAAGTCGAATGGTTTGATATATACGGTTGAGAAGATGAAACCTTATGATATTACCGGACACGTAACGCTTAAGCGTGTTGAGCGTAGTCCGCTAGCAAAAATTGCAGAACAAGGCATGTAATAGGTATTGGAAGGAATGAGGGAGAACAATGGATGAAAGGTATATTCGAGACAAATTTATTCGTATTAATGACGGTCGGCATCAACGACAAAGCTTGATAGAGAAGAAACAATTACTTGAAAAACAGCAGATGATTTTGGACGCAAAAGAAGAACTCATCTATACAAGTCTTCTCGAAGAACAGAAGGATGTTGAAGAACTTGAGAAAATGACGTTTTCTTCTATTGTAAATGATTTGCTTGAATCAAAAGTTGAGAAATTAGCCAAAGAACAAGAAGACCTCTATCTTGCACGCTTACAATATGAAAAATTGAAAAGTGAAAAAGAACGTATAGCAAATGCGATTTTCGATATTGATGAGAGGCTTCAAGAATATGTTTCTGTTGAAGCAGAATATGAAGAGCTTCTTAAAGAAATAGTGTCCATCACAGAAGAACCTACGTCAGAAAAAATACAAGAACTTCATCAGATGTTTACGCAAGCCTATAACTATGAAAAAGAAAAAATGGCCATGCGTGAAGTTGTCAGTGAAGGTGAATGGTTAATTACAGAAGTTAATGTTGCCAGAGAAAACTTAGAAAAGGCAAAAGCCTTTTGGGAAAAAACATCAGAAGGTAACGTCTTAAGTGCCATCAAAGAATATAAGTATATCGATGAGGCGCAAAACACCATTAATAAAATTCAATGGGGGCTTCGAAAGTTCCATAATGCATTGAATCGAATTAAGCTCTACAATGACGAAGAAGTCAAACACTTTTTATCTATGCCTGATGAGTGGATTCGAAAAGCTTTTCAAGAGAAGTCGTTTGGCCAAGTCATTGAAAGTTTTACCTCATCCTTAAATCTTCTTGTTGTTGAAATCCTTGATATTAATAAGGTATTGCGACAGGAAATAAGTCAAGAAGATGAAAAAATCGAAGGAATTCAACGACGTATTGAAATAATTTTACGTGAGAGTTAAACGGTTGTTGAAATATTAACGATTTTCATGTATAATTCTTTTCAGATATGGTAACTAGGTAGTTCTTAAATAAATGGAATAAATCATAAAACGGAGGTAGTCAATGTTAGTATCAGCAGCAGAAATGTTAAAAAAAGCAAAAGAAGGTAAGTATGCAGTAGGACAATTCAATATTAACAACTTAGAGTGGACAAAAGCAGTGTTAGAAACTGCACAAGAGAATAATTCACCGGTCATTCTTGGTGTGTCTGAAGGCGCAGGTAAATACATGGGTGGTTATGCGACAGTGGTTGGAATGGTTAACGGAATGATAAAAGAGTTAAACATTACAGTTCCTGTAGCACTTCATTTAGATCATGGTAGTTATGAGCATGCATTTAAAGTTATTGAAGCTGGTTTCTCATCAGTAATGTTTGATGGTTCACACTACGGTATTGAAGAAAATATTGAAAAAACAAAAGAAATCGTTAAAATTGCCCATGAAAAAGGTCTTTCTGTTGAAGCGGAAGTTGGCTCAATCGGCGGAGAAGAAGACGGTGTTATTGGCTCCGGTGAGATTGCAGATCCTGACGAATGTAAGCGTATTGCAGATTTAGGAATTGACTTCCTAGCTGCCGGTATTGGGAATATTCACGGAAAATATCCTGAAAACTGGAAAGGTCTTAGCTTTGATACACTTGAAAAAATTCAAAAATTAACAGGTGAAATGCCTTTAGTTCTTCATGGTGGAACAGGTATTCCTATTGAAATGATTCAAGAAGCAATCCGTTTTGGAGTATCTAAGATTAACGTAAATACAGAATGTCAATTAACATTTACGGCAGCAACACGTAAGTACTTTGAAGAAGACAAAGACTTAACAGGTAAAGGTTTTGACCCTCGTAAAGTATTAGCTCCAGGATACCAAGCAATTAAAGATACAGTAAAAGAAAAAATGGAAATGTTCGGTTCAATCAACAAAGCATAAGTTGTATAGATAAGAATTTTCTGATATAGGGATATGACCTAAAGGTCATATCCCATTTTCACTTATAAGACAAAGGAGGGGTGATATGGACCTAGTAGAACTATTAAAACAGGCTCAAACAGAAACGATCATTAAAGCGATTTTGAGTGATCCAAGACAAAAAACATATGCATATACAAAGACAATCGTTTGGCGAATTGATGACGAAGAAAGCTATTATCAATTCGAAGCCTTTACACAAGAGCAAGCCTTTCATACAAATGTGAAACAAGAAGAATTGATTGAACAAATGGCCCAGCTAGCTAGTCATTATAAACAAATTCAAATAATAACCTTAGAAAATGAATGGGCTCTACGGATTTCAAAAAAAGGAAAAGTACACGTAACAAAACGACAAAATTCGGATGTTCCCAAAGCGCGAAAACATAATGTGGAAAAAGCATATATCCTAAAAGAAGGTCAACCGGTCGATTTTTTAATTCACTTAGGCATTATGGAAGCAAGTGGACGTGTTAAGAAAAAATGGTATGATAAATTTCGACAAATAAACCGATATCTGGAATTTATTGAAGACAGTCTCAATGATTTAGGAACAGATTCTCCAACAATTATTGATTTCGGTTGTGGAAAATCCTACCTTACCTTTGCCTTGTATTATTATTTGGTTGAAATGAAAAAGATAAATGCAACAATTATCGGACTCGACCTTAAAGAATCGGTAATTCATAATTTGAATATACTTCGACAAGAACTCGGCTATAAGCAGTTAGACTTTCGTGTCGGTGATATTGCCATGTTTGAATACGACGCATCCATTGATATGGTCATAAGTTTGCATGCTTGTAATTTGGCAACGGACTATGCCTTAGAAAAAGCAGTTAAGTGGAATGCAAAAGTCATCATGGCCGTGCCGTGTTGTCACAAAGAAATCTATCAGCAGATGCAGATTAAACCTATGGAAGGAATTCTTCAGTATGGCTTATTAAAAGAACGTATGGCAGCACTAATGACGGATGGGCTTCGAGGTGAGATATTAAAAAGCTATGGTTATGAGGTCCAAATCATGGAATTTATCGATATGGAACATACGCCTAAAAATATTATGATTCGTGCCTATAAACGGCATGAAAAAAGCAGGCTAAGTAAATCTTATCTCGACACATGTCGTGACTATCATTTACAGCCTACTCTCGAACGTCTCTTATGGCCGGATTAGAATCGGTGCATCATCCAGGCACCCATACCGCCGGAAACATTAATGACCTTTTCATAACCGTTTTGTTTTAAAAAGCGAACAGCAGAACTACTTCGTGCGCCTGATTGACAAATAACGACGATTTCCTTATCCTTTGGGATTTCACTAAGACGTTGTGGCACTTGATCGACAGGAATGTTTTTGAACCCTTTGATGTGGTTTGAGCTAAACTCCATGGGTGTACGTACATCCAAGTAAAGTGACCCTTTTTCCTTGCGATCTATTTTTTCTTTTAATTCAACAACATTGATGTTATCTGTTCCTCGACCTAATAAACTTCCAAATAATGACATAATATAACCTCCAAAGTAAATTTTCTATTTGAAACCATTATATCATATTATTGTAATATATGGAAGTATAAATTTGCTTTTTTTTCAAAAACCAAGTATTATATGATATGTTTATTAAATTCAATTTTGCAAGTCAGAGAAGGAATTATATATGAGTATACTAACTGTAGAACACGTTAATCATGATTTTGGGGGAAGAACAATTCTTGAGGATGCGTCTTTCCGCCTATTAAAAGGCGAGCACGTTGGGCTTGTCGGTGCCAATGGTGAAGGTAAATCCACGTTTTTAAATATTATTACCGGAAAGTTAATGCCGGATTCCGGTAAGGTTGAATGGTGTAATCGAATTACAACAGGTTATCTTGACCAACATACTGTACTCGAAAAAGGACAAACGATACGTGACGTATTACGTAGTGCTTTTTCATATATGTATGACTTAGAAGAAGAAATGTTAAAGCTGTATGAAAAAATGGGAGAGGTTGATGAGAACGAACTCCAGACGATTATGGATGATGTGAGTGATATTCAACATACACTTGAGCACCATGGATTTTATATGATTGATGCCAAAGTCGAGGAGATTGCCAACGGACTAGGATTAGGAGATATCGGTTTAGACAAGGATGTATCGGAACTCAGTGGTGGACAGCGAACAAAAGTCTTGTTGGCAAAGTTGCTTTTAGAGAGCCCGATGATTTTAATCTTAGACGAGCCAACCAACTATTTGGATTATGAGCATATCCTGTGGTTAAAAAAGTTTTTGATTGATTATGAAAATGCATTTATCTTAGTTTCCCATGATACCACCTTCCTAAATGAAGTTGTCAACGTGATCTATCATATTGAATCGTCAATCCTTACACGTTATAAAGGGGACTATGAAAACTTCGAACGTATGAATGATCTGAAAAAACGTCAACAAGAACAGGCCTATGAGAAACAACAAAAAGAAATCGATAAGTTAGAGACCTTTATCGCAAAGAATAAAGCCCGGGTCGCCACAACCAATATGGCAAAAAGTCGTCAAAAGCAATTGGATAAAATGGAAATTGTCGAAAAAGTTTATGAAAAAGTTAAACCAAGCTTTAAATTTAATGAAGCACGTGCAGCCGCTCGATTTGTTGTTGAGACGGAAGATCTAGTCATTGGCTATGATGAACCCTTAACAAAACCCTTAAACTTAGTCTTAGAACGTGGGCAAAAAGTGGCATTAAAAGGGGTGAACGGACTTGGGAAATCAACATTACTTAAAACCCTTTTAGGAATTATTGAACCGGTCAATGGGAAAGTTCATTTAGGGGATTATCTTGAACCGGGATACTTTGAGCAAGAGAGTTCAAAAGATAATAAGAATACGGCCATTGAAGAGATATGGAGTGAGTATCCGGCAATGACCAATCGCGAGGTTCGAGCTGCATTGGCCAGAGCAGGACTCACCAATGAACATATCACTAGTTTAATGATGGTATTAAGTGGTGGAGAAGCAGCAAAAGTACGCTTAACTAAAATCATGCTTAGAGAAGTCAACTGGCTAGTCCT
>DDQW01000014.1:0-14997 GCA_002342805.1 Clostridiales bacterium UBA2432 | reverse complement strand
CTGAAAGCCTTCAAAGGAACCATTCTTCTGGTCAGTCACGATCCGGAGTTTTACAAGCCATTTATTACCCATGAGTGGTCCGCAGAAGATTGGACCCTCAAGATTGTATAGAGGAAGTGAATACACATGAAAAAAAATTATAGTTCAATAATCTTACTTTTTGTAATTGTGTTAACGTTATCCGGATGTCAAAAAAGTCCGGATATGAATCAATCAATTTCGGATAGTCAGATTGTTTTAGGCACGGTAATTTCTATCCAGATTTTCGGAAGCAAGGATGAGAATCTTTTGAAAGAAAGCTTTGACATCATCAAAGATATTGAAGCGAAGATGTCGTTGAATATTTCGGACAGTGAAATTGTTGCAATCAACAATGCAGCAGGTCATGGCCCGGTGGCTGTCAGCCAAGATACATTTTACGTCATACAAAAATCAATTGAATATAGTGCATTATCTGATGGACAATTTGATGTCACCATGGAACCGGTTATAGGTTTATGGGGGATCGGAACAGATGAAGCGCGAATTCCGGAGGAAAATGAATTAGAAGAAGCCTTATCCTATGTCGATTATCAAAAAATTCAACTTGATGAAGCCGAACAAACTGTGTATCTTGAAGAAGGCATGGCGATTGACCTCGGTGCCATAGCTAAAGGGTATGCAGCCGATCAAGTGGCAGCTTATTTAAAAGATCAAGGCATTACAAAAAGTATTATTAATCTAGGCGGTAATGTTATGCTTATTGGACAAAAAGATGAAGATACTTTGTTTAAAGTGGGTTTACAAGATCCCTATGATGTACGTAACAAATACTTTGGAATCATTGAAGAAGCAGATAAGACCATTGTAACGTCAGGTGTTTATGAACGAAATTTTGAAGAGGATGGGGTATTATATCATCATATATTAAGCCCGGAAGATGGATATCCTGTTCGAAATAATATCGGTGCTGTATCCGTTGTCGCGGAAACATCCATTGATGCAGATGCACTATCAACTGTTTTGTTTGCTGTGGGTAAAGAAAAAGGCCTCGAACTTGTCGAGACCTTAGAAGGTGTAGAGTGTATTTATATCATGGAAAACCATGAAATCTTTACCTCAAGCGGCATAGATGAAAATGCACTGACACTCATTAACACGGATTATTCCTTCTCCAAATGAATATCCATTTGAGGATATGGAATACCGATATTTGCTTTGTTAAATTCTTTCATAACAGTTTCTTGTAAGTCAAAATGCACTGTCCAATAGTCTGCTTTGTTAGTCCAAGCACGTACAACGAATACTACAGCACTATCGCCGTGTTCGGCTAAGCGGATAAATGGCTCAGGATCTCTTAATATCAATTCATGTGCATCAATGATGGATGTTAAAATCGACTTAACCACGTCAATATCCGCATCATAGGACACGCCAAAGGTTAAATCCACACGGCGTGTTTCTTTTATGCTGTAATTTATTACATCCGTATTAGAAAGTGATCCATTCGGAATATTAATCACTTTATTGTCAGGCGTCACTAGGATTGTATTGAAGATATGAATCACTTCAACAGTGCCTGAGTGACCGGCAGCAGTAATATAGTCGCCAACTTGAAAAGGTCGTAAAATAAGAATAATAACACCACCGGCAAGATTCGTTAATGTTCCTTGTAATGCCAAACCAATGGCCAAACCAGCGGCACCAATAAGTGCGACAAGTGAAGCAATCGCTTGACTGGAAAGTATATTTAAGGCAATGACGATTACTAAAACCTTAAGAGAAACGGATGCTACAGCGGTTAAAAATGGTTTGATGGTAGCATCCAGTTTCATTCGGTCAAAGAAGCGGGGTAATAGGGCTCGGATACGACCGATAATAATCCAACCAAGAATCAAGGTGACAAGTGCACCTAGAATTTTAGGGGAATATAAGGCTGCAAGTTCCTGCAGTTTTTCAAAGTAGATGTCCATAACTAATCTCCTATTCGCTTATTTTTTTTGCAACGTCTAAAGCTTTGTCATAGTCCGGGTGAGTGGTGACTTCGTCGACATACTCAACGTATTCAACCTTACCTTCCGGATTAATAATGACAATGCCTCGGGTAAGAAGACGATGTTCCTCAATAACAAATCCATACTTCATACCAAAATCTAAGTTTTTATGATCAGAGAGAACTTGAATATTGTCAATGCCTTCAGCAGCGCAAAAACGGCCTAGAGCAAAAGGTAAATCAACACTAATAGTATAAATGGTTGTATCTTTTAATTTAGATGCTTCTTTATTGAATCGTCGTGTTTGCTCTGCGCATACCGACGTATCAATGGAAGGAACAACACTAATAATGACGGTTTTTCCTTTTGCATCCGCAAGAGTTACCGGACCTAGGTCCGAGTTTAATACTGTAAAATCAGGTGCTTGGGCACCGACCGTAATTTCTTCACCAATAATTGTTACAGGGTCTCCGCCCATAGTTACTTTGTTTGCATTTTTCATACGTTACCTCCTTTTGATTGTTAAGTTGATACAACCTTATTATATACCAAATTCGGAAAAAAATACAATCTATTGATTTATGAACGTAAGGTAGATAGATATTCTAAGCGTTCCATGGCTTCTAGAAGCTGGGTTTCCACGTCCTCTTTTTCTCTCATGCTTTCTTCAAGAAGGGAGTAATTGGATTGATTTTCTTGAAGGGTTTGTTCTAATTCGTCCAGTTTCTTTTCTAAAGCATCAATACGTCCATCTAGTCCTTCAAGCTCTCTTTTTTCATTAAAGGTTAGTTTTCGTGACTGATTTTCGCCTTCAGTAACCGCGGCTGATGAAACTTTAGACGTTGAATCTGCTTTATAGGTATCATTGGTATTGGACTTTGTCGAATCTGTTTTTACAAGATCGAGCCCAGTGATGGCTTCGTAGCCATGTTGTTCAATGATATCGCTGTAGTTTCCGGTCAATACTTTAATCTGGGTTGAATGGGCTTGCATAATAAACAGGCGACGGCATACCCGATCAAGAAAATAGCGATCGTGAGAGACGACGATAACAAGGCCGACAAAGTCATCTAAATAATCTTCTAATGCTTTTAAGGTATCAATATCTAGATCGTTGGTGGGCTCATCAAGCATCAATACATTTGGGGATTCCATAAGAATCTTGAGTAAAAAGAGACGACGTTTTTCACCACCGGAGAGTTTTTCAATGGGTGAATAATGGGTGCTTTTATCAAATAAAAAACGTTCTAACATGACAGTAGCGGTTACGCGATCTCCATTTTCAGTGGTAACATATTCAGCCGTTTCACGAATATAATCAATGAGTGTCATGCTTGTATCCGGTTCAGGGAAATGCTGGCTATAGTATCCGATTTTTATGGTTGGCCCGATTTCTATGGTGCCTGATTTGGGTTCAAGTTGTCCGGTAATTAAATTTAAGAGTGTTGTTTTTCCGGTACCATTGGGTCCGATAATACCAACTCGGTCATTAGGTTGAAATAAAACGGAAAAATCTTCAAAAAGAAGAGTGTCATCAAATCCCATACTTACATGCTCAAGCTCGATGGTCTTTTTACCCATACGCCGATAGCCCGTAAGAAGATCAACCTCAGGATTATCCGTTACAAAGGACTGGTTTTCGATTTCATGAAACCGATCAATACGGGCCTTTTGTTTGGTCGAACGTGCTCTGGCACCGGTGCGCATCCAAGCTAATTCTTTTCGGTAGAGATTTTTCCGCTTTTGTTCTAAAGAATCAGCCAATTCAAGTCGTTCTGCTTTTTTTTCAACAAAGGTCGAATAATTTCCCAGATAACTATATAACTGACCGTGGTCCAATTCAACAATGCGATTGGTAACACGGTCTAAGAAATATCGATCATGGGTAACAAGGAGTAAAGATTTGGTGTAACTCTTCAAATAATCCTCTAACCATTGAATGGTCGTGTCATCAAGATGGTTGGTGGGCTCATCTAGGATTAACAAATCCGAAGGCCGTAAAATTGCTGCAGCTAAGGCAACTCGCTTTTTTTGCCCGCCGGACAACTGGGAAACAGGTGTTTTTATATTAGGAATATTGAGTTTAGTAATGACGGACTTAATCTGGCTTTCTAAATCCCAGCCATCAAGACGATCAATAGCCTCCTGAAGGCTTATGAGCTCTCTTGACAAGGCCTCGTTGTTGGGATGAACATGAAGTTCTTCTAAGGTGCTTTCGTATTTTTTTAAAGTTTTGATAACCGGAAGATCACTATCAAAAATATAATCAATGATTCGTTGGTCTTCGGGGAAAACAGGATCTTGGGGTAAATAATTGATTCGATAATTTTTGGGTGCGGTAATGGTGCCTTCATCAGGAACAAGAAGCCCTGCAATCATGCGAAGAAGGGTTGTTTTTCCGGATCCGTTAATACCAATAAGACCGACTTTGTCCGGTCGGTCTACTGTAAGTGTTAGATCATCAAAAAGACAACGCTCTCCGATGCTATAGCGTAATGCGTTTATTTGTAACATATGCATCACCTTTCTGTTTTACGTGCTGAATTTTAGTATAGTGAATTAAGATTTATTGGCGTAATAGGGTGTGTCGCAATATTCACAACGATATTCGTGTGTGTCCGGATTCACCAAGTAAAATGCTATATCTTCGATTTTTTCAACGGTGCTAATACAACGTGGATTTTTACATTTTAAGATACCGTGAACTTTTTTGGGTAGGGATAGTTTGATTTTCTCATGGACGAGCTCATCTTCGATAATTACGATCGTGATATTTGGGTCTAAAAGTCCTAGCATATCCAAGTCAAGATTAACAACATTGTCGATTTTAATTAAATCTTTTTTGCCCAGCTTCTTTGAAGGGACATTGCGTATTAAAGCCGTTGTATAATCAACTTGGTCTAGTTTGAGCTCAGTAAATATACGGTAACCAAGGCCGGCACTAATATGGTCAATAACAATTCCTCTTTTTATCGATTCAACTTTAAGCATGGGCGTCTCCTTTCAACAGCTTCAAGATCAGAGCCATTCGTACGTACATTCCGTATTGGGCTTGCTGGAAGTAAACAGCTCGAGGATCTTCATCAACATTGGGATGAATCTCATCGACCCGAGGCAATGGGTGCATGACAATCATATCGTTCTTTGCGGTGGATAATTTATCTTTTGTTAATACAAAATAGCTTTTTAGGCGAAGGTATTCTTCTTCATTAAAGAAACGTTCGCGCTGGATTCGTGTCATATATAGAATATCGATTTGATCAATAACATCTTCTAAATTATTTACTTCTATGATTTTGTGAGATCCAAGAGAATCTTTGATATGAGCAGGCATGGCAAGTTCAGGTGGTGAGACAAAGACAAAGGTCATGTCGTCATAACGGGCCATGGCTTTAACAAGGGAATGTACGGTGCGACCAAATTTTAAATCGCCACAAAAACCAACAACATTTTTATGAATCGATCCTTTTAATGAACGAATGGTTAAGAGGTCTGTCAAGGTTTGGGTTGGATGCTGATGGCCCCCGTCACCTGCATTGATAATTGGTATGGGTGAATGTTTTGATGCAAGTTTTGGTGCGCCTTCTTTTGGGTGGCGCATGACGGCGATATCCGCATAACAAGCAACCGTACGAATCGTATCTGCAACAGATTCGCCTTTGGAAACAGACGATGAATTGGGCTCGGAAAATCCGATGACTTGCCCGCCAAGCCTAAGCATAGCAGCCTCAAAACTAAAGCGTGTTCGTGTCGAAGGTTCATAAAATAAAG
Source organism: Clostridiales bacterium UBA2432 (assembly GCA_002342805.1). Taxonomy (GTDB): domain Bacteria; phylum Bacillota; class Clostridia; order Lachnospirales; family Vallitaleaceae; genus UBA1351. The sequence continues at coordinate 9,253 of DDQW01000014.1, read as the reverse complement.
ATGCTAAAAGATAACCATTGAGTTCACTGAGGTAATCTTTAGGATTAGATTCAATCGCTAAAGCAAGATCAAAAAGTAGGTCTAATTCCTCAAGGGTTAAATCGGTAGGTTCAATCAGGTGTTTACCTTTAATCATAATAATCTCCTTTGTCAGCCTCACAGGACTACATTTAAAGTATAGATTCATGTATAAATATCATGGATAGAATATCATTTTAAGGTGTTTAAGTCAAGGAAATATCGTTATTGACATATTTAGCTTTAGTGATAGAATATTGACATAAAAGAAAAAAGAAAAAAGAAAAAAGAAAAAAGAAATAGAAATAGAAAAAGAAAAGGATATGGAGAGAAAATGAAAAAAATCGGTGAATATATATTGCCAATTTTACGATTACTACTTATTGCAATAGTAATGAATTGTTTGTTAGAAATTTTAAATGGACGCTCAATTTCGGAACTATTTGCATTTGCATCAGAAAAAACAATATATTTTTGGCTAAATGCCTTGATTATTATGCTAACGTTATCGATTGCGGGTATATTTAGAATACGCTATATGCTTGAATTTTTAGTGGTTTTTGCTTGGGTGACAATCGGTATCACGAATTATATCATGTTGAATTTCTTTCGAACGGCACCGATGACCGCCATGGATTTAAAGGTTGTTAAAAATGCCATTTTACTTTTACCCAATTATTTTTCTGGCTTGCAAATCACTTGGATTATTATTGGACTATTGGGCTTGGGATTTTTACTTTTCAAAATACTGAAGTATCTTTCGATTCACCACATTCCGGTTAGTCAGCGAAAACGAAGTGGGATAACGGTAGGCTTGGTTAGTGCCTTTTTAGGCTTGTTAACTATTGTACCCTTATATTCGGAGGAAGGTTCAGAACCGGTTGAATCGGTTGACCTTGTTGAAAATTATGAAAATTACGGCTTCACGTATTCTTTTGCCGATAGCTTAATCGGACAGGGAATTGAAGAACCTGAGGGCTACTCGAAGGAGATGGTTGAACAGGCCTGGAAGCACACAAAACAGGAAAAACAAGTGACGATCAAACCCAATATTATTATGATTCAGTTAGAATCGGTATTTAATGTAGAGCGTCTCCTTAAGAAGGCAGGTCATGAGCAGGCGCTTGAGACATATAAAGAACTTATGGATAATTATTCGTCAGGTGCATTAACCGTACCTGTATTAGGTGATGGTACAGCAAATACAGAGTTCGAAGTACTTACCGGCATGAGCTTGGATTTTTTTGGATTAGGTGAATATCCATATAATGGGATTCTAAAAGAGAAAGCGGCGGAAAGCTTAGCATATAATCTGAAAAATTACGGTTATGCGACTTATGCAATGCATAATAATATCGGTGAATTTTATAGTCGAGATGTCGTCTATGAACAACTAGGGTTTGATGAATTTTTGTCTTTGGAAGGCATGGAGGATGTAGAGTTCAACACATTGGGGTGGGCCAAGGATAAAATATATCTTGACCAGATAATAGAGCGTATGGGTGCAACGAGTGCACGGGATTTTATCTTTGCAGTATCCGTTCAACCTCATGGAAAATACCCGGAAGAAGATCCCTACGGCTACTACACGAGTCAGTTGGAAGAAGTGGATGCATTTATTGAAGAACTTATTGACGTCTTGGACCATCATACCGAACCAACCATGCTAGTACTCTATGGAGATCATCTGCCACCATTAGGATTGACAGAAGAAGACTTAAGAGACGGCAACCTTTATGCAACAGAGTATGTTATTTGGAGTAATTATTCCATGGATCACAATGATCAAGACCTTATAACCTATGAACTGGCCGCTAAAGTGCTTGATTGTGCCAAGTTGACATATAAAAACGGGCCGATTGCGGCGACACATCAACAAGATTTGACGGAAGAAGAACGTAAGGAACGATTGCATCTCTTCCAATATGACATGCTCTATGGCGATGGATATATTTTTGACGAGATAGCGACGTATTCGAATGAAAACTATCATTGGAAAAATAAGTAAGTATTGAATTGACAAGTAGTATCAATAGTGGTAATATTATCATAAGTGATAATGTTATCGTTATTGATACTATTTTTTTATGGAAACATAGAGAGAGAAATGGAAAGGAAAATGAGATGAAAAAAAGCGGAAATGTTTCAGACACCTATAAACTACTGATGAATCCGACACGACTTAGAATTCTTCAGACATGTATGGTTTTAGGAGAAGCGACAACCTCACAACTTGCAGAAGAATTGTCGGATATTGCCCAAGCGACACTCTATCGTCAGATTAAAACGCTTGAAAAAGCAGGATTTGTGCACGCAGTCAAAGAAAATAGAATTCGAGGAACCGTTGAAAAGGTTTATGCATTAAAGAAAAATCCCATCGGCGAAGGAGATTCTCCGGAAGAACTGGGGCAAATACTTGATGTAGGTCTATTAGATATTATGGGAGATTTTCATCGTTATTTAAAAAATGAAAAGGTTGATTTTGCCAGAGATTTATATTTCATGGGTATGTCGACCCTAATGCTTTCAGATGAAGAAATGATTGCTTTTACTGAAAAAATTGGAGCATTGATCAATGAAGCCATAAGCAACAAGCCTGATGGAAAAAGAAAAGCAAGGAAGATTACCTTTATTTCATCACCTTGTGACCAAGAATAGGAGGAAGATAGTATGCTACAAATAAAGAACTTTTCTAAAACATATAAGGGGGGAAAAAAAGCAGTAAATAACCTGTCCTTGACCGTTGAAGCGGGAGACATCTTGGGGTTCATTGGTCATAATGGTGCCGGAAAAAGTACGACAATCAAATCGGTGGTAGGGATTCTTGATTTTGAAGAGGGCGAAATAACAATCAACAATATATCCATAAAGACCCAGCCCCTTGCTTGTAAAAAAATGATGGCCTATATTCCGGATAATCCGGATTTATATGAGCATCTGACAGGGATTCAATACCTAAACTTTATTGCAGATATTTTTGGTGTGCCTGCCAAGGAACGAACAGACCGTATTCAAAAATATGGTGAGGCATTTGAAATCACACCGGCTCTAGGCGATGTCATCTCCTCCTATTCTCATGGAATGAAGCAAAAGGTAGCTATTATTGCGGCCCTTGTTCACACCCCCAAACTTCTTATTTTAGATGAACCTTTTGTTGGACTCGATCCTAAAGCGGCAATAACCTTGAAAAATGCCATGCGTGAGCTATGTGCTGAAGGAAGTGCAGTGTTTTTTTCTACCCATGTATTGGAAGTGGCGGAAAAACTATGTAATAAAATCGCCATGATTAAATCCGGAAATTTAATGGCCTATGGAGAGACACAAGAGCTTATTAAAGACGGATCCTTGGAGGAACTGTTTATGGAGGTTGCCGATGAAAAATAATACTTTATTATTATGTAAGGCTTTACTCATTAATCAGTTAAAATTCAATGCCTTAAAAAGCAAGGGTTATTCTAGGAATAAAGGCAGATTCTATTTAATGTTGGTCGTTATAGTCATTTTATCGGCCTCTTTAATGGGATACGCATATATGATTGGAGACAGTTTTTCAGTGATTGGCCTTAGTGAGGTTTTACCGGCTTACGGCTTGGTGGTATCTAGTTTTCTTCTTTTATTTTTCACAGTCTTAAAGTCAAATGGAACCTTGTTTGCCCTTAAGGATTATGAGATGGTCATGTCCCTTCCGGTAAAAACACGGACCATTATCGCTAGCCGCTTTCTTGTAATGTATGCCTTAAACGTAGGTGTGGTTCTACTTGTTATGTTACCCATGGGCATTGCTTATGTACAGCATAATACCGTATCTGCCTTATTTTATCCCATTTGGCTTGTGGGCATGCTCATTGCACCGCTGTTTCCAACAACAATTGCAGCAATCATTGGAGCATTGATTGTATGGGTGGCGTCGAAATTTCGTCATACCAATGCCTTGGTAACCATTTTTTCCCTTCTATTTTTGATGGCTTTTTTATCCTTATCCTTTTTCGTGGGAAAAGTCGATCAATCCTCCTTTACAACAGAGGATATGACAAATATGGGGGGCATGATTGGTGATATGATCAATGATCTCTATCCATTAGCGTCACTTTTTACAGAGGCAGTCATAGAGAATAATATTATATCACTGGGAATATTCGTTGGTCTTTCAATGGCTTGGTATCTCTTATTTCTTGCCTTGCTTTCAAAAAAATATAAAGCCATTAATACAGCATTATTCACCCATAGTACGCGTTCAAACTATCAATTAGATGTATTAGAAGAAGGAACACCCATGAAAGCCCTCTATAAAAAAGAATTAAAACGTTTTTTTTCGAGTTCGGTTTATGTCCTTAATGTAGGAATGGGTCTTCTCATGGCATGGGTACTTAGTATTGCAGCTTTATTTTTACCGACAGAGATGATTATGGAAATGATTCCTATCGAAGGCGCCGAGGGGTTAATTGAAAGTATGTTACCATTTATCATTTGTGGTCTATTAGGAATGAGCTGTACTGCCTGTGTCTCCCTTTCTTTAGAGGGAAAAAACATCTGGATACTGCAATCATTACCCACCAGTCCAAAAACAATTTTTCACAGTAAGATGCTTGTCAATTTAACATTGCTTATACCGACAGCTTTAATTTGCTCGATTCTTCTGTCCATACGATTTGCAAGCAGTTTTTCAAGTGCCCTCATAATTATTGGCCTTCCTCTAATGTATTGTTTGTTTATCCCGGTGTGGGGGATGTTTATTGATATAAAGTTAGGCTACTATGATTGGGTATCAGAAACGGCGATTATCAAACAAAGTGCTAATGCACTGGCAGGGCTCATCGGATCGGGATTGCTAGGACTATTGCCTATTGTATTAATTTTATTTGTAGATGGGCTCAGCCTTCTTGTTATCGCAGTGGTTGCAAGTCTTGTGATTCTAAGTGCTAGCGGATTTTTATATAAGGTGGTTGCCGATGCCTCCCTTTGATGATGGTGTTAAATTATAGAATTAATCGTGAAATAGTATTTGTCTTTTTGCCAGTTTAATGAGATAATAAAAGAGAAAATGAACCATTGTGAATGAACCCTTAGGAGGTTGTTATGGAATTTATTGGTATAATTGGTGCGATGGAAGAAGAGATATTAGCACTCAAAAATAAAATGGATGTTCAAGAAGTTCGCTCAATAGCATCCCTTGATTTTGTTATTGGTTTCTTAAATGGTAAAAAAACAGTGGTTGTTCGAGGCGGAATTGGGAAAGTAAATGCAGCCGTATGCACACAAATATTAATCGATGTATTTTATGTAGATGCCATTATTAACACAGGTGTGGCAGGTGCCTTACATAATAAATTAGAAATTGGTGATATCGTTATTTCGAAAGATGCGATTGAACATGATTTTGATGCCCGCAATTTTGGTTATGAGGTTGGTCAAATTCCGCGTATGGATAATAGTGTCTTTTCATCAGATTCCCACTTGATTAAGTTAGCCTATGATGCGGGAGAAGCATTAGATTCAAACGTGACAATTCATATAGAACGTATCGTCAGTGGAGATCAATTTATCGCTAGTGATGATAAAAAAGAATATTTGCGCGATAAATTCGGGGCTTATTGTACGGAGATGGAAGGGGCAGCCATCGCCCACGTATGTGAGTTAAATAAAGTGCCTTGTGTGATTATTCGTGCAATATCAGACAAAGCAGATTCAAGTGCAGATATTAATTTTAATGAGTTCGTCAATGAAGCAGCAGCTAATTCATGTAAAATGATTGAAGGTATGATGAAGGTGTTATAAATGATTCGTTTTATCTATCGAAACATAAAACGGGGCAAAAAAATGACCTCACGTGTAAAAAAAGTACGTAAGGCAGGAAAAAATATCCTGAAACTATTGAATTTACTCGCGTCTTTATATTCCGTCTATACCATGGCCGAACCTCATATTAAAAAGGTGTCAGGAACCGTTAATAAAGTGTGAAGAAACATACAGTTGAATGAAATTAGGATAATAATAAAATCGGTATCGAGAGATATCGATTTTTTTGTGCATGTTTTTAAGACCTTATTCCTATTGCAAGACCTTGGTATCTTCGATATTCTATTATAGTATGATTCATTTCAAAAAAATATGTAAATCGAGGAGAGAGTTATGAAAAATTTAAAACGTTCACTGATCTATGTCTTGACATGTCTTTTTATGTTATCTTTTTTTACACCCCTTTATGCGGCGACAGATATTAAAACAACAGATTGGTTTTACAATTCGGTAAATCGACTCATTGAGGATGACCGTGCTATTATTGTTGGTTATCCGGATGGTAGCTTTCGCCCGCAGAACAAGCTTACACGAGACCAGTTCATTACCATGGTGGTTCGGGCAGCAGGCCAAGAACCCGGGAATGCAGACGGTTATTGGGCGCAAAATTACATTGATACAGCAATTGAATTAGGTTTTCTTGACACAAGTGACTTTACAGATTATACAGACCAAATTACTCGAGAAGAAATGTCTATGATTATTATGCGAGCGGTTGAACATCTTGAAGGCCAACAAGCCTTAAACGATTTAGAACAAGTTCTTCAAGTCGTTAGCGATTCTGACGATTTTACCTATAAATATAAAAACTACATTATGCAAACCTATAAGCTTGGAATTATCACCGGTTATACAGATGATACATTTAGACCCCAAGGTGTATTAAGCCGTGCCGAAGCCAGTGCTGTACTCGTTCGACTTATTGATCCTAAAGAACGCATCGAATTTGACTTTGATGCACTCTACGAAAAACAACACTCCGGCATCGAATCAAAACTTCTCGGCGGACCCAATTGGGTTGATCCACTGACTGCCAGCGATTATCAAAATGCAAAAGCGGATTGGGATTTGATGACGAGTGATATGGATTATAGTCCGAGTAAAAAAGAATTTGACTTGGATATAGTAGGAAATCTATTAAGTGCGGATGAAGTAATGGGTGCATTTGAATATAATGAAAATGGCCCATTATCAGGACATTTAGAAGATTTTGAACGTTTGCTTCAACGTCGAATGCCACAAGATCAGGTGGATATTGTGATGGATTATGTTGAAAGGAAAACAGATAAATATACATATCTTAAGCATAATCAAGCTTTCTTCTACTTAAAGGATAACAAATATTTAGTACGAATACATGAGGTGATTACATTTGAAGGAACAAAATATGAGCAAGCTATTGCAGTAAATTTTAATATTTGGTATCGAGATACGAACTTCATTAATAAATATGAAGAAGATATAACCCAAATTATGCCTTATACTGATGTCGTTATTTATCGATAGGAGGCCAAAATGAAAAAAAATATTATCATATTATTGTTGATTATTTCATTGTTGACAAATGGAGTATCATCAATAGAAGTAAACGCGGTAGAAATTCCACCATCTATGCAGACAGCATATGATGAAATCATGATTCAAAAAACTGATTGGAAAGCTCCGATTGAAGCATTCAATGTTGACATCTGGAATGAATATAATGTCTTAGTGGTTGATATACCTGGAACATTTCCTTACAATTTAACAACTTTAAAAGAACCTGATGGTTCGGCTAATGATTATAATAATAGTGCAGATGAATACCGCTATATTGGGAAAAATCCAGATGGGTATTTAGTCAATAATCCTAAATACCCCGAAGACCACGCTGGTTCAGCAATGATTAATACATATGATTGGCAAAAAAATACGGATAAGAAAACAAAAATCACGCAATATATCACTTCGACAGAAGATAAAGAATTCTACGAAACCGAAATATTCTACTTCCTTGAAAGTGAGTATGGTGCACGTTTTGATGAAAATGAAGATCCAAGTCGTTGGCTTGCTAATGCCATTGTTATTGTCCCAGTCTCATCAACCGGTAAAGGCGTCATCAAATACATGCATAAATGGGATTCGAATCATGACGGAGTCAATGAGAATTGGTACATTACTGTAAATCTACGCTCCATGAATGAGGTGGAAGAGGAACTTATTGAAGAAGAACCGACGGAAGATATTACCAATCTTCCCTTGGCGCAATTAGATAGCCATGCAGTCGCTGTGATTCAGGCAGACCCTCGTGGAAATGAAGCTTTTGATGCGACTGTGGCTGTGCCGACTTCGGATGCTCTCTATATTCAAGTACAAGCCAAAGAGTATCTATATGAGCTTGATTACCAGCATATCACAGGGAGTAAAACCTATCAGGTGACAGTGACTCGGTCCTATAAACTGATTAAAGGTGTTAAAGATGAAGTGACCGGAGAAGTAAAAGAAGTATCGAAAACAGTACCGGTAAGTAAGACATATCAGATTGTACGACCGTATGATTTTTATCTTGTTCAAAGGTTAGGTGTATTTTCCTTAAGTCAAGCAGTGATAGAAAATGGCGCCTTACCCAATGGCATGCAGACACTGTCTAGTTCTGTGAATATTCCCCATGTTGAGTTAAATAGAGATGATAATTTAGCAAACCATATGACAGACCCGATTTCAGGACCAGTGACGATGACATTGCCACAGAAAACCTTAGGAAGTGTACTCAATCGATCCTTTCCCTCGGTTCCGAGTGAGAATTTTCGACCGGTAGCAGAGGAGGCCGTGGGTCAGATTCAAGTCAGTAATGACGGACTTGTTTTTAACGGCCAGGTTCTAATGGATGATGGCATTTATGAAGCTACGGCCCCGACGCCAGAATCCATTCCAGAGTCACCACTTAACAGTGCCAATGATTTATATCAAGGGCAGCTGACTATACCGACAACCCTGACGAATGGGGTAAAAGCTTCCCAAGGAGACATCATCTATAGAACAGTCATTGACACGGAAAACCGTAATCAACATATTGAAGCTATGCAATCAATCAATGATGTCACCGTCCATACACCGGTGGTTTGCTACCCGCTTTTGAATGAGGTGAGCAAGGAAACTCAACAATTTACCTATGATGAAGCACGGCAACAACTTGTCATTGGTGAAACCTTTCGTATCGAGTATCCAAGGAGCGGTCAGCATAGGAACAATCGAGGATATGGTGAGCGAGATTATAGCCAGTATTTTGACGTCAAGCAAGTAGCTTTTCCCTTTGATGTCTATGTAGGAACCGGCTATGATGGAATCTATTTTCCCAAGAATACATGGGGAAACTTTAACAGTTTAGAAGCAACATTTTTTATTCCTTCCTGGGAAGCGGAAAAAGAGGGGGATATTCTCTTTCGGTCCATTCCAATTA
>DDQW01000005.1 GCA_002342805.1 Clostridiales bacterium UBA2432 | reverse complement strand
TATGCATCAATCTTATCTGCCTTCAATAACGTTAACCCAATATCATCTAATCCTTTGAGTAACTTATTTTTCTGAAAGGAATCAATCTCAAAATGTGTTGAAAATCCGGCATTGTCACATACGGTTTGTTCTTCTAAATCAACCGTTAAGGTATATCCGGGACTAGCATATGTTTTTTCAAAAAGTATGTCCATGATGTCATTATCTAATCGAATTGGCAATATACCATTATTAAAACAATTGTTAAAAAAGATATCAGCAAAACTTGGCGCGATAATAACTTTAAATCCATAATCTTCTAAAGCCCAAGGAGCATGTTCTCGGGATGAGCCACATCCGAAGTTTGCTCTTGAAATCAGGATGGAAGCTCCATCATAACGTTCTTGATTAAAAACAGAGTCATCTATCGGATGGTCGTTTTCATCATAGCGAAATTCATAAAAAAGAAATTGACCAAATCCACTGCGTTCAATACGCTTTAAAAATTGTTTTGGAATAATTGCATCCGTATCGATATTTGTACGATCAATAGGTAGAACAAGACCGGTTGTTTTAGTAAATGCTTTCATAATTATCCTCCTTTAGGCATCAAGTTGACTGAGATCTCTTACATCGACAAAGTGACCGGCAATAGCAGCGGCTGCGGCCATAGCGGGAGAGACTAAGTGTGTACGTCCGCCACGTCCTTGTCGCCCTTCAAAGTTTCGATTTGATGTTGATGCACAACGTTCTTTGGGTTGAAGATAATCCGGATTCATTGCAAGGCACATGCTACACCCGGATTCGCGCCATTCAAATCCTGCATCAATAAAGACTTGATCAAGACCTTCGGCTTCAGCAGCAAGTTTAACTTTTTGAGAGCCGGGAACAACTAATGCGGTTACGTTTTCGTTTACTTTTCGACCCTTGGCAACAACAGCGGCCGCGCGTAAATCTTCAATTCGGCCATTTGTACAGGAACCGATAAAGACAACATCAATTGGAATTTGATGCATTGGAGTTCCGGAAGTGAGTCCCATGTATTCTAATGCCTTTTGACAGGAATGTTGTTCATCCGGTGTTTCAAAGTCAGAAGGATAAGGCACGGTATCATTTATACTTGCACCCATTGACGGAGAGGTTCCCCATGTGACTTGAGGTTCGAGTTGATTTAAATCGAATTCTATCACGCGGTCATACACGGCATCTGAATCTGAAACAAGTTCTTTCCATTCTTCTACGGCCAAATCAAATGCTTCATCTTTTGGAGCATATTTCCGACCTTTTAGGTAGTTAAACGTTGTTTCATCCGGAGCGATAAGTCCAGCGCGTGCACCGGCTTCAATGGCCATGTTACAAATGGTTAGACGTTCTTCCATTGTTGTTTTTTTAATCGCATCCCCGGTGAATTCCATTACATAACCGGTACCGAAATCTGTTCCGTTTTGACTAATGATGCCGAGAATAATGTCTTTTGCAGTAACACCAAGAGGGAGCTCCCCATTCAAGTGAATATTCATTGTTTTGGATTTACTTTGTTGAAGGCATTGGGTCGCCATAACATGTTCGACTTCGCTTGTGCCGATGCCAAAAGCAAGAGCACCAAACGCTCCATGGGTAGCTGTATGACTGTCTCCGCACACAATTGTTTTGCCGGGAAGCGTTAATCCAAGTTCAGGACCGATAACATGAACAATCCCTTGATGCGGACTCTTAAGTCCGAAAAGTGTTACACCGAATTCTTCGCAGTTGGCTTCTAAGGTTTCAATTTGCTTTTTCGAGATTGGATCTTTAATATTGTAGCGATCTTTGGTCGGAACATTGTGATCCATCGTTGCAAACGTTAATTCAGGTCTTCGAACCTTTCGATTTGCTAAACGTAATCCTTCAAAGGCTTGAGGTGAGGTGACTTCGTGCACAAGATGTAGATCAATATAAATGATAGCGGGTTTTCCTTCTTCTTGGTCGACGAGATGTTTTGCCCAAATTTTTTCATAAAGTGTTTTTCCTGCCATATTCGTTCATCCTTTCTTTACATTGTATTAATTCCATTGTATAATAAAAAAAGATATAAATAAAATGATAAAATATTATGTTCGACATAACTAAAAGTTATAGATGGAGTGGTTTTATGACAACTGAACAGTATAAAGTTTTTTACAAAGTTGCAGAGCATGGAAGTATTTCAAAAGCGGCTAAAGTGCTCTTTGTTTCACAACCGGCAGTTACAAAGTCGGTCAAAACCTTAGAAAATGAACTGGATGTTCAACTATTTATCCGTAATCCCAAGGGAGTTACGCTGACGCGAGAAGGCGAGATACTATATGACTATGTTAAAGAAGCATTTGAGCAATTAGAACTTGGTGAAAAACGTATACGTCAGTTAAAAGGAAGAACCTATGGTAGTGTACGTATTGGTATTAGCAATATATTATGTAAGTATTTTTTTATTCCTCATTTAAAAACATTTCATGAGCGTTTTCCAAAACTAAAAATAGAAATCGTGAATCGAACAAGTCCTGAGACCTTGGAATTACTTGAATCTGGGAAAATAGATTGTGCTATTATAAGTGAAGTAGGTGATCGGCAACGCTACAAATATTATGAATTGATGACAATTCAGGATACCTTCGTCGCAAAAATCAAACCACCAAAACCGGCCCTATCAATCAAGGACTTAGAAGAATATCCCTTACTTCTTCTGGAAAAAAAGAATTCAACACGACAGCATTATGATGAACATTTTGTCGAGAATCAGGGAAATGTAAATGTGGATATTGAAATCAGTAGCATGGAGTTCTTAATTGAGTTCGCAAAAATTGGGTTAGGGGTTTCAGCGGTGATTTATGATTTTGTTCAGAAAGAACTTGAAGAAAAAAGTCTTTACGAATGGAAAGTAGAACCACCCTTGCCACCACGAAGTGTTGGTTTACTTTATAAAAAAGGTGATTCCCTTTCCATTGCGTCAAAGACCTTTATAGATTTTATGACAAACCAAAAAATTATTTAGCAAGTTGGTCGTAGGCTTCTAAGAATGAGAAAAGATCTTTTTGCGCAACATCGCATCCGTTTTCATTTGTTGATTCGATATTGATTGGGATAACCGGATCATGTAAGGATAATCGGATAAGAACCCAACCTTTTATACCGTCGAAGTCATAATTTACACGTACGCCTTCATAGTTAGGTGAGACAAGTGTGTAATGAGGATTATCGCTTACGTAAGATTTGAAATCGTCTAAAATTGTTTGACCATAACTTTTAAAATCATCTTCTGTTATGGTCAAACGTATTTCCACGGCGTCTTTTGGTTCTTCAAGTGTAGTAATTAAATCGGAGATGTCCTTATTTTCTTTGCGTAGTTGGGCTAAGATAATTAGTATCTTTGTGACGATATATGCACCATCATCTAAGAAGTAATTATCTTTAAATGCCCCGTGTCCGGATGTCTCAATCGCTAAATGACTGGGCGTTCCTTCATTGTTTAATCGGATGGATTCGTCAATAACATTTTTGTAGCCTCGTTTAAAACGATGATGATGTCCGCCTAATTCGGTGATGAATTTTTCTAAACCGTCAGAGGTAACCGAATCAGTTACAATTGTAGACCCGGGATGCTCAGATAATGTAATGGCACTCATAAGTGCAATAAGTTTGTTGCGATTAATGGCTTGACCGTCATGGTCAATAACTGCAGCACGGTCAACATCGGTATCAAAGATAATTCCAAGATCGGCATTTGTTTTTAACGTTGCATGGATGATGGAGTTAATGGCATTTGTATCTTCAGGGTTTGGGATATGATTAGGAAAGTTTCCGTCCGGATCTAAAAATTGACTTCCGGAGGTATCAGCACCAAGAGGACTCAAGACATGGGCGGCAAAAAAACCACCGGCACCATTACCAGCGTCAACAATAATATGCATGTTTTTGAGGGGCTGATTGTAATCATCTGCGTTTACACCGTCACGAATCATTTGAACAATGTGTTGACTATAGTGCTTAACAAGATCAAATTCCTTTACAGTCGATAAATCTTCAAGGTAGTCTGTGGGAACAATCGATGATAATAATGTGTGGATATCCGTTTTGTTTAAACCACCTTCACGGGTGAAGAATTTCATACCATTTTTATTAAAAGGAAGATGACTGGCTGTCAGCATAATGCCGCCGTCAAATTGACTTTCTTCAAATACGGTACTCATAAAAACAGAAGGTGTAGATGTGATGCCGCAATCATATGGCGTAACACTACAAGAGGCTAATCCGCTAAAAATACCCTTTTTTAAGCTCTTAGCACTAAGTCTGGAATCACAGCCAACAGAAATCCTTAGTGCATCTGTCGGTTTGTTTAATTTGACGGATAACCATTTGGCAAAGGAAATTGCAATGTGATAAGTTTCAAGGTGTGTTAGATTAACAGATTCGCCGGGAACGCCCTCAAGAGCAACACCACGAACATCTGAACCATTCTGAAGCTTTAAATAAGATGACATAATAACCTCCATGGATTTATAAATTTATAGATTGTTTTCGTAAATGATTATAGCATAGAAAGGAGCAAAATTAAATGATTATACTAATAACCGGGGGGACACGTAGTGGAAAAAGTAGTTATGGTGAAGAACGGTTGAATATGGAAGAAGATATTTTGTATTTGGCAACGGCAACAATAACAGATGACGAAATGAAGCGTCGTGTGGAACATCATCAAAAACGTCGAGGAGATAAATATCAAACGCTTGAAGGATATAAAGATATGGACAAATCTATTCAAATGTCTTCTTGCCATCATACGATTCTCGATTGTGTGGGAACAACGATTACAAACATACTGTTTGAACGATGTTCTGATTTGGATCATATAAATCAAGAAGAGGCAGAAACGATTGAAAAAGAAATTCTTCATTATTTTGAAAACATTATGGAATCAATGAAAAAAAAATCCGGAAAGCAAGTGATTATAACAAATGAAGTGGGAATGTCGCTTATTTCAGAGTATCGATTGGGACGGGTTTTTACAGATATTCTTGGTCGTGTGAATCAATATATTGCA
>DDQW01000020.1 GCA_002342805.1 Clostridiales bacterium UBA2432 | reverse complement strand
TAATTCTATGCGTCATGCAGGCAGGCTTTTTCATCAGCTGAATTAAATGTAGTTAATTTCATAGTCTTGATTTTTCAGTCTTTTCAAAAGGCTTATTTAAGGTACCCTTAAAATCAGTTTTGTATAGATTTCCTCTTACACATGAACTTTAACGATCTGGTTGCAATGTGCTTTTTTGAAAAAAGAAGAAAGAGAAAACCATTCAATTCCCATATATTGGTAAAACTTCCGCGAGTTGGTACAATCGCGAAGAATCATATTTAGAACAACTGAAATTTAACTTCAGCTGTTCTTTTTTGATTGTTCCAAAAATGATACTTCACTTAAGAATTATAGAACAAATCTACTTGTTTGTAACCCATTTTCTAAATTAATTATTGTACCACTTTGTTTCACTCCTTGCAACTCCCTAATTAATTATAATATTACTCCGCATAGTACTTCTGATCATGGCTGTAGATATATTCTGGAATCGTCCGTTTCAGTCTATCCATTTCAACCAATGGATTTATTATAGTTGTCCTGGTTTGTAACTATTATACTGTTCATGGTTCCTGAGAAGCCTCCGAAAAACGATGACACGCTTTCAATTCATTTTTTCTTTTTCTTCAAGTCTTGATTTATTCAGTTGGTAGTTTATTTCTAAATTCATCCAAAATTGTGCGCTTAGGCCTAAGATACTTTCAAGCTTCAGTGCCGTTTCATATGTGACAGGAGCATTACCATTTAAAACATTGCAAAGATGCTTCGAAGTAATATCCAATCTAGCTGCCAATTCTTTTTGATTCATACCCATATACTCCATATTTTCTCGTATTGTTTCTCCAGGAGCTATTGCTACAGTTGGCTTAAAACTTTCACTTTCTTTTTTGTTTACCATGGTAATCTTCCACCTCCTCAATTTTAACTATATTTATACATTCAAGTTTATTTATATTGGAAATTCATTAACCCTTTGAGTCAACTTGTATTCTACTTTCATTATATAATACCATCCCTCGAAAGTCATTTTTTTAACCTAACAGGTTATCTTTTTTTGATAAAATTTAATTGTATTATTGCTTAACTTCCAGCACCGTGCCAACGACATCTTCATAATCAATGCCACTTTATTCATTCCTAATTTGTCATCAGACAATAGTTTGATATTTTAAATAAATAGCGCTTCTTCTTAGTTTATCATAAACACTATTCCTTTTGGTCTGCTGGGAGCAGACAGATATAATTGTCAGACTATTTGTTCATGATTCCTGACACCTAATTTCCCGCAAAAGGCAATTTATACAGATCGTATAAAAAGTGATTTTCAATATCATGGACCAGATAATGAATTAAGTGAAAAACTGAAATTAGGCAATGAGGTTTTCAAACTGTAGGTAAAGCCAAAGACGAAGCGATTAGCTCCGACTGATCTTTTCCACAGAAAATGGCCTTTTGACAAAAGAGATTTATTCTCTGTCAAAAGACCATTTCTATATAATTTCACACACCTCAAATCGTGTTCATGGTTCCTGACACGCTCAAAACTCCATTAAACTTTCAACTTCACACAGAAATTCACTTGGAAGCATGTTAAAGGTCTCACAAATTCTAAAGAGAATATGAAGTGTCGGTTTTCGCTTCTGTCGTTCAATCATACTGATATAGGTTCTATCAATTTTACATCTGTGCGCCAGCTCTTCTTGAGAAAGTTTATGTTTCAATCTATTCTTCTTAAGAACTTGCGCTAAAGCTTTTTCTAGTTTCATTGTTCTCACCTCCCCTCAAATATAAATTTACCTCTAGATTAGACTATTGGTCCACGGACTATAGTCAACATAATTTATTTATGATATAATTTCTATAGTATTTATTGAAATATTATATTTAATTCAATCGAGAGAACATAATTGGGGAGATTTCTTATGCAAAAAGATCGATTAAAAAAAGCAGACATTAAATTTTTCATACTACCTTTTGTTTTTTTAGTTCTTACTTTTGCTAGCCTTACATACATGACAACAAAAGAGCGCATCGAAGAACGTTATGACATTCTAGAAAAAGACGCCGTAACTATTTCAAACAGCTACTCCCATGGTCTTTCAACTTCAAGAGAAGCTTACTAACTCATAGCAGAACTCCTTGACGAGAAACTCTTAGTTGCCAGTAAAGCGATTATGCTCATTGAAAATAGAGCTGATAACCAAGTACTTAAGGAGCTTGCACAGCAGTTCAATGTTGATGAAATATATTTATATAATAATCAAGGCGAAATAACTCATAGTACAATAGAAGCATTTATCGGTTGGAAAGCACCTGAAAACCATCCGGTTAATGAATTCATGATCAGTAAAGACAATACCTTAGTTGAAGACATTCGTCCGGATACAGAAACAGGCATTTACTATAAATTTGGATATGTAAAAAATGGTGATGGAACCTTTGTTCAAATAGGTGTATTAGCTGAAAATGTACGTGCATATCTATCAAAATTTGAAATTGATCAATATATCCAAGATATTTCTGAACAAAACAATTTGCAATATGCTTTTTTTGTAGATACCGATTATAAAATTATTGCAGGCACATTGCCACAATACATTGGTCATCATATTGTAGATAAACGTATACAAGAGCGTATGTCAAACGAAGATTTAAACGTTATAAAAACGACAATTGAAAACACCGATGTATTTCAAGTATCAGCTCCCATATATGTGTCAAATGAAAAGCTTGGGACGCTCTCAATTGCATGGCCAAGTTATGAAGTCGATTATCAAGTGCATAAAGTAATCCTTATCAGTTTGAGTCTTTTCCTCTTATCAACCATAATAACTGCAAGTATTTTCTATTATGCATATCATAAGGATAAATCAAATGTTCGAATCGCATATTATGATTCCCTCACTCATTTACCAAATCATATTTATTTATCTGAATATCTTGAAGAACTCCTAGAACAATCTACGAAAAAAAATCGTGCTGTTATGTTACTTAATTGCGCAAATTTTAAAACACTAAACATGACCTATGGTTTTTTGCATGGAGATTATATTCTCAAACAAATTGCTGAAGCTGTTGATAAGATTCTTGATGATCATCATATGTTTTTTCGATTTAATGCAGACCGTTTTGTATTAGTTATCGATGATTATATTAATCGTGAAGAGCTTAGCCAACTCGCTCAAAAACTTATATCCATATTTAATAATCCCTTCAAAGGTATATCTGAGCACCAATACATTACTGCTGAGATTGCAATTGTTGAAATAAAAGGTAACGATTTTACCGTCGATAAAATTCTACAAGACGCTTCCCTGACATTATCAGAACATCAAAATATCAATAGCCGTTCAGTCAAGTTTTTTAATGAAAATATGGAAACATCGATCCAACGTGAAAATGCAATAGAAAAAGTTATAAGGGCTGTTATTGATGGGAGTGATACACAATCATTTTCACTTGTATATCAACCTAAGATTGATATACAAACAAACAAACAAAGTCGCAGGATTTGAGGCTCTTGCCCGATTACACGTGGAAAACATAGGACACATATCGCCTATTGAATTTATTGAAATTGCAGAACGCAAGCTTCTCATTGCTGATCTGGGAATGGTGATATTGAACGAAGCTTGTACATTTATTCAAGAACTTCATTCTCAAGGGTTTAAAGATATTACTATTGCTATTAATATTTCAATAATACAGTTATTACGTGATGATTTTATTGATAATGTACAACAGATTATCCAGACGAACCACATTCCCATGGGCACAATAGAATTTGAAATTACCGAAACGGTTCTTTTGAAAAATTTTGATATAATAAACAAAAAGCTTGAAACACTCGCATCTATGGGCATTTTGATTGCTTTGGATGACTTTGGCACCGGTTTTTCTTCCTTTGCTCGTTTAAGTGAATTACAAATTAATACCGTTAAAATCGATAAATTTTTTATTGATAAGATCACATCTCATGAAGAGACACAGTTAATTACTGCTGACATAATATCCATGTCGCATAAACTTGGTCTTAATGTAGTTGCAGAAGGCGTTGAAACTAATGAGCAAAACGATTATTTAAAAAGACATGCATGTGATATTATTCAAGGCTATTTGATAAGTAAACCACGGTCAAAACAAGAAAGTCTTGCTTTCTTAATACATTATCAATAGAACTTTTTTAATATTACAATACGAACAATTCTCATTGATCTTGCCATTCGTATTGAAGGCATCAATGCATCTGTAGTCACTTATGGTTCAATGGTTGTCGGATTAATCATCGGAAGCCTTGTATCTTATATCGTAATACAAGTTAATGTTACCCGTCCATTAAAAGCAGTTGAAGAGCATATCATTGAATTAGCTCAGGGAAACTTTTCTATCGAAGTGCCCCAAACCATCCGAAGCAAAAAAGATGAATTTAGAACAATCGCAAAGGCTTTTAACCTCATGCAAACTGCCGTTGCAGAAATTATAACTATCGTATCACAGCAGGCTGATGAAGTTGCTTTTAGTTCAACAAGTTTAGTAAAAACATCCGATGATATGGCGCTATCTTCACAAGATTTATCGACAACGATGCAACAAGTTGCTGAAGGCGCAGTAAACCAAAGCCAGTATCTTCAGAATATTATTGAATCTTTAGATGTTTTAAACCAGTCTATAGAATCTACTCATTTAGAACTGAATCGCGTAAACGACGAGGTTGCAAACACTGAGAAGACAGCCCAAACCGGTAGTAAAGAACTGGAAATGATGGTTTCACATGTGAACGAAGTTCAATCCTCCTTCAGTCAGGTTATAAATATGATTGAACATCTCTCAAGTTCTATAGCAGAAATAAGCGGAATAACAAACATTATATCCGGTATCTCCGAACAAACCAATTTATTAGCTTTAAATGCCGCGATTGAAGCAGCGCGGGCCGGCGAACAAGGAAAGGGATTTGCTGTTGTTGCCGAAGAGGTTAGAAAGCTTGCAGAAGAATCAAAACGCTCCACTGATAATATTATTGCTTTGATACAATCCGTCAACAACAACAGCGAAAAAGTTATATCAACGTCAAAATTAGTGGATGATGCTATTTCAAATCAAATCGAATCCATATCTTCGACTGAAAAAACATTTGACCATATTTTGACCTCTGTTAAATCTATGCTTCCAATGATTCAATCTGTAAATCAATCGATGGATTCCATTGAAGATGCCCAAAACATCGTTGCCGAAAAAGCAACAAGTGCAAATAATATTACTTCAGATAATTCTGTAGCAACAGAAGAGGCCGCAGCATCTTCAGAAGAGTTATCGGCATCTTCCCAAGAAGTATCTTCAACAGCACAAATGCTAGAGTCAATTGTCAATGATCTAAAAGTTGCAGTACAAAAATTTAAGGTGTAATTCAAATACCGCTTTATTTTATTAGTGTCCTAAAATAAAGCGGTATTTCTGATGTATTACTTATTAAATGTTTTATGGTAATCTGATTGGAATGCCGTCTAGCACTCATCTTTCTCTGGCGCTCACTTTAACTTATAGGTTAATGTAGCTCCGCTACCTGTTTTGCTTATGATGTTTTTATCTACAAGATTAATTTTAGTAACTGGAAGTATGATTCTAATTCTATTTTCACTTATCTCAAAGCCAGGTTTAGAAATGCTCTGAGTATACACTTTATTAATTCTTGCTATTCCTGTCCCAAACTTTTCAATAATATTTAATCGATTAAAAACCCCCCGCTATTATTGGGTTTCTGAGTTAGGAATCAGCTCTTTTTTTATTCTATTGTAGCCGTCTATTTCTTCAAATATATAATATTGCTCAAAAATATCTACTGCGCTATCGAATTGAGCTAATAGCGATACATTGCTTATAGTTTTTCTATACAAAATCTTGTTGATATCGTTCCCAAACTTGACTATATCAATGCCTGAAAAATCTATATCATTTTCGTCCGCCAACAGCTCTCCTGCAATATTATAGTATCCATCTTTATGATATAAATTAAGGGTTTTTAGAATATCTAAATTAAACCTTTCTATCCCGGCCTCTTTTTTTAACCTCGCTTCTAATATCAAACCTATCCACCTCTATAGTTGCAGTATCCCCTCTTTTGTATGCTTTTCCTTACTAATCATTTCAAAATAAGGAACTGGAGAAAGAGAATCATTAATCATATTTTCAATTCTTAGGGCCTCTTCTTTGAATTCTAAATTGTAACTTTCCATAAACACTTTATTTTTGCAACGATAGGCCCCTCGTTGTATACGTCGTTGCATTTTTAAGTATTTTTTTATTCCTCGTTGCACATCGTTCTGCAACGAGGAATTTTTCATCTAAAACCATAAAGACAAACGCTTACCGGTTATCAATTTATATAGTCCGGAATAATTTTATGGAGTATGATTGTAGACCTAATTAATCAAGGTTACTCAGATGATGAAATTGTGAAGCAATTTGATGTAGAATAAGAAAGAAACCTTAACTATAGATGATATATTTGGTTCAGAAGTGTGATATTTTTACTTACATTGCTTTATGTTCAAACAAAAAAAATCTTACAGTTTCCCCCAGGATAAGTTTTCAGACTATTTGTTCATATTTGCTGGCACGCTTTCTACTAATATGTATAGGAAAA
>DDQW01000018.1 GCA_002342805.1 Clostridiales bacterium UBA2432 | reverse complement strand
TGTTGATGCAAAAGAGTGGAAATGGTGCGAAAAATGCCGGCAACGGCAGAAGAGTTTCGCCGTATTAATGGTGTTGGGAATGTAAAACTGGAAAAATATGGCCGAATTTTTTTAGATGTATTGAACGGACATTAATAAAACAATAAAGTATTTTTCGAAATAGTTTGCATTTATTTTGGAGGTATGTTATAGTAATACAGAACCTTAGTTGAAGGATAAAAAGAATTTTCATAAAAGATTAGATGATAGATTATACACTATATAGTACGTACTTCGAATCACCGAAATTTTGTAAAGCTTTTTTTAGAATCAAATATTAAGGAAATAAAATTTCGGAGGAAACGAATATGATGAATGGTACAGTAAAATGGTTTAATGGAGACAAAGGTTTTGGTTTTATCACTGGTGATGACGGAGTTGATGTATTTGCACATTACTCACAAATCAACAAAGACGGATTCAAAACTTTAGAAGAAGGCGAAAAAGTTACTTTTGATTTAGCTCAAGGTCCTAAAGGTCCTCAAGCTGAAAACATTAACACACTTTAATCGTAATTCACGACGCAAGTCGCAAAACATCAGATGATAATTCATCTGATGTTTTTTTGTGATTTTTTTTTCATATGTTTTTAATGTAATTTTTCTTGAGATAAGTTACAATAGTAATGATAATCTATATAGAAAAATGGAGGGATACAATGAAAACAATTAAAGTTTATTTTTATAGCCTTATTTTAATATTAATATTCGTCGGATGTAATGCTGACAATCCGGAGAATGAAGACTTGCCAGAAACAACAGACTCAACAGCTGAAGAGGTCCAAGACGATTCTCAAGACAATTCCCAAGATAATCCTCAAGATAATCAGGAAAACGACAGCAATGATGAAATCCCTGTGGATTCTCAAAATGAGATGACACCAGATATTGAAGAGAATGAAGAAGCCCTAGATAATGAGGAAATGGAAGGGGGATCAGGGACAGCCTCCTACGAAGGAGAAATCCTTGATTTAACACCTCCGAATGATGAGGAGGTCTACACATCAGGATTAGTGATTGTTAAACAAGAAGAAGACTATTGGAGAGCTGTTGATCGTCAAGGGAATGTTTATAGAATTAGTACATCGGCAGACTTAACCCCTGGGATGGTTATTGAAGAAACCTATGTATCCCTTGATGAGAATGGGGACCGTTTTGTTGAACTGACATCTGGATATAAAAGCTACCAAGATACAATGATAAGTCAAGGCGGTCCTGGTGAGTCAAGTCAAGAGATTGCTAGCAAATTATTTGAACAATATAGCCTTGGACAAACATTAGAATCTGTTAATCTTATTGAAGATATAGGAAGTGGTATTAAACGCTATGGGATTGCTGTGACGCTTGAAAATGGCGAAAAAACAGTTTTTGAGTTTACACTTTATGGATATGAAGATACATGGTTAATGCCTTCGGCAAGTAATCTAAATAACCGTATGCAAATAGGTACGAGTGGTGAATCCAACAATGAAACAGCTAATGAATCCGATATGGTTCGACGTGAAGAGATATACGAGTACGATGAAGTTGTTTATTATCAAGAACATGAATTATTGCCTCAATCGAATTTGACTCAAGGGACTGAGATTTATGAGTACATGACGAATATATATGTAGAAGATGGAAGTGGTAAACGTCAGTTGATTCATAAAGGCGGACGTAATAGTTACTACGAGACAATGACCCAGTTTGGACAGCGCGTTTATCTAAAGGCAAACGGATGGGAACCCTTCAGTGAAGAATATTCAGCAGGTATCGGCTTTTTGGACTTAACGGATAATACATACAAGGTTTTATATAATGGTCCGGTGATTGAGGGAATGATGCAAGATGACACATTTTATTTCTTTGCAGACGACAAACTCCTAGAGCTTAGCCTTGGAACTGCCAAATATAACAGTGTCACAACACTGCCTCACAGCATCAATGATGATGTTTTTTTAGAGGTCATTAGCGTAAATGATTCAACGATGCGCATCAGTATTGAAAATGAATCCGTTAAAAAATACGAAATAAACTTAAAGGAAAGTACGATTAAAGAATATAATGAATAAATATCTTATCAATGGTGTGACAATTGTGCTTGTCATGATTTTAATTATTTTGAGCGCATTGGTCGGCATCAATTTAACGAAACTCAATAGAGAAGTTGTTGAAGGAAGTATTTTTTCAAAAAAGGAACCGCCGACCTATCGCTTTATGGTAATTATTGATGGTTCAGACGCGAATTTTGTCGATGAGTTTGAAAAGGGAATCCATGAAGCGGCCCTAAATAATACTGTTGCCTATGAAATGTGGCATTTTGATGGTGAAGATAAAAGTGAAAAAATTCTTAGACAGTTTGATATTGCCATTGAATCCAATGTGGATGGGATTATATTGCAAGCCTTTGATGATGAAGGCTTTGACACTACATTGAAAAAGGCCAATGCCCGAAATATTCCGGTTATTACCATAGGCACGGATATACCGGCACAGGAAAAAGTAAGCTTCATCTCCTATAATCAGTATCGAATGGGAACGCAAATCGGAAAATTACTGAAAGAATATTTGGATCAAAAGGGAGTCTACACAGGAACGATTGTCCTTTTTCAAAATGAGCGAATAGAAAACTCAGATAAGGCATTAGCTATAAATGAAGTGCTAGACCATCAGTTTGATATTCAACGGGTACGAAATGAGCTAAGTGGAGATAATGCCTTAAATGCTGTAGGAACGGCTCAGAACATATTACGACAATATAATGATATCGTGAGTATCATTTGTTCAAATGGAGAAGAAACCCTGGGAACCATTCAAGCGCTTAAAGATCAAAACATGATTAATGATGTCGTTGTGATTGGCAATGATGATTATGAAGAAATTCTAGATTATGTAGAACGTGAAATTATTTTTGCAACAGTCGTCGTGGAAAATGAGAAAATAGGGTTTGAAGCGATTGAAGAAATGGTGAAACATAAAAACAAAGAATTTGTTTCACAATATCGAGATATAAATGAGAATATACTAACACGACAAGAAGTTCTTCGGATTCGTCAAAATACTGAAGAAACAATGGGTGAGAGTAATGAAGACTGAGCATAAAAAACAAAAAATGGGTTCAATTAAACATAAAATGTTTGGATATGTATTCATGATTATTATTTTGATGATGGCTCTTAGCATCTATTCCCTCGGTATTATGAATCTGTATAAAGGCAAGATTGATGCCATGTTTGTCAGAAATATTATGCTTCAAGAGATATCGGATCAAATCGGAGAAACAAATCAAGAGCTCTTAGTCTATTTGTCCACAAAAAGTTCGACGAGTTTAAATAAGTATATGCGTTATTCGGATTTGCTCCGTGAGATGACGGACGATTTAGAAAATAATATTGTGGATTATACGGAAGAAGAGCTGATGGTTTTAGACATTAAGAATATGGTCACGAATTATCTTGAAGAAACAGATCTTGCCGTTGAGGATAAGCGCCGGTCCGACATTGACGCTTATATGGAAAGATATGATCGGGCACAAGTTTTAAGCGGATATATATTAAGCTTCATTAATGAACTTAACACACGTCAATTATCCCGTAATTCAACTAATTACTTGTATATGGCTGAACAAGTGAGAATATCAAATATTTTAAATATTGTTTTAATTATCGATTTAATCATATTATCAGTGATTATCGTCTTAAAAATGGCCAATAAAATGATTACCCCCATTGTTAAGTTATCCCATTCAGCTGAAGAAATTGCTAGAGGGAAATTCAGCACTGATATTGTCCTTGTGGAAACGAGTGATGAAATCGAAATTCTGTCGAGAGCCTTCAACCGCATGAAATATAATATCCAGGAATATATTGAGACGGTTAAAGAAAAAGCTAAAACAGAGGCAAAGCTCAAAGATCAAATGGTAGAAAATCTCAAGATGCAGTCACTCTTAGATAACGCCCGATTATATGCGCTACAGTCTCAGATGAATCCACACTTTTTGTTTAATACCATTAATGCAGGTGTGCAAATGGCAATGATTGAAGGTGCAGATAAAACCAGTGAATTTTTAGAAAGCATGAGTCGTTTGTTTCGGTATAATATTCAAAAACTAGATCAAGTCGTTACCTTGAGAGAAGAGCTTCAAAATGTAAAAGACTATTATCAGATGCTTAAGGTACGGTTCGATGACTTGATCTTATTTGAATTTTTCATTGATGAATCAGCATGTGAATGCTTAATTCCGCCCCTGACACTTCAGCCAATCGTCGAAAATGCCTATATTCATGGACTCAGTAAGCTGGAAGAAGGCGGAAAAATTCAAATATTAGTCAAAGATCAAGGCGACTATTATCAATGCATTGTTGAAGATAATGGGTCTGGCATGACTGATGATATTCGTTCAAGTATTTTAAATCATTCAGTTAAGCAAAGCAAAGTGTCTAATGGTATTGGTATGCAAAATGTCATCGAACGATTAGAGCTCTTCTATAAAGAAAAAAATCTATTAGAAATTGTGAGTGAACTTAATCAAGGCACCAAAGTAATTATTCATATACCCCATATGCAGGAGGCATTATGATTAAAGTAATGATTGTTGATGATGAACATATTGTACGAGAAGGAATTAAATATATACTTGAAAAAGATTTTGCGGACCTAACAACGATAGTCCATATGGCTAAAACCGGAAGAGAAGCCATTGAGAAATTCGAAGAACTTCGACCGCAATTAGTTATTATGGATATTCAAATGCCCGGAATCAATGGCATTGATGCGACTAAGGAGATTCGAAGTATTGACCAGAAAGTTCGTGTTGTTATTGTTTCTGCATATGAACAATTTGAATATGCTAAAGATGCTGTAAAGCTAGGTGCGGTGGATTATTTGCTAAAACCAATCAATCGTCAAAATTTAAAAAAAATTGTTCAAAAATCAATTGACGATATCCATGAGGAAAAGAGTCTTAAAAAGAAAGAACGAGAAACCCAAGAAAAACTAGACCAAGTAGTGCCTGTGTTGGAAATCGGATATATTTATTCGGTTCTAATGAATCATGATTATCAAAATGAGCTCTCAAAATATCACCATTTGTTAAACATACAAAAAGAAAAAGGCTATATTATGATTATTGAATTT
>DDQW01000001.1 GCA_002342805.1 Clostridiales bacterium UBA2432 | reverse complement strand
TGCTGCAAAACTCAGGCTATATTAGCACAAACAAATATACCCTTTATATAAAAAGTATTAAAAATATATAAATAAGACGCTCTATGCAGAGCGTCTTATTTCCCTCTTGTAATCCATCTGTCCTTTAATGAATTGTAAATCGTTTCATAAGCTCATTAAGTCGATTGGAATTATCCGATACTTGATTAGCAATTGCATCAAGCTCTGATATGATTTCTTTTTGCGTCATCATACTCGCATTGATTTCCTCACTTGCTGCGGCATTCTCTTGGGTAACTGCCGAAATCGACTGTATTGAATGAAGTGCTTTTTCTTTTGCATTATTAATACCTTCAAAGGACTCTTGTACCGACTTAACCTTTTCATTGGATTCAGCCGTAATTTCAGAGGTTTCTTCAAATGTATCTTTGACCTTATTCATTTTTTCAAAAGCTTTCTTAATTGACGTATTTGAATACTTCATATTTTCTTTTGATCCTTCGACACTTTCAGTGACCATATGAATAATCGCATTAATTTCTTTTGTTGACTGGGTCGTCTGCTCTGCAAGGGATCGAATCTCTGAGGCAACAACTGCAAATCCTTTTCCGGCTTCACCGGCTCTAGCGGCTTCTATGGATGCATTGAGCGCTAATAGATTGGTTTGCCCTGCAATACCTTCGATAACACTTATAATATCATTTATGCTATTAGAATGTTCGCTCAAATTGTCAATATCATCATTTAACTTTTTGATAACATCCAGTGTTGTGTTAAACTCTTCAACTAAGGATTTAACCGATTCATTTCCGGCTTCTTGACGATCAAAAACTTTGTTCGATAATCCTGAGACTTCTTCTGCCAGCTGATTACTCTGAGCAATAAAGCTATTAAGAGATTCTAAACTATATACGCTTTCTTGAGCATCTTCCGCTTGTTCCTGAGCTCCTTGCGCAAATTCATCCACTGCATTGACAACCGTAATAGAATTTTCCTTGGTTGTTGCAGATATTTCAGCCATGTCTTTAACATAGGTATTCAGATTTGAAGTGAATTGCAAGATTTCTTGAACAACATCTCGTAATTCTTTATTCAGCGACTCCAGGGAAATTGCCATTTGACCGATTTCATCTTTTCGTCTTGATAATTTTGCTGTATCTTGATCTGTCGAAAAATCTAATCGAGAAACTTTT
Source organism: Clostridiales bacterium UBA2432 (assembly GCA_002342805.1). GTDB lineage: Bacteria > Bacillota > Clostridia > Lachnospirales > Vallitaleaceae > UBA1351. Next base: position 35,722 of record DDQW01000001.1, on the reverse strand, counting down.
TCTAAATTCATTGTCATTTTACGTATGGGCTTTGTTATTCCAATACTAAATATATTGGCCCCAATAAATCCAACGACAAACATAATGACGGCCATCACTAGAACTAATAAAAGACTGTTTCTAAGCTGTTCATTATGCTTTGTTCTTTGCACATCAATGTAAGCTTCTATATCATCGATGTAATTGCCTGTTCCGATGACCCATCCGAAGGGTTCAAACAACTGGGTATAACCTCTTTTTTGTTCCGCAATGTCTGAACCTGCTTTCGGAAAATAATAATCTGTATATCCACCACCATTTTCAGCTGCCTCAATCATAAGCTGAATCATTTTTGTTCCGTGAGCATCAGAAAGTTCTAGACGATTGGTCCCCTCTGTTTCACTTCCTAATAAAACTACATTATTCCCTTCCGTGTCGTCTGCCCAAAAATAGCCTTCCGGACCATATTTGGCATTACGAATAATATCTGCTGCAATGATTCTTCCTTGAGTCTCATCAATGACTCCAGCTTCAATCTGATTGACAACCCCTTCCAATTCTGTAATAAGAATCTCAACATGCTCTTGTAGCATTGTATCATATTGAGAGTACATCACATTTTCCAATTCTCTAAGATTTTCTTCCCCACTTCGTTGTAGCGCCAAAAAGGAAACTGTTGCCAGTCCAATGACAACCACCAAAATCAACAAATTTGTAAATAATGTTAATTTTCCTCGTATGCCCATAAACATACCTCCTGTTCTTTAATCAACAAATTCCTTGTATACCTTTATTATACGCTTATTAGCGCTAATATACTAGAGAAAAAAAGAACTGAAGCACATTGCGTGCAGCAGTTCCTGATTTTAATTCAATATTTTTGTTAAAAAAGCAAATTACTTTTCGTTTTCATCAACCCAGTCTTTAGCATCATTTATAGCCTCTTCATGAGGAATATGAACGTGAGTTCCTTCTTCATAACGCTCTGCATCTAAGACCGCTTCGGTTTTGTTTGAACCTAAATTTTTCTCTTTACCTACATCTTTCATAAAATCACTCCTTTACAATTATTTCTTTGAATAATCAAATAGTCTAAATATAGTATGCACTATTTTCTGATAATTGTCAATAGCAAGCGATAATGATTGTCAACTAGACATCCTAGTTCAAGTAGCCTTCAGCTTTTAACAGTTCTGCAATTAATACTGCCCCACCTGCTGCTCCTCGGAGAGTGTTATGAGAGATACAAACAAATTTGTAATCGTATTGTTTATCTTCACGTAAACGTCCTATGGTTACTCCCATACCCCGTTCATAGTCTCGGTCTAGTCGTGTTTGCGGGCGGTCATCTTCCGTCATATATTTTATAAATTGCTTCGGCGCCAAGGGTAAGTCAAGTTCTTGAGGTCGCCCTGAATATGCGTTCCATTTTTCAATCATTTCTTCTTTTGTAGGTTTTTTTTCAAAATTAACAAATACAGCAGCCATATGTCCATCAAGTACAGGCACACGGATGCATTGTGCTGAAATCAAAGGTGATGTCGCAGCAACAATTTTATCATCCTGAATACTTCCCCATATTTTCAATGGTTCATTTTCACTTTTTTCCTCTTCACCACCAATAAAAGGAATAATATTATCAAGCATCTCCGGCCATGTATCAAATGTTTTTCCTGCTCCACTAATGGCTTGATATGTACACACGGATATATCTTTAGGTCCAAATTCTTTAAGGGCACTTAAAGCCGGGACATAGCTTTGAATTGAACAGTTTGGCTTAACTGCTATAAATCCTTTTCTTGTACCTAAACGTTTTTTTTGCGCATCAATAATGGCAATATGGTCATTATTGATTTCGGGAATAACCATGGGCACATCTTGCGTACCACGATGCGCAGAATTGTTTGAGATTACAGGCACTTCAGCTTTTGCATAAGCTTCTTCTAATGCTTTGATCTCATCTTTTTTCATATCCACTGCACAAAAAACAAAATCAACATCTGATGAAACGCTTTCAATATCTGTCGCATTCTTTACCGTGATTTGACCAATACGTTCAGGTATATCTATAGACTGACTCCATCTGTCGCCAACTGCTTCTTTATATGTTTTGCCTACTGAACGAGGGCTAGCTGCAATCGTTGTCACTTCAAACCATTCATGATCATGTAATAATGTTACGAAGCGTTGCCCTACCATTCCAGTGCCGCCAATAATTCCGACTTTTAATTTTCGATTCATAATCTACCTCTTTCTACCAGTTTGTCTTCTCAACAAAAACAATTGTTTTTCAGCTGTGGATATTCTATCATGAAACGAATCTTGCGTCAATATTTTTTATCGAATAATATGCCTAAATCCATACAAATCTTCAATCTCTCCAAGCTGAATTCCTGTCACTAAATCGTACAATTTTTGAGATATCTCACCAATACGATGATGATTAAAACAATACTCTTTTCCTTGGTATACTAATGTACCTACTGGTGATATAACCGCTGCTGTTCCCGTCCCAAATGCTTCTGTAATCTGTCCTGCTTCACTGGCTTCAATAATTTCGTGAATATCTATTTTTCTCTCCTCAACGGGAATGCCTAATTTTTCAGCAATTTTTATAACACTGTCCCTCGTAATTCCGGGTAATATACTTCCACTTAAAGCCGGCGTAATCAAGGTGCCCTCTTTGACAAAAAAAACATTCATTGTTCCGACTTCTTCTACATATCGATGTTCTTTACTATCTAACCATAAAACTTGAGAACATCCATTTTGTGCAGCTTTTTCTTGGGCTAGTAATCCGGCGCCATAATTACCACCGGTTTTGGCAAATCCAACACCACCAACAGACGCTCGGACATATTCTTCTTCGACCTGAATTTTGACCGGATTCAAGCCTTCTGTGTAATAGGCTCCTACCGGTGATAGAATAACCATATATTTATATGTTTTTGCCGGGTGCACTTTTAAGGATGCATCAGTTGCAAACACAAAGGGACGAATATATAGGGCCGTGCCTATGCCTTCCGGAATCCACCGGCGATCTATTTTTACTAATGCTTCGATACTCTTAATGAAGTCTTCTATGGGAATCTCAGGTATGCACAAACGTTTATTTGAGTCATTTAATCGTTGCCCATTGTACTCAGGTCGGAAGAGAAAAATCTCTCCATCGTTTCCTTTATATGCTTTTAACCCTTCAAATGTCTCCTGACCATAGTGCAGCACCATCATTGAGGGATCAAATTCAATCGGACCATAAGGAACAATCTTTGCATTATGCCATCCTTGATCTTGTGTATAATCCATCATAAACATATGGTCTGTAAAAATAGTACCAAACCCTAAGTTTTCAGGATTTGGTATCTCTTTTAGTTGACTTGATTTATTGATCTCAATCGATATCATTATATACTCCTTTTTCTACCCTTCTTTTATTGCAATGTTTAATTCAAGTATTCCGGCATCAAACTCCAATGGAATGGCTATCATTCGGCTATCACCAACATTTAATGACAAATCTTTGCTCACAAATATAGTTGGAGGTGTAATATCGAGCAAAATATTCTTTTCTGCAAAAATCGTCATTGCATTTCCCATCATCATATTCATAAGTTCACCCAAGGCGCTCTTTGCCATATCATTTAATTCCGGTACCGGCATGCCCATCATCATCTTTGAAGCTAATATTTTGGCAATCTCTTTTGACATTGCCAAGATGACTTGGCCATGCAATTGACCGGTTATTCCTAACAATACGACAAAAACATCATCCGTATACTCCGATTGAGTTACATATGGTTTTCCTGGCTTCAGTTCAATTCCGCACGTTTGATTAATAACAAACTTTGATGCTGCGATAATTGGATTCAAATGTTCTGCATTCATGGCTACACCTCTTCGTTTTTGAGTTAATATTACTTACATTATCACATATTTTCGCCGTTTGTTCAACAAAAAAATAAGGAGGCCTTCTTGGCACCCTTATTTTTTTGTTAATTTTGATTAAATTTTTGTTCCTTTTCCTACAATAAAGGGATAGGAATCTTCACCTTTAAGAATCTTATTTTCTCCGACAACAACTTCTTTGTCTAGTATTACATTGGTCAATTGTGCTCCATTCAAAATCGTCGTATCCTGCATGATAATACTGTCTTTAATCACAACACCTTGACTCACTTTCACCCCTCTAAATAAGACACTATTCACTACCGTTCCTTCGATAATACAACCATCTGCTATAATTGAGTTCTTCACTTCAGCTTCTTCGTTATATTTAGCGGGTGTTTCATCTTTGACTTTTGTAAAGACACGTCCATCATTCATGAACAATTCCTCACGAACTTTGGGATTTAACAAATCCATATTAGCCTTATAAAACATTGAAATTGAATGCATTGCTTTCCAATAGCCTTCAAATCGATAGCCTTTAATTACAAGTTGATCTAGTTTCTTTATAAGAATATCGCGAACAAAATCATAATAACCCTGAGATGCGCTTTCTTCCAACAAGTCAATAAGAAGCTTACGACGTATAATATAAACACCTAAAGATGCTAATGTACCTTTTGGTTTAGGTGATTTTTCGTACATTTCTATTAAGCGATTATCTTTATCAAAGTTCAATATACCCAAATGCTTGAGCTCTTCAGGTTCTAAATCACTCATATCCCGATATAGAATCGTAATATCTGCACCGCTATCAATGTGTTCTTGTAACATTTTATCATAAGTCATTTTATAAATACAATTACCTGTTGTCATCAATACAAACTCTTCATTACTACGTCGTAAAAAAGTGGAGTTATGATACAATCCATCCGCAGATCCTTTATACCAGCCTGAATTATCACCGGATAAATATGGAGGGAATAAAAACAATCCTCCTCGTCGACGATCAAGGTCCCACTCTTTTCCTGAACCAATATGGTCCATCAAAGAACGATAACTATATTGGGTTAAGACACCCACTTTATTAATGCCTGAGTTAATCATATTGGAGAGAACAAAATCAATAGCCCGATATCGTCCACCATAGGGAACAGCTGAAACAGATCGTTTCCAAGCAAGCTCTTTTAATTTTTCATTTTTGCCACCTGTTATAATAATGCCCATTGTACTATTCATAAACAATACCTCCTTTTAAAACAGTCTCCCCTGAAGGTACATCCGTATGTTGATAATCTTCATCTGTCACATGACGATCAATGACAACGTTCTTACCGATTTTACAAAGATCCGGAACCCTCGCACAATCGGCGATTACCGTAATTCCACTATTATAAAGATCTGGTCTAAGCGTGTTCACCGTGTCGTCTCCATAACCAATCTCAACATCTTTACCAATATGAACATTCTCACTTATAATTGCTTTCTTTATTTTTGTATTGGCTCCTATTGTTGTGTTTGCCATAATAATAGAGTCTTCAATGACAACACCTTCTGCCACTTGAACACCTGGAGAAATAACTGAATTGATTACTGTACCATAAATCATACAGCCTTCTGCTATAATCGAACGTTTGGCTACCCCTGACGGCCCGATATAATTTGCCGGCATTACCGGATTCACTGTAAAAATTTTCCACTTATGATCAAACAAATTAAAATCAGGTATTCGTTTTACAAGGTCCATATTTGATTCCCAATACGCTTGTATCGTTCCGACATCCTTCCAATAGCCTGAAAATTCGTATGAAAACAATCGTTTTTTATCTTTCAGCATTTTAGGAATAATGTTTTTTCCGAAATCATTGGATGAAGTAGGATCTGCTTCATCATCGATAAGATATTGTCGCAATACATCCCAAGTAAAAATATAAACACCCATGGAGGCTAAATTGTTCTTAGGGTTTTCCGGTTTTTCTTCAAACTCGTAAACGCTTCCGTCATCATTGGTATTCATAATCCCAAATCGATTTGCTTCTTCGATTGGAACTTCAAATACTGATATTGTCGAATCTGCCTCATTGTTTTTATGGGCTTGAAGCATCTTAGCATAATCCATTTTATAAATGTGGTCTCCGGATAAAATAATGACATATTTTGGATTTAATTTATCAATGTAGTGAATGTTTTGATAGACGGCATTGGCTGTTCCGGTAAACCATGCACTGTTATCACTTTTTTGGTAGGGTGATAATATAGTAACGCCACCGGATATTCGGTCCAAATCCCATGGTTTACCAATTCCTATATGTGCATTTAACTCAAGTGGTTGATATTGAGTAAAGACCCCTACTGTATCAATGCCTGAATTGACACAGTTACTTAATGGAAAATCAATAATTCGGTATTTCCCCCCATATGGAACTGATGGTTTTGCTGTTGTTGTTGTTAGTACGCCGAGACGACTTCCCTGGCCTCCTGCTAAAAGAAGACCTACTATTTCTTTAGATACCATAGTTTCAACTCCCATCTTTGGTCATAATGTGTAAAAATATGTATATTCTTATTTTATCACAAAACCCTTGTTAATGCACAAATAATCTGAATTATTTACTATATCACTTATTTTCTCGCATTTGCTTTCCCATGAAGGCTACGGCCAACATACCTGGTCCCACATGAGATGCGATTGTTGCAGATAAACAGGTGAGCATTACGGGATTGTTGACTTTAGCTTTTTTTAATTCTTGGACCAAATATGCCGCGTCTTCAGGTGTATTGGCATGCCCAATAATAACCGTCTCTTCAGAATCTTCTAAATGTTCAGAAATTTTACTTATTATATATTTACATGCACGCGTTTTTCCACGCACTTTTCCAAAGGTCTCCAATTTTCCCTTGTGATTCATAGAGAGTAAAGGTTTAACGCTAAGCACCGTTCCTACATAAGCCGTTGTCGCCGGAATTCTTCCTCCATTTTTCAGATGCAACAAGTCATCTACCACGAACCAATGATTCGCCTTTAATTTTTCACCTTCGACATACTTTACTAATTCTTCTAGATTTAAGTTCTCTTTTACATTTTTTTCAACCACCGTATATACCAAAATACCTAAACCTATGGATGCCGCTAATGAATCGAGAATAGCAATCTGAGCATTCGGATTTTCTTCCAATACCATACTTTTGGCAATAACTGCGTTATTATACGTTCCGCTTAGCCCTGAGGATAAGCCTAAATACAAAACGCCATTGCCTTCTTTTGTCAAACGCTCAAAACACTCATAGAAAGTTACAACATTGATCTGTGAGGTTTTGGGCATTGTTCCTTTTGCCATTTCTTCATAAAAAAAACTATGAGAAAAGCTTTCTCCCAAATCATCAATATATTCTTGCCCAGAAACAGTCACCGGCATACCTAAAACTTCAAGATGCTCAGAACGTTCTTTTACATAGGATAGGGGTAAATCAGAACTCGAGTCTGTTACAATCTTTATTTGCATTATATTTCCTCCAAATTATTCATCAAAGTTATCCGGCAAGTCATTTTCTATAAGTACAACATCCCCGGTCTGTACTAATTCTCGTATTTTATTAAATCCTTCAAATACCGTTTGACATATATGCACCTGGTCCATCGGATAGTTCTTCGCTTGAAGTCCTGCCACAATCGATTTTGTCTTTTTTTCTCCGATTAAAATCACTTCATCGCATACTTCAGCAATCTGTTGACCAAAAGCAATATGTAACTCATCATCCATGGCACCTAACTCAATCATTCCCGGTGTCATAATAATATGTCTGCCGTTTTCAAAGCGCGCCAAGACATCTAATGCACTCTTGGCACCTGTTGGATTTGAATTGAATGCATCATCTAAAATAAAATAATCACCTTGGGCTTTTAATTCTAATCGATGTTCCACGGGCTTTAATTCTTTGATTCCCGCATATATCTTTTCATATGGAACGCCTAGCTCAATCGCAATGGCAACTGCACCTGCAATATTTAACATGTTATGATCCCCTAGTAATCTGGTTTGAAAGCGATACATTTGATGATTAATCCCAACTTCGAATTCTGACCCTGAAGCATCTTGTCGTATGTGCCTAATTACAACTTGGTTATCTTCGTCGCTTCCGTAAGTTACATACTGAGGATTTGAATACCGCTCAATCCCTATACGAACATTTTTATTATCTCCGTTCACATAACAAATCCCCTTGGAAGCGACACTTTGAGCTAACTCAAACTTCGTATCGATCACAGTATCTACACTTCCAAAGGTTTCAAGATGCTGTGGGCCAACTGCTGTTATTATACCATAGTCCGGATTCACTAATCGACAGATTTCTTCAATATCTCCTTTTTGCTTTGCCCCCATTTCAACCACAAAAACCTCATGAGAACGTCGAAGCATATTACGAATGGTTATGATAACTCCAAGAAGAGTGTTATAGCTATGAGGTGTTACTAATGTATTGAATTCTTTGGAGAGAATTTTCTCTAATATAAATTTTGTGCTTGTTTTTCCGTAACTTCCTGTAATACCGATGATCTTTAACGTCGAATGTTCACTTAGACGTTTTTTTGCATCCTTATAATAATAATTCTTCATCATCTTTTCCCATGGTATGAGCACCATGTTTGCGACCAATAAAATCGGTAGACTCATGAAAATGATTGTCGCAAATATCAGTAAGTCGGCATTGAATTGATACATCAAAATCACCAGACCACTATATAAAATCACTTGTACACTAATCATTCTTTTGACTCTTGCTGTATATGCTAGGGGTTTTTTCGTCTGCTGTTTTGTCTTCACATCGTAAATTAATCGAATAGCGAGCATAAAAACAACGCCTAAGTGAATGCCTAATATACTTAGCAACAAAATAAGGCCTATAAAAATACTGTTTTTAAGGGATAATATTTTTTGAATATTACTTTTGATAAATCTAAAAAATCGTGCATATCGATATGAATTCAGTTGAAACATATGCGTATAATACAATGCACGCTTAAGAAAATATGCTGTTCCCAGCACAAATATAGCTATATAAATAATGTTTTCCATTCTATCCTCCATAAGACCTATATTATATAAATGCATCTAATACTTTTAGGAATCGTTGCGCCTGTTCTAAAAATGCATAGTGGCTTCCTCCTTCAAAGACGACTAATCCTGCATCTTGAAACTCTTTTTCCATTAACTTACCGTCATTTACAGGGGTCGCCGTATCGAGTTCTCCCCATATTAAGAGCGTCGGCACCTTAACTTTATTAAACTCATGGACTAAATTCTCATTAACTACTTTCGATAACACCTGCTTCATCATTGGACTTGCTTGATTATAATCTGCTGACCCTGTTTTTTTCCTGTATTTATCTAACATATTTGGAAAAACCTTTTGAACAGGACCCATCCGGTACAAACGCTTCATCACCTTAAATGTATATACTTTAACATAGTATCTTAAGGGCCTCTTATTAACAACACCTGCGCTACCCGTTAATATGAGTTTATCGAAGGTGTAAAACGTTGCCATTTTGATTAATATCCGCCCTCCAAAGGAATGTCCGATTCCAATCGGATTTTTTATCTCAAGGGCCTCAAAAACTTCTTGCATTTGCTTTGCATATTCCATTGTTCCCATGACTTGAGTCGGTTCAGCGGATCCACCAAATCCAGGTAAATCAAATGCATAAACACGATATTTGGACTTATAATGGTCGACTAAAAAATCAAACATTTCTTTATTACATCCCCACCCATGAAGAATGACTAAATCTTGACCTTCACCTTCTACACTATACTCTATATTATATTTTTCAAGTTTTATTTTCATATTGGCCTCCATATGCCATAACAAAGCATTTAAAAGGAATTATATCACATGTTTTTCACGACATCAATGCTTTGCCCATTAATAAAAGAGTGGAAATCTTTTCGTCTCTTTGATAAAATATAAGCTAGTCTATAATTTCATCTCAAACGGAAAGAGGTAACACAATGAAATCACTTAGGATTGAAACAAATTTGTCAATGGAATTTCTTTATAATCTAACAGGTATTGCCTATTATTCGATGAACCAAACTACCGATGAAACACTCTCAACAAAACGCTTTGATCATTTTATAACTGATTATGTCAAGTTAATTTATCCTAAACTACCTATTCTCGTCATTAATGACATCGAATTATTTTTAAGAGATTTTTCTTGCTTCTATATTGTTCTTCTTGATGTGATTATTCATGAAGATTTGGCACATCCTCTTGACCTTATTTGTTATCTAAAAAAATTCTCAACACATGAGCTACTTGACCTTTATATTGAACGCATAGATACACCTATGTCTGCTGATACTGATAATATTCATTTAGACAAATTATTGGACGAATTAACCGGTCTACGTCATGAATATGGCATGGATAAAAAACTTTACTATGAATTCACAAATTATCCGGAGGGTGTTATCGAACGCATGATTTATGCTTTCGAATTCATCTACCACCATTTTTTTGCTAAGAACGAGGACTTTCTAAAACAACAACTTCAGATTATTCAAGCAAAGCATCAAGCATTACTTGATGAAAATCCAGAAGAATTTATCAATGCCATCTTATTCCAGAGTAAGGAATCTTTATCAAATGAACATACCTCGATTCGGATTTTTGTCGGCTACTACTTTGGAGACAAAATTTCTGTGGCCTATGGTAATCATGATGAAGTCTATTTTTTCTATGGACTTGCTGCTGAAAAAAAATTGTACTCCGACCACCATCAAGCTCAATATGAAGAACTTATTAAGTCATTGGCTGATGACACACGAAGAAATCTCATTCGCTTTTTAATGCATGCACCGCATTATAACAAAGAGATTTCAGATTATTTAGGAATCACAACAGCAACAATTAGTTATCATATCAGTCGTTTAGTCGATCTTGGCATTATTCATATGAAGTATCAAGAAGGAAAACGCATTTACTATCAAGTGGATTCTGAACGCTTCAACCAATTGTTTGAAGGCTTAAAGCGCTACCTATACGTTGATCCTTTTTAATGGCGCAAAGCAATTAAGGATTCATAATTCATACCATACTTTTTAGCAATCTCGATACCATAGCTTTTTCCTAAAGGTCTCCCGGGTTCAATAATATAGGGAGACTTATCCATATCCTTACCTGCAACAAGACTTTGTATGGCTTCAGAATTAATTTTATCTTCTAATGATTCCACAAGCTCATGCAAATGCGTATTAAATAAGACAAAACTTCCTTTTTGATAAATGGCTTGTAATATTTCCACAGAAATTTGCAAGCTTTCATGGTGGGATGTTCCGGAAAATGATTCATTCATAAAGAAAAAACTCTCCTTAGAACTGTCTTCAAACATAGCCTTGAATCGATTACACTCTTCTCCTAATCGACCATAATTCACTGTTTCTTTTTCTTCCCTTGGAAAGTGAACCTTAAATTCCTTAATTAATGGAATGGTTGCGCTTTGCGCCGGAACATAAAAGCCCAGCTGGCCTAACCATATGGTTTGCATTATACTCTGAGTTATGGTTGTCTTCCCGCCACGATTGGCTCCGGTCAAAATGTTAATAGGCCTGTTTTTATCAAGATGGATTGTGTTCAAAATGACTTGGCTTGGCTCTAAGGTCATGCCTAAATTCAGATGAAAGAGTCCCTTGACCTTATAATCTCGCCCCCACTCAGGAATCGTCATTTCAAAACCTCTTTTTTTAAGCTGATTATGCATAGTTACTCCCACATCATAATAGGGTAAATCCTGGTGAAGTATACTGAGCACTTGCAAAATTTTCTGGGTGAACTGATCACAGAAGCTGATTAATTGCAACATTGCCGGTTCCACTATTTTTTCCAGGCTATTTAACGCATCCGGTGGCGCAACAGTTTCTTTTGCAAATATTTTTCGCGGTATAAGCATGACTTCTTTTACACCTTGGGTAACATAATATTCGATTTTTTTATCAAATCGTCCATACTTGAATTCTTCTTCACTGACATCTAATAGAATCGCTTCTACCGGCTGTAAATAGTCATTTAAATTCAAACCGATTTTAATGCTTTTCACACCTTCTGAGAGGGATTTAATTTTCTCGACATCACGAATAAAGGCTTCATAGAGCCTTGAATGGACAATTTCCTGAAGCAGTTCATGATATTGGATAAGTCCGGGAGATTTTATCTTTGCTTGATGAAAATTTTCCAAAAGATCCTCAAGCATAGTTCGAATATTATCCACTTCTGACACGCGTTTAATCAAATTATAGACTGTTGCTTCTTTCTCGAAGGAAAACTTGCTTAGTGTCATTTGATGATAGGCCTCTTGTCCATCCATTAAAAGCTTTTCAAATAGATCTGGATTGTTCACGAAGTCATCTAATATACCTTGCCGATATTGAATATCGTCTATGTCAACCGGTACCTCCCCAAGCAATGTATACAAATCCTCTTGTTTTTCCGCTTCAAAATAGTCAAAAAACCAATCGATACCAATATCATTCATGTCTTTTTTGGATAGGCCAAATGTCGTTTTTTCTGAATCTATCGTCCACAACAAACTCATGACTTGTTTACTCATATTACACCCCTATCACATATCTTTTATCAACTGTTCATAAGTAACACCATATTTAAGTGCGATTTCTCTAGCATAGCTTTTTCCCAAAGGCTCCTGCTCAATCATATAATACGTACTTTTATCATGTTCCATTTTCGTTGTCATACTTATCAAACTATTCTCCAAGTGCTTCAAATCTTTTTGAGAAAGTTCTCCTAAAACTTCCTCATACAACTCATGTAAATGTGTATTAAATACAAAGGGAGTACCTGCTTTCATCATTGCCAAAACACCTTGGGTCGCAACACTTAAACTTTCCAAATGGCTTGTCCCTGCAAAAGATTCATTTAACAGCATTAAGGACCGACCTGTTGTTCGCTTAAAGTTTTCTACAAAAAGTTCACATTCTCGGCCAAATTTCCCTTTATCAACAGACTCTTTTTCTAAGGCAGGAAAATGGGACTGAATCGTATCCACTAAGCTAATCCGAGCCGTCTTTGCGGGAACAAATAAGCCCAATTGTGCCATTAGCTGTATTTGTCCGATGCATTGCGTATATGTTGTTTTGCCACCTCGATTGGCTCCTGTTATTAAAAAAAACTTCCTATTCCCATCCATATGAAATTCATTGAGAACGATTTCTTCAGCATCAAAGGTATCTTTAATTGCTAAATTAATATTATAGCCTTCGGTAAACTCCAGGCAGCTTTCCTTTTCAACGATTTCAGGCTTTGTAATCGGAAGACCTTTTTCTTCCATTTTTTTAAACAATTGATGACTCGAACTATAAAATGCAATCTCTTCATAAAGTTGAATAAAGGGTTTTATATCAACACGTTCATAGGCTTTGATAAATTTTTCTAACTTTTCCTTATGATCTCTAAGTGCATATTCAATCTCCTCCAGTATATTATAGTTCATTTTTTGAACTTTAAATACAGGTACATAACTCGAAATACGTCGATCCAAAAAAGTTTGGTCATCGGCCAATGCATCGGAGACATGTCGAAATGCTTTTGGGTACCGGTATTGATGACTATCGACTTGGGTTACTTGTGCAAATTTGGGACGCATTCCTGATGTCATCGAAACGGATAATGTGGCTCCTTTTATGGTATTGAAAATATAATGAATCTCTTTCAAGTCACTCTTCATGGACTTATACTCATTTGTCAACAAGTTAGCATACACACTATCTCTTAATGCCACCAATCCAGTCGATTCTAATCTATAATACCTTAAAATCTGATCAAGTTCTTCAAGACTGCTTATGGCTTTTTCCATGGTAATTAACATATCAATAATTCGATACAAGTTCGATACTTTATATAAATCTGAATGATATAATGGCTTTAGCTTATAAAACTCTTCTAAGCAATGTATAAGCTCGTCTAACAATCCTTCGTTCATCATAAAATCTTTGAGTATGGATTGACGAAATTCAATTGTCTGGATATCCATGCATAAGGAATAAAGAATCTCATCATTCGAAAGAAGTTGTTCATAAACTTCTTCCAAATTGAGATTCTCTATGATTTTGTGTTCAATTGTATTTTTAATACTGGATTCAAGCCATAAAATACTTTCAAATTTCATCTGCGCTCCTCAACATTTTTTCCAAAGATTCAAAACCATCTATATAGTTGTTTGCCTCTTTTGGTACGCGTGCTTTATCTTTCTCAAATGCTTGACCACCTACGATAATTTTACATGATTCACACGTCTCCTTAAGACGTTGTATTAAATTAACAAGTGAATCATTTAAAGATTCGGATGTTAAAGACAATGCAATAAATTCAGGTCGTATTTGCTCAACAAACCGAATAACTTCACCGGTTGGAATATTGGCCCCTATATAATAAGGCTGATATCCTAATATATTAAAATAATCTGCGACCATTCGAATACCTAAAGTATGTTGTTCCCCTGACAAAGCCATACACAAAACACTGCCTTTTGTAGGGGTCTTACGCTCAATACTCTCAGACACATAACTGACCATGCGCCAAACGCATTCTGAAATATAGTGCTCTTTTGCAATAGATAACTGTCCGTTTTCCCATAAAGCTCCTACTTCATATAACAAGGGTTTAAACACGTTCTCATACAATCGAATAATTACATGCTCCGTCATTTTTATATTCTTTACGATGGCAATGGCTTCTCGTTCATTGCCTTTAATTAACAAGGCTAATAATTTGTTTCTTAATTCTTCTTCGTCTTTTAATTCTTTATTCTTTTCAATGCTTTCTCGTCCAAGTAATTGGTCGACGGATATATCAAATATATCCGCCATAACCATTAAACTCTCTTGGTTTGGAAAGCGTATATCTTTTTCATAATTTGCAATCGTTGTTTGGCCGACACCAAGACGTCCACCTAACTCCTTTTGGCTCATATGATGTGTTTTTCGAATTTCTTTTAGGATCATTCCAAATGATTTCAAAGTTATCACCTCTACATCATTTTATCACATAACGTGATTACTTGTCCATCCTTTTATATGCTTTCCCATTGATTGGTTTGTCCGGATTTCACCAACTGATCAATAATATGCATATTCATCCGGCTATCTTCTAATGATAAGGGAACATCTATACCATCTTTAACTGCTTTTGCAAAGGCATCTAGCATTTGACCATATTGATTGGTCGGTTCAAACTCAATAACACGTTGTCCTAAGCTTGTTGTCACGATAATTTTTCCTTTAATATCATCTAAATCGTTAAACGGAATAACAACTTCAATCGTTCCGCCGCTTCCATAGATTTTCACTTCCTGCATTGGATACATGGCTGTACCTACTGTAAATAAGACTCGTGTTTTTCCAAAGTCTAATATTGCAGATGAGAGTATGTCCGTTCCAAACGCATCAGAATACGTTAACTTCGATACCACAGATACAGGATCTTGTCCAAGAATATATCGCGCCGAATTAATTGCATAACACCCTATATCCATCAGTGCACCACCGCCATATTCCTTGATATTTCGAATATTGTTTTCATCTTGATTGTTGTAGGAAAAAATTGTATGTATGGTCTGTACTTCGCCAATACCTGAGACTTTCATAAGCTCTTGAACTTTTTTCCATTTGGGATGAAATCGATACATAAAGGCTTCCATAATTTTGACACCTTTGTCTTTTGCATAGGCAATTAATTCGTCGGTTTCTTTTGCATCCAGGGTAAAGGGTTTCTCACAAAGCACATGTTTCTTGGCATCAATTGCCTTTTTCATCCATTCTAGATGCATATGGTTTGGCAAGGGAATATAGACAGCTTCAATCTCAGAATCCTCAAGTAGAGCTTCATAACTTTCATAGATTTTTGGTATATTCCATTTCAGCGCTACTTTTTCTGCCTTTTCTTTATTTCGAGATGCTAAAGCCACCAACTCAACTTCTTCAGATTGACTTAGGGGAAGCATGATTCGTGTTAACAAATGTCCCGACGCTCCTAATGCACCCATCTTTAGTTTACTCATTATAACCCAACTCCTTTTCATGTAATACTCTTATCATATCATAGTTATCTATTGCTTTTCAAACTAATTTATGCTAAACTTATCAAGTTTGAATATATCATTTTCACGATTATGGAGGTCCATTTTGTTAAGTGCAAATAATGTAAGTTTAAGTTTTAGTGACAAGCAACTTTTTAAGAATGTTAATCTACAATTTAATCATGGTAATTGCTATGGTGTTATTGGGGCAAACGGTTCCGGAAAGTCCACTTTTTTAAAGATATTATCCGGTGAAATTGAGCCCAATACCGGCGATGTAACCAAAACCCCGGGAGAACGTATTGCGGTGTTGAAACAGGACCATTTCCAATACGATGCTGAAACCATTTTAGACACGGTTATCATGGGACATGAACGATTGTATCAAATCATCCATGAAAAAGAAGCGCTTTATGCTAAAGAAGACTTTACCGAAGAAGATGGCGTCAAGTCAGCTGAACTCGAAGCAGAATTTGCTGAATTAGATGGATGGGATGCTGAGTATGATGCAGAAAAACTTCTGATTGGATTAGGTATTCCTAAAGATCTTCATCAAGTCAAGATGGGCGATCTTAATGGATCCGAAAAAGTCAAAGTTCTATTAGCACAAGCTCTATTCGGAAATCCACACACTTTATTACTCGATGAGCCAACTAACCACTTAGATTTTAGAACCATCAACTGGCTGGAAGAATTTTTAATCGAATATCCAAATACGGTCATTGTTGTATCCCATGATCGTCACTTTTTAAATAATGTATGTACGCATATTGTTGACATTGATTTTGGCAAAGCCAATCTCTATATTGGTAACTATGATTTTTGGTATGAATCCAGTCAATTGATGTCACGAATGATTAACGATCAAAATAAAAAGGCTGAAGATAAAATTGCTGAATTAAAAGCATTTATCGCACGCTTTAGTTCAAACGCCTCAAAAGCCAAGCAGGCAACGTCTCGTAAAAAAATGCTGGATAAAATTAAACTTGAAGATATTAAACCCTCTTCAAGACGCTATCCTTTTGTAAGCTTCGCTCAAGATCGGGAAGTCGGCAAAGAAATCTTACGTGTCGAAGGGTTATCAAAAACTATTGATGGTGTTAAATTATTAAATAATATTAGTTTTACCCTGAATAAAGATGATAAAGTTGTTGTTTTAAGTCGTAACGAGCAAGCTCGAAGCGCTTTATTCAAGATTTTAATGGGTGAAATGGAGCCGGATGAAGGCGAATATACATGGGGTGTTACCGTAACAAAGGCTTATCTTCCAAAGGATAATTCAAAATACTTTGAAGGGTCTGAGCTCTCCCTTGTGGATTGGTTACGTCAATATTCTAAAGAGCAAGATGAATCTTTTATTCGCGGTTTCCTCGGAAAAATGTTATTTAGTGGCGATGAAGCACTGAAAAAAGCTTCTGTTTTGTCCGGTGGCGAAAAAGTTCGATGTATGCTGTCCAAAATGATGCTCTCCGGAGCTAATGTGGTCCTTCTCGATGAACCGACAAACCACCTTGACCTTGAATCTATCCAAGCTGTCAATGACGGTCTTATTAGCTTTAAGGGAAATGTTATTTTCTCCTCACATGACCACCGATTCATTGAAACAGTTGCAAACCGTGTTTTCGAGATCACACCTCAAGGTCTCGTGGACCGCTTATCCGATTTTGATGAGTTCTTAGAAAATGATGCCTTACAAGCAGAAATCGATGGGATGTATAAGTAAGTCAAGATAAATACGAGAATATAAATCATAAAAAGCAGGTCGCCTACGCTTGGGAGCGCAAGTCCTAACGTCAGACAGTCATATGGTCCCAAATCACTTTAGTGATTCGGGACCATATGACTATCTGAAGTCAGGACTAGATTTCCCATGATGCGTAAACGACCTGTTTTTTATTCGGTATCCTCAATTTAAGCGTGAGAACATTGAAGTATTAACTTCCACTATTAAACATTTAGATTTTAAATTGTTTCATCATTTCGTCTAATGCTTTTGCGGATTCGAGGTTTTCGTCTGCAATGCGTAAGAAGTTTTTGGTATCTTTTGATATGGTTGCCATATTCTCTCTGATTTGATCGATTCCTTTGGCACCATCGTGTGTTGAATCAGCTACTTTTGACATAGCGGTATGGATGGTATCCATTGATCCAAACAATTCTTCTGACGTTGCACTCAAATCCAACATGATTTCATTAAAGGCATCTGAGTCTTCATTGTATTGTTGTCCCAAGTCGGATAGTTTTTCATAATCTTTGAATACTTTTGAATCGATAAATGTTAAAATATCTTTTGAATCATCCACCAGAGAATTCACCACGTCTTCAATGCGTATTGTTACACTTCGAATATCTTCCACCATTAATGAGGAGGACTCTGCTAGCTTCTTGATTTCTTGAGCTACAATTGAAAATCCTCGACCTGATTCACCCGCTCTAGCCGCTTCAATGGATGCGTTTAAGGCTAATAAATTGGTTTGATCGGTTATGTCCAAAATAGCTTCTAGTAATTCATTGATTTTCGATACTTCTGAAGCACTTTCAATCGCTAATGTCATCTTTTCTTTTGCACTCGCATACATTGCTTCTGCATCTTTTTTGGAATCTACCGCATCTTCTTTCATCTTAATGGCTCGATGACTTATGTCACTCGACATGACGGAACCATTACTCGCTCGTTCAGCAATAACTTCAATTGCATTCCTTGCTTCACCAATAATCTGAGCAACTTCTTCTGCATTTTGTCGTGTTTCATTCATACTATTTGATATGTTTATCGTGCTGTCTTCTGTTTCTCGAGTTATCTCAGTTAACACGAATAAATTATTTCTAATCTCTTGAAAACTACGATTGATTAGACTTGAACTTGCTGTGATTTTCAAAACAATCTGACGGATACCTTGATTTACACGGTTAAAGGCCTTAGCAATTAATCCGAACTCATCTTTTTGTTCAATTTGTATCTCTTCTCTAAAGTCATACTCTTGATATTTTTTCGTATGCCCTAAAATAATCTTCAATGTTTTTTCAAGAGGAACAATAATTGCAATAACAAGAATCACTGAAATGAAAACGACAAGCAAGGTACTTATAAGCACTTGGTTTCGCATGGAATTTTCGATAACTTTCAAATCGTCCACATAAATACCTGTTCCAACAATCCATCCCCAGGGTTCATATTTTTCGACATAGGACAGCTTTGGCTGCTCGGATGTAAAGCCATTATCCGATACTTTTGGCCACATATATTCTACAAAACCTTTGCCATCTTCATTCGTCAAACGAACAAAGACTGAAAAAAAGTTTTCTTGAGTTCCATTGGCCACATTATATCTTGGATCATCAAGAACGGTTCCGTCTAATTCAGGAGATGTTGTATGCATAATCATGGATGGAATGGGTAGTGAATCATCATTGACCCAAAAATACCCAACACCATTATCATAGCGTAACTTTTTTATTGCTTCTAAAGACATCTCTTTTGCTTCTTCTTCAGTTATGCTACCTTGATCTACCATATTATGGTAGTCACTTATGATACCCAGTGGCATCTCAACAAGTTCAACAAGTTTTTGTTCTGTGCGTTGCTCAACAATTCCATTAAATGTGGGTAATACAGAAAATAAAATCAATACAACAAATGCCATAATAATGACTATTGCCAAAGAAAACAACTTATATCTTAACTTGATATTACGCATAAGTCCTCCGTATATATTATATTTCTAAAAGTACTTTTTGAAGAATTCCTTGATTCAAGTAATAGTCGATGTCAACAGCACTGTCAAGTCGAATACGTACCTCGAATACTTTAACCTTACCGTCAGCACTTTCAGCAACGACTTTGACTTTATCCATTGGCTTCGAGCCTGCTAGTCCTTCAATTCGATAGGTTTCTCGCCCTGTCAATCCAAGTGCTTCACTTGATTCACCCGGTAAAAATTGTAGTGGTAAAACACCCATTCCCACCAAGTTACTTCGATGAATACGCTCATAACTTTCTGCAATGACCGCCTTAATACCTAAAAGATTCGTTCCTTTCGCCGCCCAATCTCTTGAACTTCCGGTTCCGTATTCTTTACCGGCTAAAACAATCAATGGAATGTTTATGGATTGGTATTGCATTGCTGCATCAAAGACGGACATAACTTCACCATTTTCTTCCATGGTTGTATATCCACCTTCAACACCATCGGCTAATCGATTACGAATTCGTATATTTGCAAATGTTCCTCGCATCATAACTTCGTGATTTCCACGTCGTGATCCATAGGAATTAAAGTCTAAACGATCTACTCCCATACTTGCTAAGTAGATTCCTGCCGGTGAGTTCTTGCTAATACTACCTGCCGGAGAAATATGGTCTGTTGTAATTGAATCTCCTAAGGACAAGAGAACTTTTGCATTGGTTATATCTTCAATAACCTCTTTTTTCTCAAGGTTTTTAAAGAAATCCGGTTCACGAATATATGTAGAATCTTCTTCCCACTCATAAAGCATACCCGTTGGCGCTTCAATCATATTCCATTGATTATTGGCTTCATAGATTCCTTTATACTCTTCAATAAACATCTCATGTGACACCGCTTCTTTTACTGCTTCTTTTAATTCACTATTGGATGGCCATAAGTCTTTGAGGAAAACCTCTTTTCCTTCTTTGTCCTTACCAATGGATTCTGTTTTAAAGTCGATGTCTAATGTTCCTGCAAGGGCATAGGCAACAACTAACATTGGTGACGCTAAATAATTGGCCTTCACATGCTGGTGAATACGTCCTTCAAAGTTACGGTTACCACTAAGTACTGAACCAACTAACATATCATTATCGATAATTGCATTTCTAACCGGTGCATCTAGGGGTCCACTATTTCCGATACACGTCGCGCATCCATAACCGGCCACATTAAAGCCTAGTTTCTCTAGACTTTCTAAGACGTCGGCTTTTTTTAAGTAGTCCGTCACCACTAAAGATCCCGGTGTTAAACTTGTTTTCACATAGTTTGGTACCGTGAGTCCTGCTTCAACTGCTTTTTTAGCAATGATTCCCGCTCCGATCATAACTGATGGATTTGATGTATTGGTACAGCTTGTAATTGCAGCTATAACGACGTCTCCGGTTCGAAGTTCCGATGGTTGTCCATCTTGATCTTTCCAACCGTCAAGCAATACAGTTTTATCCAAATCGGTTTTATCAATCCCATATCCACCATCTTCAACCGCTTTTGTTGCGACTTCTCTGAATTCTTTTTTCAGATCATCTAAAGCCACTCGGTCTTGTGGACGTTTAGGTCCGGCCAAGCTTGCTGTTAAGGTCGTTAAGTCGAGCTCAATGACTTGACTATATTCAACTTTGGTCTCTATATCAATTCCAAATAAATTCTGTCGTGATAAATATTCCCGTACTAAATCAATTTTTTCTTCTTCTCGCCCGGTCATTGCCATATATTCTAATGTTTCCTCATCTGCGGCAAAATATCCCATAGTTGCACCGTATTCCGGTGACATGTTTGAAACTGTTGCACGGTCCGGCAATGTTAATGATTGTACTCCGGGTCCGAAATATTCAACGAATTTACCGACAACATTGTTTTGGCGCAGAAGTTCCGTTACGCGAAGGGCAAGGTCTGTTGCTGTAACTCCTTCTTGAAGCTGTCCTTTCATATGAACACCTACAACTTCAGGCGTCACAAAATAAAGCGGTTGTCCAAGCATTCCCGCTTCAGCTTCTATACCACCAACACCCCAACCTAATACGCCGATGCCGTTAATCATCGTTGTATGGGAATCTGTTCCTACCAATGTGTCCGGAATTAACATTGTTCCATCTTCCGTCTCTCGCTCTGCCACAACGGTTGCAAGATATTCCAAGTTCACTTGGTGAATAATACCGGTTGACGGTGGTACTGCTCTGAAATTTTCAAAAGAATTTTGAGCCCACTTTAAAAATCGATAGCGTTCATGATTACGTTCAAATTCTTTTTCAACATTAAATCTTAATGAATCACCTGTACCGTAAGCATCTACCATAACTGAGTGATCTATAACTAGATCAACAGGGACTAATGGGTTAATAACACTTGGGTCTTTTCCCATTCTAGCTACCGCATTACGCATAGCTGCTAAGTCAACAACAGCGGGAACACCTGTAAAATCTTGTAATACAATTCGTGATGGGATAAAGCCAACTTCTTTGACTTCTTCTGTTTCTCCCCAATACAATAATTGATTAATATGTTCACTCGTAATGAGATTCCCGTCATAATTTCGAATTGCATTTTCCAATAAAATTTTTATGGTCTTTGGCAAACGCTCCAAATTAACACCTGTAAGTTCTTGAAGCTTATTTAAGTTAACATATTGATACGTTTTCCCTTTGAAATCAAATGTATCCATTATGTCTTTTTTCTTAAAATCGATCATTTTCTTACCTCCTTATAGCATGATTAGTCATAGTAAAATATACCACATTATGACAATTTAATCAATTGCATCAATAGAGTTTCAATGATAAGCTCAATGCGCCGTGACACCATGTATCTTTTCACGCTTTTCCTTATATACAATTTTCAATAGAATGGGTGTAATTAGTGTTGTTACTAAAACAACAATAATGACAGGCGCAAAATGTTCTTCTCGTATCAACCCCACTGCAGCCCCTTTATTGGCAACAATCAAAGCCACTTCACCACGTGAAACCATACCAATGCCTATTTTTAAGGATTCGTTTTTGGTAAATCCGGTTAAGCGTGCACCAATACCACAACCAATGACTTTGGTTAATATTGCAACAGCTATTAGTAGTAAGGAGAAAAATACAATATTCCAGCTCATTGAATGAATTGACGTTTTAATTCCTATACTGGCAAAGAAAATTGGTGAAAAAAGCATATATGAAGTGATTTCCACTTTTTCTGCAACGTATTCATTACTTTTTAAATTACTGATGATTACACCTGCCAAATATGCACCTGTGATATCGGCAATTCCAAAGTATTCTTCTGCGACATAAGCTAATATTAAACATAGAATAAAGCTATAGATTGGTATACGACGTTTACGGCCGTATTTTCTAGTCATGTATTTAAATCCTTTGTAAAATACAACCGCACATACTGCTGCAAAAACAAAGAATAGTGAAATACGCATAATAATACTCAATATACTGACAGAACTATCCCTAAAACTAATGACAAAAGTCAAAATAATAATACCAAGAATATCGTCAATAACTGCTGCTCCTAAAATTGCTGTTCCTGATTTTGATTTTAATTTTCCCATCTCGCGAAGTGTCTCTACTGTTATACTTACCGATGTCGCTGTCAAGATAACCCCAATAAAGATATTTTGTAATAGGTCAATTTTTGACATCTCTGCAAAATCTCCGGCGAATAATGCAGCCGCTAAGAATCCACCAATTAGAGGAACGCCTACGCCGAAGGCCGCAATAATGAATGATGCTTTTCCAGTTCGCTTAAGTTCCTTCACATCGGTTTCCATACCTGCTGTGAACATAAGTAAAATAACACCAAGCTCCGCCATTTTGTTAATAAATTCTGTTTCTTCTAAAATATTTAAAAAAGTCGGTCCCAAAATCACCCCTGCCAAAAGTGCGCCAACAACCTGTGGCATTTGAACCCTTCTTGTTAAAAGTCCAAAAAGTTTTGTACTTAACAATATAATTGCTAAGTCTAAGAAAAAGTCATACGATAACATGGTCAGCCTCCAAATATTAATGTTTTTTTTAAAAAATAAGTGATTTTTCTAGAATGATGACATCCATACGTTCTCCGGTTTTTGTACTGATATCATTATGAATGGATATAACTTTACATCCTGTGATTTCTTCAATCATCTCTTCCAATTTTGGTCGAATGATTTCCTCCAATTGGTATCGCATTTCCTTAACCAAGGCTTTACCTTTTTCTTCTCTTGCTAATTCTTTTTCCGCCGCAGTTAATACGCCTTTTAATCGAATAATAATCATATCATCAATAATGTAGGTTTTTGCAGATTCTGCACCTCGACCCAATTGTTTTCGTTGAAACGTGATCATACTTGAACTAATATGCGCTTCCATTTGTCCTTTTTCCATAACAGCCTCCATAATATTCGTGCACAAAAAAAGACCAATATGAACACACTAAATCTAGCTATCATATTCGGTCCACAACTTTGCTTGCTTTTGCACTCAATTTTATTTACCAACGATTTGATTTCCACTCACTATTATATGCCTCCAAAATCTTAAAGTCAAATATGGTAATAGTGTTGATGCATTTATCCGTTTTTGTCATTTTTTATGGTATTTTTACTTTTTTCACTATTGTTACCGTGTTATTTTTGTGCATTTTGCACATTAAATGATATCTTTTCTCATTTTCAATTTCAGATATGCACATTTAATTTATTAAAATTTCATAAAAATCATCATTTTTCAAATAAACACACCAAAAAAAGACGGCTAAAACCTCAAATTCGAGGCATTAACCGTCTTTTTCTTTGTTTCTATTTACTCACTTCTTCATTTCCTTCAAAAACTCGAATATACATATCTTTGATTTCACTTATTAAGGGATATCTTGGATTGGCGCCTGTACATTGATCATCAAAGGCATTTTCACTCATTTCATCTAATGTAGCATAGAATTTTTTTGGAGAAACTCCGGTTTCTTTGATTGTTTTTGGAATGCCTACTTTTTCTTTTAAAGCATCAATGGCTTTGATTAAGTTTTCAACTTTTTCTTCTTCGGTTTTACCACCTAGCTGCAAGTAGTCAGCAATACGCGCATATCTCCATTTTGCATTTGGATATTTATATTGTGGGAAGGCTGCTTGCTTTCTTGGATTATCCACTGCATTAAAACGTATAACTTCATTAATTAGCAATCCATTCGCTACCCCATGGGCTATATGATGTGTTGAACCTAACTTGTGTGCCATTGAATGACATACACCTAAAAAAGCATTGGCAAAGGCCATACCAGCCATCGTTGATGCATGGGCCATTTTTTCACGGGCTTTAATATTTGTTGTCCCTTCATTATATGCATCCGGCAAATACTTAAAGATTAAGCGTATCGCTTCTAATGCTTGGCCGTTTGTATATTCTGAAGCTAATACAGAAACATAAGCTTCTAATGCATGTGTTAAAGCATCAATCCCCGATGCAGCTGTTAAACCTTTAGGCATATTCATCATCAATTCCGCATCTATTATAGCCATGTCCGGTGTTAATTCATAGTCCGCGAGCGGATACTTGACATCTGTTGTCTCATCTGTAATGACGGCAAAAGGTGTCACTTCTGAACCTGTTCCTGCTGATGTAGGAACCGCAACCATCATTGCCTTTTGTCCCAATGTCGGAAAACTAAATACACGTTTTCGAATGTCCATAAATCGCATCGCTAAGTCTTCGAACCGCACTTCCGGATGCTCATACATAACCCACATTATCTTTGCAGCATCCATTGGTGAACCACCACCCAGTGCAATAATAACATCCGGTTGAAAACTTTGCATCTCTTTAGCACCTTTTCTAGCTGTTGCTAAGGTAGGATCCGGTTGAACATCAAAAAAGACTTTGGTATCAATTCCTATACTATCCAGTTTATCCGTCACTTTTTCTGCATATCCTAAATCATAAAGGACTTTATCCGTTACAATAAATGCTTTTTTCTTCCCTAGATCTTGTAACTCATCTAATGCTATATCCAAACATCCGGATTTAAAATACACACGATTAGGAATTCGATACCACAACATATTTTCTCGCCTTTCTGCCACACTCTTTACATTCATCAAATGTTTTACTCCAACGTTTTCTGAGATAGAGTTTCCACCCCAAGATCCGCATCCTAGTGTCAATGACGGAGCTAATTTAAAGTTATACAAATCTCCGATAGCACCTTGAGAGGACGGCATATTAATCATTGTACGTCCTGTTTTCATTTTTGCCCCAAACTGTTCAATCCGATCTTTTTGTGTGCTTTGGTCTGTATATAAAACCGATGTATGTCCTAGTCCACCTAGCTCAACAAGTCTTGCCGCTTTTGTTAATGCCGCTTCAAAGCTATCTGCTTTATATAAAGCCAATACAGGTGACAATTTTTCATGTGAGAATGGCTCTTCAAGCTCAACAGATGTTACCTCACCAATAAGAACTTTCGTCTCTTCGTCAACTTTAATTCCTGCCATCGCAGCGATTTTCACAGCCGGTTGTCCAACAATTTCTGCATTTAACTTACCGTCTTTTAAAATAACTTTACGCATTGCATCCACTTCTTTTTTATTTAAAAGGTATGCGCCACGCTCAGCAAATTCTTGTTTCACTTCATTATATACCTCTTTTAATACAATAACAGATTGTTCAGAGGCACATATGACACCATTATCAAAACTTTTTGATAACAAAATTGAACTTACCGCCATTTTAATATGTGCTGTTTCATCAATAATTGCGGGTGTATTACCTGCACCAACTCCAATAGCCGGTTTTCCAGAGGAATAAGCTGCTTTTACCATACCAGGACCACCTGTCGCTAATATAAGGTCACAGGCTTGCATAACAGCACCGGAAAGCTCAACACTTGGTTGATCAATCCAACCAATGATTCCCTTAGGAGCACCTGCTTTAACTGCCGCTTCTAATACAATCTTTGCAGCTTCAATAGTACATTTTTTCGCACGTGGATGTGGGGAAAAGATAATACCGTTACGCGTTTTTAATGCAATTAATGCTTTAAATATAGCTGTTGATGTCGGATTCGTTGTCGGTACAATCGCAGCAATAATTCCAATGGGTTCCGCTACTTTTGTAATTCCAAAAGCTTCATCTTTTTCGATAATCCCACATGTTTTTTCGTCTTTGTATTGATTGTATATATACTCAGATGCAAAATGGTTTTTAATTACTTTGTCTTCAACTATTCCCATACCTGTCTCTTCGACTGCCATTTTTGCCAATTTAATTCTTGCATTGTTTGCAGCCATCGCCGCTTGTCTAAAAATCTCATCAACTCGCTCTTGTGAGTATGATGAAAATTCCACTTGTGCCTCTTTTATTTCTTGTATGCGCTTTAATAAAGTTTCCATATCTTTAACCGTCGTCATTCTTGCACCTCTTTCTTGTTAATTAATTAACATATTGAATTAATATTTTTAATTAGCAAATCAACTTATCAAGCTATTTCACTAATTTAGTCGCCATTTTTTGGTTATTATTCTTAGTATTTGGTGAATATAGGGATATAATAACACATCATCGAATGAATTGCAATACTTTTCTCGTTATTTTTTTATCACACTATTATCTATAACATTGTCTGCATTTTTGTGTTATACTATAGTCAAAACTAACAAAATAATTGGGGTATCTTTTACTTCCCTAGAAAAAGGAGTATCGTCTATGGAAAAAAGCAGCTATAACGTTTACACGAATATCGAAAGTTTACTTTACAACTCGATCACCTCGAATACAAGCGAATCTTTTTACGCTAAAGACCTCAACTCTCGGTTTATCACCTTAAGCCAATATCATGCTAATTATTTTGGTCTAGATTCTATTGAAGAAGCTCTTGGAAAAACAGATTTTGACTTTTTCACAAAAGAACACGCCCAAGAGGCCTACGATGATGAACAAGAAATTATTCGTACAAAGAAGCCAATCCTTGCAAAGGTTGAAAAAGAAACTTGGGAAGATGATTATGTTTCTTATGTTATCACTTCAAAATATCCACTTTTAGATAATAACGGGGAAGTTATCGGAACATGGGGACATAGTATTAATGTTGCCTCCACAAATAGTGCGTCCGGTCCGGTTAAACAAAAGATAATAAAAGCAGATGCCTTTGAAGATCATTTGGATAAGGCTTCAAAAATTGACCCATTGACAAAACTCAAAAACATTAAATCCTTTTATGAACAAATGAATCTTTTTTACCAATCGGCAATGAATACTATGAATATGCCCTCTACAATACATTGTTTAATGCTTGTTGATATAAGCAATTATGCTATCATTAACGTAAATTATGGACAAGAAGTCGCTGACCATTCCATACAATCTGTTGCACACTTCTTGAAAACATTACAATCTTCACAGTTTCATGCCTTTCGTTATAGCGGAGACCGTTTTGCAATACTTACTGAAGCTCCTTCCTACGAGAAAGCTATCAATATCGCCAAATCAATAATACATGATATCGAAAAGCTTCCCGTTACAGAGCGTCAAGATGTAAACGTTGAAGTGAATATCGGATTAAGTCAATTCCGTGAAAAATTACCCCTTGGGGATATATATGACATTATTGATCTTACAGATAAACGCTTATATGCTTCTCAGAAACTTCTAAAAACAAGTTTAATTTATGATGACAGCTATTAATTAGGTCAATAAATAATATGACACTTAAAAAAGCCTTTGTCTTGCATGAATCGTGCACGACAAAGGCTTTTTATATACTATAAGAAAATCCCGTTTAATTTTTTTCCATAGATTTCATTTTTTCTGCTTGATCTGCCGTGTTTAGGCTATCAATTAATTCGTATATATCCCCATCCAAAATTGTATCCAGCTTATGTAAGGTCAGCTTAATCCGATGATCAGTTACACGGCCTTGTGGGAAATTATAGGTACGAATCTTTTCACTCCGATCACCTGTTCCAACTTGGCTTCGTCGGTCTTCAGCTAATTCACTTTGTTGCTTCTCAAGCTCCATGTCATATAATCTTGAACGAAGAACCTTCATGGCTTGATCGCGGTTTTTAAGCTGAGATTTTCCGTCTTGGCATGATACGACCAATCCTGTCGGTAAATGGGTTATTCGCACCGCTGAATCCGTTGTATTAACACTTTGACCTCCATTACCTGATGATCTAAACACATCAATCCTTAAATCATTTTGATCAACTTCAACTTCAACATCCTCGACTTCAGGTAATACTGCTACCGTTACTGTTGACGTATGAATCCTTCCACCCGATTCAGTAACAGGAACACGTTGAACTCGGTGCACACCACTTTCAAACTTCAATTTTGAGTATGCGCCTTGTCCTTGTATAGAAAAAATAACCTCTTTAAATCCACCTACGCCACTTTCATTGATATTCATGACATCGACTTTCCAATGGCTACGTTCTGCAAAGCGTATATACATACGATATAATTCGGCCGCAAATAATGCTGCCTCATCTCCACCCGCACCCGCACGAATCTCAACGATAACGTTCTTATCATCATTTGGGTCTTTGGGTAATAGAAGTTTTTTTAATTTAGCTTCATTATGTTTTAAGGCTTCTCTTGCTTGTGCTAATTCTTCCTTGGCCAATTCAACAATCTCTGGATCTGATTCTTTTAACATTTCTAATGACTCTTGAATGGTTTCCTCATTTGCTTTATACGCTTTGTAGTTTTCAACTACAGGCGTTAAATCAGAGTGTTCTTTCATATATTGTTGCCATTGCTTTTGATCAGCAATAATATCCGCATCATTAATTTGTGCAGACAAAAATTCATATCTGTCAATTATACCTTCCAATTGATCTAACATTTCTTCACCTCATAATTAATTCTTAGTCCCTGAAATAATTCTTTCAAGACCAGCCATATCATTTACTTCTTGTATATCAGAAAAGCCTCTTGACTCCATTAATTTTTTTATATCTTGCATTTGACCGTGCCCAATCTCAAAAAATAATCCGCCTCCATTTTTCAGTCGTGCATAACTGTCTTGGATAATCTGACGATAAAAGATTAAACCGTCATCGCCTCCGTCTAGGGCAATTATGGGCTCATAATCTTTGACTTCATTCATAAGTCCCTCTAAATCATTGCGAGGAATATATGGGGGATTTGACACAATGAGGTCATACTCCATTCCAGATTCAATATGACTGAATAAATCACTTTTCACCCATTGAATCACCGGCTTATCTAAAAGGACTTCTTCGTTTTTTTTGCTAACGAAAAGAGCACCATCTTGAATGTCAACCCCAAGCCACTCCATGTCAAGCTCAGGAAATTTACTTGACACTTCTTTTACTAAACTTATTAAAATACATCCACTACCGGTACACATATCTAAAATACGCAAAGCCCTTTTTCCTTGACGGATTATCTCCTCAATCTTGGCTAAACATAATTCAACGAGAATTTCTGTCTCTGGTCGAGGAATCAACACAGATTCATTGACATAAAACTTATTTCCCATAAAATATTGTTCATGGGTTATATACTGAAGCGGAACGCCTTTCATCCGTTGTTTAAGGAGTGTCATATACGATGAAACGACTTCTTCTTGCACGTCTTCATTGTACTTAGATAGCAAAGTAGTAAAATCAGTTTTCATCACATATTCAAGTAACAATCGTGCGTCAACTGTTCCTATCCCCTTTTTATCCAATTGTTCCTGCCCGGCTTTAAGCAACTGGTGTACTTGATATGTCTTCAATTCCCGGATCCTTTATCTCTTCTTTATTTTTTGCTTCATCTGTATTTTTCAAAACACTTTTCAAGGCTGTTAATGCTACTTCAAGTTGTCCATCATCTGGCTCCGCTGTCGTTAATTTTTGTAATAATAAACCTGGCTTGGTGAATATATCTAATACCTTCGACTCACTACGTCCTAAGAACTTCAATACTTCATAGGATATTCCTGCGATAATCGGCAACATAACAAGTCGAACAAGTAAACGTTGAACTAAAGTCTGTGCATTAATAATTGTCAATACAAAAACACTTATAACAACAATATAAAGCAAAAAACTCGTTCCGCAGCGCTTATGCAAACGCGTTTGTTTCTTGGCGTTTTCCACTGTAAGATCTAATCCACATTCATAGCAATGGATAGATTTATGTTCCGCACCATGATATTGAAATACTCTTTGAATGTCTTTCATTTTTGAAATCAAAACAATGTATGTAAGCAGTACGGCCACTCGAATGATGCCGTCTGCAAAATTCACCCATTGATCCGATGGTAAAATAGGTTTCATCAAATGCGACAATCCTAATGGTAATATAACAAATAGCCCAACAGACATAAGTAAAGCTAGAACAACCGAAATCATAATGAACACATCGTTTGCTTTATCTCCAAACACCTTATTAATCCATTGATCAAACTTTGATTCTTCTTCTGTTTCTCCTTCAACTTCGAAAAATTCAGCTGAAAAAGTTAATATTTTCATACCCATTACAAGAGACTCTACAAATGCAACAATTCCTCTGATAAAGGGTAATCCTAAAATTTTGCTACGTTTAGTGAAGCTTTTATGATTCATTTCTTCAACAATTATTTCCTTATCCGGTTTTCGAACCGCAACAGCGTATAGGTCATCATTACGCATCATTACACCTTCAATGACCGCCTGACCTCCAACACTAGGTTTGTTCTCTTTCATTTTTTCACTTCCATTTCTATGTTTTAAGCACATGTGTACATACTCCATTATATACCTAACTCACGAAAAAATAAAGCCATGCACAAATAAAAGAATGTTCTATAGTAAAACAAAAAGTTGAGGTTACCCTCAACTTATTATTATTCTTCGTCGTTACTGATACCATATTTACGATTAAATCGATCAATACGTCCACGCGCTTGAACTGATTTTTGTTGTCCGGTATAGAATGGATGACATTTTGAACAGATTTCTGTATGAATTGCTTCTTTTGTTGAACCTGTAACAAATTCATTTCCACAGTTACATTTTACAGTTGCTTGATGATATTCTGGATGAATTCCTTCTCTCATACTTTTCACCTCTTTCATACATTACTTCTAAATGATTAGATTCTTGTCCAATGAATTCTTGTCCATCTAGACAGCCTACACATTATAACATATTGATAAACCCATTGCAATATATATCTAGTAATTATTCAGGATATTTTTTGATAATTTATGGGCATATTCTTCGTTGCTTTTTGTATCAACAAATACCTTCAACATACTATCAATGACATCTTCAGACCGCATATTAGCAGAAACCTTACGCAGTTTATTCACCGCTTCCAATTCCATTTCACTGTATAACAAATCATCACGTCGAGTACCTGATTTACTTACATCAATAGCGGGGAAAATACGTTTTTCTTGAAGTTTACGATCAAGTACTAATTCCATATTACCCGTTCCTTTGAATTCTTCAAAAACAACATCATCCATCTTGCTTCCTGTTTCAACTAAGGCTGTAGCTAATATTGTTAATGATCCACCTTCTTCAATATTTCTCGCTGCACCAAAGAATTTTTTTGGCATATGTAAAGCAGCCGGATCTAATCCACCGGAAAGTGTACGACCACTTGGTGGGATGATCAAGTTATAGGCTCTGGCTAAACGTGTAATACTATCTAATAAAATAACAAGATCTTTTTTCTGCTCAACCATACGTTTGGCTCTAGCTAAAACCATCTCTGAAACTCGTTTATGATGTTCCGGTAATTCATCAAAGGTTGAGTGAATAACTTCAACGTTTTCTCCTACAATAGATCGTCTTATATCCGTTACTTCTTCTGGCCGTTCATCAATCAATAATACAATTAATCCAACATCCGGATGATTTTTAGTGATTGCATTCGCAACTTTTTTAATTAATGTTGTTTTTCCTGCTTTTGGCGGGGATACAATCATACCTCTTTGGCCTTTACCGATTGGTGCAATAAAGTCCATGAGGCGTAAGGCATAATCATCTGAGCGAGTATTCAAGTTTAATCGTTCATTAGGAAATATAGGTGTTAGCTCTTCAAACTTTGGTCGAGTAGCCGCTTTCCCCGGATCATCACCATTAACAGACGTTACATAAAGTAAAGCTCTAAATTTTTCTTTTTCTTTTGCCACACGAATATTTCCTTCAATTATATCGCCTGTTCGTAAACTAAATCTTCTGATTTGAGACGGCGATACATATACATCATCTTCTCCAGGCATATAGTTATCGCTTCGAATAAATCCAAACCCATCCGGAAGAACTTCTAAAATACCTTGCGCTACTTCTCCACTATCTAATGCATTTATCGCCTTCGGCTTTTGTTTTTTCTTTTGAACAGATTGTTCTGTACGTGTTTCCTCTTGCGAATCTTTTTCTTCTATTTCATCGGTAGCTTCAATTTTTTCTTTATTTTTTTTCTCTTTGTTGGCTTGAGAAATTTCTGAGTAATTCAATTCACGCGTTTCATATTCTCTTGTTGATTTACGTTTTGTCTTTTTTTCTTCATTTTTTTGTTCAATTTCTGCCAGTAATTGAACGAGTTCAGCCTTTTTGAAGTTTTTTACATCCAGTATACCTAATTCCGTGGCTATTTCACGTAATTGTGCAACCTTCATCTTCGAATAATTTGTTTTCAAGTTTTGTCCTCCTATTTAATTCCACTACCATTATTTTATAATATAGTGCACGAGTAAATCGCAATTCAATTTTAATCATTGGGGATATCTATGATTTCTGAATATAACTTTAGATAATTCGGGATGGTGCTAACTAAGATAAGAATTATAATTGTTAATTTCTATACATTAATCTAATTATACCATAAAATATAGAATACACAATATATTTATGCGTCAAGATTTATGCGCCTAAAAATATCCATGCAGCTATCGTAAAGAAGATTAATAACGTTGTTGCATCAGTAATTGTAGTTATTAAGGGACTGGCCATGATTGCAGGATCTAATTTAACCTTTTTGGCAACAATCGGCAGAATCCCCCCCATTAAAGCCGCCATTGTTGTCGTACCAATTAATGTTAATCCGACAATTATGGCTAATTTTACATTTCGACTAAATAACATTATTCGAAGAAAGTTTAAAAACCCTAGCGTAATTCCAATAATAATACCTACACGTACTTCTTTCCAAATGACTTTAAATAAATCACCAAACTTAATATCACCGAGGGTCAGTCCACGTATAACTAATGTTGATGACTGTGCTCCGGCGTTACCTCCTGTACTCATAAGCATGGGCATAACACCGACTAATACAGTGAATTGGGCCGTTAAAAAACTATGTTGATCTGTTATTAATTGTGAAATCGTGGCTGAAAACATTAATATAACCAACCATACAATTCTTTTTTTTGCTAGCATAAATGCAGACATGGTCATATATTCATCGTCTGAAGGTGCAATCGCAGCCATCAATTGAAAGTCTTCTGTTGTTTCTTCTTCGATAACATCAACAATATCATCAATGGTTATAATTCCCACTAATCGACGTTCATTATCAACAACCGGCAGAGAAAGCAAATCATATTTTTTAAATATTTCAGCAATATATTCTTGGTCATCGTGAGTATTTACACTGATATAATCATCTGTCATTATATTCTCAATAGTTTCATCTTCTTTTGCTAAAACCAGATTTTTAAGCGATAAAATTCCTTCCAGTTCTCTATGTTCTGCCATTATATAACATGTATATATGGTTTCTTTATCTAATCCCGTTTCTCGAATACGTTTCATAGCTTCCTGCGCCGTCATTTTTTTATGCAAATCTACAAATTCAATGGTCATAAGACTGCCCGCTGAATCTTCAGGATATTTCAGAAATTGATTAATAAGTGTTCGTTGTTTTTGTGTCGAATTTTTCAAAATCTTTTTTACAATATTTGCAGGGACTTCACCAACTAAATCAATCATATCATCAAAATATAATTCATCAATAATTGATTTTAATTCATCTTCACTAATTAATGATGTAATTTCTTTTTGTCTTTCCATATCAATCAAGGGAAATACATCAACTGCTTCGCTTTTAGGTAATAGTCTATAAACGATTAGGGCCTCTGATGGTGACATTTCATCGATAAACTCCGCAATATCTGCAGGCATCATATTCATAAGATAATTTTTTAATTCAGTAAATCTTTTTTCTTCGACTAACTGCTCTAAAAACTTTAGTTTTTCTTCATATCCTTCCATTTTATTCCCTCCTAACCTATGAATTTTTAATTTGCTTCCTATGAAGTATAATACCACAAAATTGTAATTTGGAACAAAAAAAATCTATATCTTATGATATAGATTTTTGCTCAAGCGTGCGCAGAAGGATTTGAACCCTCGGCCTTCTGGTCCGTAGCCAGACGCTCTATCCAGCTGAGCTATGCGCACATATTAAATAAGTTATGCCCGAGACCGGAGTCGAACCGGTACGATTGTTACATCGCAGGATTTTAAGTCCTGTGCGTCTGCCAATTCCGCCACTCGGGCATATGATATTGTGTTGAATGGGCGCAACAGGGCTCGAACCTGTGACCCCCTGCTTGTAAGGCAGGTGCTCTCCCAGCTGAGCTATGCGCCCTGGGATAAATATAAACTCACTTTTTTACTATATCACTTTTATTCATGAAGTCTCGCAAGTAAGTTTACTAGCGACCCAGAAGGGACTCGAACCCTCGACCTCCGGCGTGACAGGCCGGCGCTCTAACCAACTGAGCCACTGGGCCATACTATATGTTATAAATGCAAATGGGCCATCAGGGACTCGAACCCCGGACTCTCCGGTTATGAGCCGGATGCTCTGACCAACTGAGCTAATGGCCCTCATCTACTTTTTATGCTTTTATAAAGCCGACGATCGGACTCGAACCGATAACCTGCTGATTACAAGTCAGCTGCTCTGCCAATTGAGCCACGTCGGCATATGAAGTTATTGATTGGCAGAGCAGTGCTCTGCGCGTGTGCCTTCGCTTTGCTCAGTTCACTGAAGAATTGAGCCACGTCGGCATATGAAGTTACATTTTATTTAAATGACCCGTAGGGGAATCG
>DDQW01000027.1 GCA_002342805.1 Clostridiales bacterium UBA2432 | reverse complement strand
TTCTAAATTTTCAACAATCAACAAGACACTTTTATTGACTGTCGTCTTAAAATAAATGGACTCTTGAAAGGTTTGTCGCTTTACAATATTTAATAATGCAAAGAGAGTGTTAAAATTATAGTCACCCATGGGCTGAAGTATTATGACCCGAATCCGTTTATTTTTAACATTAAATAGGTTCATAAAATAATCAAGTTCGTCTTGATTGTAATGACGACTCATAATAAAATCTCGTATAAATTGCTCTTTAACGAGAGGAATAATTTTTTCTAGCTTTTCATTATTTTTCTTAATAAAATCTTCACGTTTTTCTTTTAATTTTAGACGGCTACGAACTTCTTCTAAAATATGTATCAAATCTTTTTCATCACATGGCTTTAGTAAATAATGTTTAACCCCATGCTTCATTGTTTCTTTGGCTAATTTAAATTCGCTGTGTCCAGAAAGAATAGCAAATTCGATTTCCGGATATTTCATTTTCACTTTTTCAATCAATTGAATTCCTGACATAACCGGCATTTTCAAGTCCGTAATAACTAAATCCGGATGCTCACGAAGAATGATATCATAGGCTTCAATCCCATGTTTGGCTGTTCCTATAAGTTCAAAGCCATATGTTTCCCAATCAATAAGACTTGAAATACTTTCTCTAATAATACGTTCGTCATCAACAAGTAAAATCTTATACATAATCCTTCTTCCTTTCTTCAGGTATTCGAATTTCTATACGTGTACCTTGACCAATTTCACTTGTAATGAACAAGCCATACTCCGAACCAAAGGTCATCTTAAGGCGATCATCAATATTTTGAAGGCCGATTCCCATTCCTTTTCGACTCTCTAACTGCTCATTATTCTGGAGTTTCTTTAATGTATCTTCATGTATTCCCAATCCATTGTCTTCAACATATAACATAATTGTTCCTTCATGTTTATGTGCATAAATCGATATTTCACAAGGCTCTAACATGTTTTCCATCGAATGGACAATGGCATTTTCAACAAGAGGCTGCAAGGTCAGCTTGGGAATATCTATAGAATAAAAACTCCGATCCACTCGATTCCTGTAA
The DNA here is from genome assembly GCA_002342805.1 of Clostridiales bacterium UBA2432. Classification (GTDB taxonomy): domain Bacteria; phylum Bacillota; class Clostridia; order Lachnospirales; family Vallitaleaceae; genus UBA1351. The sequence continues at coordinate 4,804 of DDQW01000027.1, read as the reverse complement.
ATCAAACGTTCTTCATAACGATATTTTTGAATACTGATATATGCATCCAACAATTCTAGTTCTTCTTGAACACTAATCATCAGTTCATCCGTATTAACCGCATTACGCAATAATTTCCCCAGAGCTTTAACCATTGTTGCGATTTCTTCTTGATGATTGGCTTTGGCCAACCAGTTAATCGATTCGAGGGTATTATACAAAAAGTGAGGGTTAATTTGCGCTTGAAGCGCCTTAAAATTCGTATCTTTAATCACAATTTGTTTTTTAAAATTTTCATCAATCAAGGTATTAATTCGTGAAATCATCAACTCAAAATCCTTTTGAAGCATTCCGATTTCATCTTCTCTTTTTTGTATGTCCTCATCGATTTTAACTTCACTAAAATCACCGGTTTCAACCCGTTTCATACGCATTGTCAAATCCATAATAGGTTTTGTAATACTTTTCGCCAATAAAATACTGATAATGCTTCCGATAACAAAGACACCTACAAAGACAAGGAGAATCAAAATCCGCATTCTCTCAACTTGGTTAAAGGCTTCATTATATCCAATAACATTTACATAGGTCCAATTGGTATAATTTGACGTTGAATAGGATAAAAAATATTTTTTTCCGTTAAGGCTTTTTATGGAAAATCCTTCTTCCCGATCCAAATCTTCAAGTTCTAACTCCATATTCTGAGATGAAGGATCTTTGTAGATTAGATTTTGTTCAGAAAAAATAAACAAATGAGAGTCTTCCATTGTAGTATTTGACATGTAAGCATCTCCGACTTCGTTTAAATCTAATCGAAGAACGACGACACCTAAATTTTCCAAACTCAATTGTGCTGTTGACCGAAATTGTTTTGCTAGTAAAATAAAGCCTCGTTCTGCATACTGATCGAGGATGACACTATTTCCATTTCCATTTAAGGCTGCTTGTATTGTTTGGTTTTTCACATCTTCCGGAAGCGACACTGGGTTAATCCCTTCATAGTATTGTACGCCTTCTGTATCAATAAAATAAATTGTCGAAATATTTCGTTCTGAGGCTACATAAATTAAAAACCGCTCAAGTAAATCGTCCACAAGATTATTTCGACGAAATGCATTCGACGCGTATTTTATATCCATCATTTTTTGCTGAACATTTTTATCCGACAAAAGATTGTATGAGTATGAATCCATTTTACGCAATTCACTTTCAATCTGATTGGTTGATAGTTGTAAAACCTGGGCAGAAGATTGATATAGAAGTGCATTATATACATTAAAAGATACTTGAAATGAAATCAAACTAACAAAACTTACTAGTAGCACAATCAAAAGATGTGCCATAGTAAGTTTTTCTTTTATTTTTAATTTATCATAATATTTTTTTAGTTTCATCGTCTACTCCTATTTGAATTAGGCAAGACCTAAGACACTTACCCAAAATGTTAAAAACAGCATCAAGGTAAACGAACATATTAAGGTCGTCATAATAATAATATTCCCTGATAATACCGCATCGCCATCCATCTCTTTACTCATCGCAAAACTGCTGACGGCTGTCGGCCCACCTACTAATATGGTAATAATAACAATATTCATGGGGCTTAGTCCAATCCAGTAAGCTATTGCTGAAAAAACGAATGGAAGCAGTAGATTTTTGATTCCGGTAGCAATAAGTGTCAACTTAAGTGTTTCTCGAAAATGGTCAAAACGGAAAAATATTCCTAACGAAACCAATGCTAATGGTGTTGCTAATGTTGCCGATGATGTTATAAAGGCCTCTATCACAGGCGGATAGGTCAAATTCAGCAAGGCAGAGAAAAAACCTAACACAATACCGATAATCAAGGGATTGCTTATAATGTTTTTCAAAAGTGCCATATATGTTTTTATATCATGACTTTTTTCCGGCGTCAATGCAATAATAGAAATTATGTTAAAGATCGGTATTGAAATCACGGTGACTAAGGCTAGCTTTAATACAACAGCATCTCCAAACATGCCTAATAAAATCGGATAGCTTATAATGGCATAGTTGGTTCTAAAGGCGCCTTGAATAAATGCGCCTTTAACGAACCCCCGATGATTATATCCCAGTCTTAAAATGTAATGTCCCGCTAAACTTGCTAAGCCTGCTGCTAATAACAATGCAACAACTGAATACCCCATGAGCCATAGGTCATCTAGCGTGATTGATGTTGCCAAGTCAATATGTGCAACTTTTTGAAAAAGTAAAATCGGCAAGAAAACTTTAAATACAAGTTTCATTGATACTGTTACAAAGTCTTCTGAAACTAATTTTACTAGCTTCATCCCATATCCTAACAAAATCATTAAAAATACAGGAGCAATTGCGTTAAATGTAAGTATAAATGCGTCCATTATATATTTTCCTATTCAAACGGATATTTATCCGGAAGTCTCTTTTTTAAATGTCCTAAATAAAAAGCATCGTATGCGATAACAATTTCTTCGTCCGTCGGTATTACCATGACCTTTAATCCATGGCTCTTTGACTGGCCGATTTGAATCTCTTCCTTACGTATGGCATTTTTCTCATCGTCGATTTCAATGCCGATGTTTGGAAGAAAACTTGCGATTTTCTTTCTGACATATCCTTCATTCTCACCTAATCCTGCTGTAAAAATCAAGGTATCACATCCGTCTAATGTCGCCCAATAAGCACCAATATACTTGGCAATACGATATGCATAGATTGATATGACTAGTTCAGCCTGGACATCTCCACTTTCAGCTTTTTTTCGTATATCTTGCATCATATTAGTTTTTCCCAAAGCCTTTAAACCGCTCTCTTTATTGAGTGCATTCATGACAATATCAAAGGCTTCTTCATGTTGAATCCCTTCTTTGACCATAAGGTTATTCACAACATGAGAAATAATTGCCGGGTCAATATCACCGGACCGCGTTCCCATAATAACACCTTCAAGGGGAGTGAATCCCATCGAGGTATCCACGGATTTACCATTTTGAATCTTGGCAAGACTACATCCGTTTCCTAAATGCGCGGTAATTCCATTAAAGGTATCATAGGGTTTTCCTATAATACTGGCCGCACGCTTTGATACATACATATGGGACGTTCCATGGAAACCATATGTTCGGACACCAAATTCTTTATACCATTGCTCAGGAATCGCATAACGGAAAGCGTACTCCGGTAATGTACCATGAAAAGCCGTGTCAAAAATTGCGACTTGGGGAACATCACCCATAACTTCCATGGCTACTTTAATTCCAAGAAGATTTGGCGGGTTATGCAATGGAGCAATAGGAATAAGTTCTTCAATCGTATTTAACACCTGCTGATCAATCAAAATGCTTTGATTGTATTTTGTTCCACCATGTACAACACGATGACCGATGCTTTTTATATCATTTTTCTGGATATTAAATTCTTCGAACACATTAAATACAGCTTCGAGTGCATCTCTATGATTCGATAGACGCATATCTCTAATGGTTTTTTCATCATTCAACTCAAACTTTAGTCGACTCTTTTCTACATTGCCAATCTCTTCGACAATACCACTCAAGTTATGTTCTAATTTGTTATGTTCAACAATCATAAACAGTGTGAATTTTAGTGATGAACTCCCACAATTAAGTGCTAAAATATAGTTATTCATTGGATCCTCCTTGTGTCGTATACTTAAACTATCCTATTCATTATAACAGAAATCAACCTCTACAGAAAGCGAAAATCCGTGTTTCTTATTTTGCCACATGAAAATAGTAGGCATGATAGATTTCCACCTGCCTACTATTGCTTTCAAATCAGTTTAGTTGATAGGTCCCATTTTTTACCGGAACTCCAAAATCAATACCATTTTCTTGAATATCTATAAGCTGAACTCGGGTATGACGATTAGGGTCACTTAATGGATCACCCTCTATGTTACGATAATTTCTTGCATGATAAACTATCCCTATCTGCTGAGTCCCTTTGATTCGAACAAAGGAATTATGTCCCGGACCAAATTGACTGTTTTGCGCATATGTCCTAAATACAGGTTCTGTATGCTTAACCCAATTTTCAGCCTTTAGAAAGTCTTTCTTTTCATCAATTTCTAACAAGCCAATACAATAATTATAATCTGTCTTACTGGCTGAATATGTGACATAGATTTTCCCATTTGCTTTGAGCACAGCCGGACCTTCATTTACGTTAAATCCAATGCGCTCCCATTCATGTTCCGGAGTGGAAATCATGGCCTGGCGTCCACTTAAGGTCCATGGATTTAACATCTCATCAATATATAAATTCGAGTTTCCTTTTATATTCGGATCACTTTGAGCCCAAATGAGATATAGTTTATCCTTGTGCTCAAAAGGTGTCGCATCCAAACTAAAGGAATCCCAATGTGTTTGAATCTGTCCTTTTTCAACCCATTTGCCTTCAAGAGGGTTGGCTTCTTCACATTCAAGTACATACATTCGAATACGCCATTCATCTTCCGCATGTCCAGCAGCAAAATATATATACCACTTTCCTTGAATATAATGAATCTCAGGAGCCCAGATATGAGACTTCATCGCACCTTCTTCATGTTCATGCCAAACAGCTTTCGGCTCTGCTACAGATAAACCATTGATTGTTTTACTCCGTCGAAGTTCAATATGATTATATTCCGGAACGGTTGCAGTAAAATAATAATATCCATCCTGATGAAGCATCATCCAAGGATCAGCCCTTTGTTCAATTAAGGGATTACTCCATTGTTCAACTAATCTTTCTTCCATATCCGACTCCTTATTATTTATTGAACGCTAAAACGCACCATATGCCATGATAATTTTGGTAA
>DDQW01000069.1 GCA_002342805.1 Clostridiales bacterium UBA2432 | reverse complement strand
AAATATCAAACGCTTGAAGGATATAAAGATATGGACAAATCTATTCAAATGTCTTCTTGCCATCATACGATTCTCGATTGTGTGGGAACAACGATTACAAACATACTGTTTGAACGATGTTCTGATTTGGATCATATAAATCAAGAAGAGGCCGAAAGAATTGAAAAAGAAATTCTTGATTACTTTCAAAAAATTATTGAATCAATGAAAACAAAACTCGGAAAGCAAGTGATTATAACAAATGAAGTGGGAATGTCGCTTGTTTCAGAGTATCGATTGGGACGTGTTTTTACAGATATTCTTGGTCGTGTGAATCAATATATTGCAAGACAAGCAGATGAAGTTGTCCTTATGGTGAGCGGGATTCCGGTGAATATAAGTCGAAAGTCCTAATTATTATATAAGTCGTGCAAAAGTAATTGTAATTTACTTTTGCTTGTGCTATTATGAAAATATTAGAAAATAGTCATTGTGAATAAGGGAGCGATGATATGCCAAAGTTTAAAAATATGCGACAACGTGTAGAATTTGCTTATGATGAATTGAATGTGGATATCTTTTACGAAGGTGATTATATGTATACAATATTGGATCATTCATGTGAAGAATTCATCGAAATGTTAACTGAAGAAGAACTTGATCGGGAATTATCCCGAATTTGGATGCATATGCATTGTGAAAGTGCACTCAATTGATGTTAACATCTAAACCTGTTTGTAAATTTTAAGAACAGAATTTATACTATAAGGATAGTATAGTTGTGTTCTTTTTTTGTGACTATTTTTATGGACTTTTCCTTGATTTATGTGCCAAAAGTTATTATACTACTCTGTGGATGATTTTTTTGAGTCATACTAAATGCTACTACCTTTTAAGGTAGAATGGAGATGAATATGGAAGAAAGAAAAATAGTTGTTGCCGACCCAACACCGATTGGCTTATTTGGGTTAGCAATGGTAACACTTGTGGCATCATCACAAAAATTAGGTTTGACATCAGATGTTTCTTTTATCATACCTTGGGCCATCTTTTTAGGAGCTAGCGCACAGTTATATGCGTGTATTCAAGATGCAAAAAAGAACAATGTTTTTGGTGCAACAGCGTTTGGAGCCTATGCATTTTTTTGGTACAGTGTCGCCTTTTCTTGGATGATTCAAGCAGGTTTGTTTGGTGAAAAACTTATGTCAAGTGCCGATACAAAACAGTTAGGTATCGCCTTTGTTGGTTATCTAATTTTCACTTTGTACATGACGGTTGGTGCATTAACAACGAACAAAAATTTGTTTTTTATTTTTGTATTAATTGATTTCCTTTTCTTAGGATTATCATTATCTACCTTAGGTATTATGCACGATACAATGCATATGGTTGCCGCAATAGCTGAGTTTTTAATAGCTGTTTTATCATTTTATGGTTCTGCTGCGGTCATCATAAATACCCAATTCAAAAAAACAATATTACCCTTAGGAAAAGCTTTTTATTCTGTATAACACGCCTCACATATGCCATAAAGCTCAATTTTATGCTTGGTTAGGTGAAATCCTTTATCAAGAGCGAGTGATGTTAATGTGTCTAAAGGACAGTAATTAATCATCTCAACTTTTCCACAGCGTTGGCAGATAATATGGTGATGATGATGGTCAGCACAAGTTAATTTATAGCGTGTAATTCCATCATCGGATGGGAATACAGCAAGTAAACTGAGTACAGATAATTGGTCTAAGTTTCGGTAGACCGTGGTTAAATTGATTGTCGGAAATTTTTCTTTGACAATCGTCAATAATGTTTCAGCGGATAAGAGAGTATGTTGATTGTTGATTAAAACATCAAGAATATACTCTCTTTGTTTTGTGATTTTAAAGTTATTATTTTGTAGAATTGTTTTTATTTGTTGAAAGTCCATGAGACGCTCCTTTCATTGTAATGAGAGTAAGTATATTATACTCGATTATTGGAAAAAAAGAAACTTGACAAAATGAAGAGGTATGATATAGTAAGTTTAAAAGTAAATGCAAACGACTTGCATCTAAAGATGAAAGGAGAAATAATTATGAAACAATTCAAAACATACAGTTTACTGATATTTGCTGCCTTAATAAGTTTAATGTTGACAGGATGCTCCTCAGAGGAAAAAGAAAATAAGGCTTCAGTTGCTGTATCCATCGGCCCTCAAAAAGACTTTGTACAGGCAGTGGCAAAAGACCTTGTCGATGTTACGGTCATGATTCCACCAGGTTATAGTGAAACAAATTACCAACCGACACCAAAAGAATTACAAGCATTGTCAGATGCAGAGTTATATTTTGCTATTGGAGTTGCAGCGGAAGAAGCCAATATTTTACCCAAGTTAGATGACTTTAATGAAGAAGTTAAGGTTGTAGATCTCTGGTCACAAGTCGCCAAAATATATCCGGCGAGAGAGTTTGATTCAGAACATGGTCATGAGGATGAAGACGACCATGAGGACGAAGATGACCACGAGGATGAAGATGATCATGGTCATAATCATGAAGGGATTGATCCACATATTTGGTTATCACCAAAAAGAGTGGTCGTCATGATTCATGTCATTGTTGAAGAACTCTCTTTAGTTTATCCGGAACATGCAGATGCATTTAAGAAAAACGGTGAAGAATATGTCGCTGAACTAGAAAACCTGGATTTACAGATTAAAGATGCTCTTGCTGAGTATGAAGATGAGCCTTTTATTATTTATCATCCGGCATTTGGATATTTTGCGGACGATTATCATCTGGAAATGATTGCGATTGAAGAAGATGGAAAAGAGGCCTCTGCAAAACGTATTCAAGAAGT
>DDQW01000071.1 GCA_002342805.1 Clostridiales bacterium UBA2432 | reverse complement strand
TAATTCTATGCGTCATGCAGGTAGGCTTTTTCATCAGCTGAATTAAATGTAGTTAATTTCATAGTCTCGATTTTTCAGTCTTTTCAAAAGGCTTATTTACGGTACCCTTAAAATCAGTTTTGTATAGATTTCCTCTTACACATGAACTTTAACGATCTGGTTGCAATGTGCTTTTTTGAAAAAAGAAGAAAGAAAAAACCATTCAATTCCCATATATTGGTAAAACTTCCGCGAGTTGGTACAATCGCGAAGAATCATATTTAGAACAACTGAAATTTAACTTCAGCTGTTCTTTTTTGATTGTTCCAAAAATGATACTTCACTTAAGAATTATAGCATAATTTTCTTAAAAAATAGAGAGAATTTGTTTATTTGTTTAATCAAATTAGCTCTTGAGTTCTACATACATAAAACACTTTCCATCGCCTAGTTTTTTTATTAGCCATAATTATGTTACATAGATTTTGTACATAAATAAATATATATATATCATCATATCTTCAACACAACTCGTGCTTGAATTTTTAATAATTACGCACAAGTTTTACTTATTTTTTAAAATATGATACAATAAATTGTGCTCAATAATCAAAATACTACGTACGGATTAGGTGATTAAATGAAAAAAAAAGATGCAATTTTGTTCATGAATAAAGAGAAAACAATATACACAAGACCGGAACTACTCAATTTAGGTATGTCAGACACATTAATACGGACACTTATTCATGAAAATATTATCCAGAGAATACAGCCAGGAATATATACTACCCAAAAATCTGAAACAGATACTGAATATATGCTACAACTGCAATACAGCAAATGCATTATTTCTCACGAAAGTGCATTATATCACCTAGGATATTCGGAACGTATTCCGGAAAAAATATCGGTAACAGTTCCTAGGCACTTTGGAACAAGTCGGCTGAAAAATAAAAATCTAAGAATTAGATACTGTAAACCCGAATTGATTTTTTATGGAATTTCTGAAATGAATACTATCTATGGTAATACAATATCTGTCTATAACTTAGAAAGAACTATTTGCGATATAATCCTACATTATCAATCTATTGATATTGAGATTGCAAACAAAGCCATCCGTAAATATTGCACAGAAAACAAAAAGAAATTATCCACTCTCATGTTTTATGCTAAGAAAATGGGAATCACCGATAAAGTTCAAAGCAGATTGGAGGTTTTAATATGAATGCTGAAGCACTCAAAGCAAGAATTCGGAATTTAGCTAATAAAAAAGAAATTGATCCTCAAGCTTTAATGCAGTTATTTTTTATGGATCAATTTCTCCTAAAATTATCAAAGTATGAAGATAAAGATCATATTATTGTTAAAGGTGGAATGCTAATAGTCGCTCTGCTTGGTATAAGTACGCGAAGTACTATGGATATTGATACAGCTGTAAAATCATATAATCTCAGTAAAAAAACAGCTATGGAAATTTTTACTGGTATAGCAAAACTTCCGCACGATGATGGCTGTGAATTCATTTTCAAGAAGATTGAGCATATTATGGATGATAATGATTATCAGGGTTATCGTATTTATTTCACTGGTAAAAAAGAAAAAATAATTCAGTCATTACATTTAGATTTATCCACTGGAGATCAAATTACGCCTAGAGAGGTTGAACTAACGTATAAAACATTTTTAAATGGTGAAAAAGTAAATATTAAAACATATAATATAGAAACAGTTATTGCTGAAAAACTTGAGACTATATTTACAAGAGGTACTGCAAATACACGTATGAAAGATTTCTATGACCTTTATATCATTAACAAAATGCTTAGAAATAATCTAGATTATCCAGTTCTAAAGATGGCATTTAAAAACACCCTAAAGAACAGGAAAAGCGAGTTTATAATAGATATTATAAATGAAGTAATTGATGACATCAAATCTGATGACCGTATGCTTAATCGCTGGGTAGAATACAGCAAGAGCTATAGCTTCACAAAAAATATTTCTTTCGACGATTGTGTAATTGCGGCTATAGAACTTACTGATATTGCAATTAAATGAAAACTTTTTAATATTCCTCTATATCATGTTTACGACACCATTCTTCATATTCTGAAACATCCCACAAATAGGATAATTCCAGTCTTCCATCGATAATGTCTTTTTTGATTGCCTCAAAGATTAGTTGGGATGCCGGATTTCCAAAAGATGTATTGAGTTGAATCCCCAATACATTGGTTCCTATTCCCCAGTTAAAGAAAAGAATCTCATTGGTATCTCGTCGACTTTGCCACAGCTTTCTGAAGGTACCATCGATGAGCCGTGCAAAGATGTTTTCATAGAAGGCTTTCCATTGCCAATAGGTATAAGCCACATACTCTTTTTGATCACGCTTCACCAGATACGTATTCACGGTACCCTCCGTTAAATGATCAGTCGCTTGGGTTCGATAAGATGCCCATAGACATATATCTTTTTGAAGGGCTTCTTTTTCTTTGACAAACTGACAATGACCCGTCGGCCGGATACTTTTAAATCCTGCCTCAAAAGCACGAATCGAACGATAAATCTTGTGGTTTATTTTTCTCGATACATAACCCACCGAGTTTGTCTCACAGGAGATTGCCGCATAAAGCCCTAGTAAAAAATTTGCCTGATAGGTTTTTCCATAATAACTCGGTAGCAAATATGTTGAATCCATTCCGCCGCAAACAAGGAAAATCGTCTTTGGATAGTCCACAGCACAGGTTTTTGCCTCTTCTGCCAGATTGTTTTCCACCAAGAAAACGACATCATAGTTTCCGGCGATATTCCTTAGAGTTGCTAAGGGTTCCTCTGCTTCCATCAGTCGCTCATACTTATCAATAACTAACTGCTTTCCAAAGGACTCTACCATGGAATGATAGGCTCTTAAGTGGTCCTTGTTCCATCCGGTTGCATCATCGCCATGGGAAAAAACAAAGGCAATCCGCGTTTTTTTAAACTTTAAGAGATTTGCTGCTGTAAAAGCGCTTTGTAACTCCTCTTCCACTTCAACCATTTCATCCGCCACAAACTGACTCATAACTTCGGCCAATCGTTGATCTAAGCTTTCTGAATCAATCGCTTCTTCGCCAAACAATTGCACATAGGTTAAAAAGATATCGCCTGTTGTCACTTCATCTGATGGCGAATATTTCTCTTCTAATGCCGATTTATAGATTCTTCGAAAAAGGCTATAATAGCTTTTAAGATAGTCCTTATAGGCTTCCAAGGTCGGCTCTCCCTTGATATAGTGATCCATGTGTTCGATAAGCTCATCAAAGCCACCGACATATGAGAACCAGATATCTTCATAATTCGTCTTGGCAAAAAAGTCTAAAAAGCTATAATAGATCTCAATCTCAGGATCTTCTTCATTATATGGTGGAATGATTCGAATGACATTTGCCGGAACACTCACCGCATCAAAATACTTTAGTACACTGACGCGCTTATTTCCTTCTTGCACGTAATACTTATTTAAGTATTCATATACAATAATCGGTTCATTGATTCCCTCTTCGAGTTGGGATTTACAGAGATTAATCCATTTTTGAAAGATTTCCGACCGTTCATTATACCTTGGAATAAAATCTTCTGAAAAAGCATGACCACGTGTGGCATAATAGGTTCCTACAACCCTATCTAATCGAACTTCTCTAATACCAAGTTCAACCGTTGAAAGCATATTTTTGGTTTCAATCATCCCAGCTAATGCAAGTAAAGGTCTTCGTTTCGAAGCTTTTCTGCGTTTTCCACTGACCGTATATCCTTGAGATGCTTTTCGATAATGTTCAATGGCTTCATCGATTGTTACCATAACACTCACCTTCCTCTATGATGTCTATTTTTCTGCCCAAACCATATTCACTTTCTCTATAGACGTATCCGTCTGGATTCGGTTAAACCCGACAGTTTTTAAATCACTGGAAATATCATCCGTACTGCATCGTATTTCTAACGGCGGTCCGGAAGACATGGCTTCTTTTTTCCAATCAATAATGCAGATTTTTCCACCATTTTTTAATAATCGTTGGGCTTCAGCTAGGGTCTTTTCCGGTTCCTCTAACTCATGATGCAGTGTAATCATAAGAACTAAGTCAGCTACTTGGTCTTCAAGCGGCGTTTTTATTTCACTCATCATCAAAGGTATAATACCTTTATACGAGCTAAGATTTTCTTCCATCCATTGGATCATGACATCTGATATATCCAATGCATAGACCCTTCCGTTTTCCATTTGCTTCAAGAAAGCTTTACTAAATAAGCCCGTTCCTGCACCAATATCAACGATTGTCTTACACTCGGGGATATCTAATTTCTCCCAAATATATGTGGGCGGAATCATAGTTAAGCGGTCAGGGTTATTTAATTTTTCAAGTTTTTTCGGGTTGAATTTTATATCCATTATGTCTCCTTTGCTTAATAAGCTTCTAAGGGCTCAGGTTTATAGTAAAAAAAGCCTTGAGCAACTCTACAGTTGACTTCTTGTAAACATTGTATTTGTTCTAGGTACTCAATTCCTTCTGCCACAACCAGATAATCTAGGGTTTGGGCTAAATCTACAATAGACTTAAGCATAGACAAATCTCTATCATTTTTGTGAATTTCTTTAATAAACATGCGATCGATTTTCACTTCATCCAGGGGAAAACTTCTCAAATAGTTTAAAGACGAAAAACCTGTTCCAAAATCATCTAGGGATATTTTTATTCCTAAAGTTCTTAATTGTTGTATTTTAGAATTAACCAATTCTACATCCGTAATAAATAAATCTTCTGTAATCTCCAAAATCAACTTTTCAGGATGGACACTATAGGTTTTTAACGCCGATACAATGAATTCTACAAAACTTTCCTGGTAAAAGAGTGTAGGACAAATATTAATGGCTAAAGTAATGCCTTGTCCATATTTTTTTTCAAGTTTCGGATAATCTTCTAAGGCCTTATGAATTACAAACTCACTAAAGTCAATCATGAGTTGAGTTTTATTGAGAACCGGAATAAATTCTCCTGGACTTATAAATCCAAGTTCCTCTGAGAACCACCGTGCTAAAGCCTCAACGCCTAAAACTTTTTTGCTTGTAATATCGACTTGTCCTTGATAATACAGACTAAAGCGACCTGCTTTAAGGTCGATTTCAGCATGTTTTAAAAGTATGGATGCCCGTTCTATGGTTGTTAACATAGAATCTTCATAACTAACATACTCAAAGTTATCATGTTCTTTTGCAAATTGAAGGGCAACTGCAGCCTTTTTATATAGACGATCATAATCATCAATGCTTTCATGGGTTTTACACCCTCCCATATGAAATGACAAATGATGAGGGTAACCTGATATATTGAGTTGATTTTTTATTTCGTTTATGATTTGATTTAATCGTGTCTTAACTTCAGTTTCTGAACACGTTTCTATCCATATTGCAAATTCATTGCCTGAAAGTCTTGAAAATCTCAGACGGTCTGATGCTAAGGTTGTCACCGTTTCACCTAAGATCTTAATGATCTCATCACCATAATTACTTCCGTAGACAGAATTAATGGTTTTAAAATCCTTGATATCCATTAGAATCAAATAGGCACAAACCCCATTATGAATTTTATTATTAATCCGTTGTCGTGTTTCATGACGATTCGAAAGTCCTGAAAGTTCGTCAAAATATGCAAAATACTCTAGTTTTTTATCCTTTGCTTCTATTGCACCTAGCATTTGATTATAGCCTTTTACCAACATGCCGACTTCGTCTTTTCTTCTTATTGGTTCTAAATATTCATACTTGCCATCCGAAAGAGACTTCATGGCTTTTTCAATCCCCATAAGAGGTATAGCAACACTAGAAATATAATTTTTCGTAAGAATAAAACCAACTAACATAACAATCAACAATACAAATAAAGTCAGTTGAATGATACGCATGGCTTCTGCATTAAAATCTTCCATATAAGTGCCTGCCGTGACTATCCAATCCCAAGGTTCAAAATACTCTGAATAGACAACTTTTCGGGCACTTCTGTTTTCAAAGGGGACATCCCAAGTGTAATGGGTAAATCCACCACCTTTTTTTGCTTTTTGAATTTTATCTTGAACCAAATAAAAAGGTTCGTTTAACCGTCTGTTCTGATCAATAACGTCCCAAACATTTTCCCCTTCCAAAAAGGGATGCATGACTTCATTGCCTTTGGAATCGTAAATAATAAAATATCCATATTCTCCTAAATCAATAGGATTGTTTATTATTCTTGTTCCATCTGCCTTCATCTTTCCTAAAAGAGATTCTTTAATACTTTCTTGAACCACGTCTATTGGAATATCCCCCTTTTCGTAAAGGGAGTACTGCTCATTGATATAGAGCATGGCAGATTTTACTCCATTTTCTAAGATAATCTCACCTTTTCTATCGAGAGCATCTTTTGTAAATCGAAAACCTGCTATACCAATAATCATTCCGGTAATAATTAAGAGTCCAACCGTATATATGATTAATTTGTTGTTGAGCGTTATATTCTTTATCTTTAAACTCATGCTAGGCCCCCTCGATATTTTACATATCATTTATTATAACGCATAGTATGACTTTAAAGCAAAATATTTCTGCAATAAAAAATTTGAAGAGTGGTGGCAAATGATGTTATACTATAAAAGTAAAGACCTTACTTTTTCGTAAAATCATGCTTTTTTAAGCAAGAAATTCATGGAGGTGGATGTATGAGAAAATATAAAAAAATATCTTTCGTTATTATCTTTACATTTTTGTTTACAACGTCAATTTCATTTGCAAGTTCACATTTTTCTGATATAGAAAACCATTGGGCTGAAACTTACATTGAGTATTTGTCATCCCAAGGTTTAATTAGTGGTTTTCCAGATGGTACATTTAAGCCAAATGCTACGCTAACGAGGGCACAGGTTAGTTCAATGCTCTCAAATGATCTTAATCTTACCACCCAAGCTGCGAGCTTTCCAGATGTAGCCTCTTCACATTGGGCAAATGGACATATTGGCGCTGTCGTATCCCAAGGGATAATGAATGGCTATCCAGATGGTACTTTCAAACCAGATAACCCTATGACCAGAGCTGAAGTCTCTGCTGTAATTGCTTCTGCATACAACCTAACCCAAGTCACTTCAAATAGTTCATTTAGCGATTTAAGCCAAAATCACTGGTCCTTTTCAAATATTATGGCTCTAATGGATAACTATATCATCTCCGGCTATCCAGACAATACGTTCAAGCCAAACAACTCTATGACCAGAGCTGAATTTGCAGCGGTTATGAGCAAGGCCATAAATCCTCAGTTTACACAAAGTGCCATGCTCTCATCCGAGGCTCTTGACATAGCTCAAATTCTTAAGGATGAAGATATGGCCACTCTTGCGAGCTACGCTCACCCAGTTGATGGCATCAGATTTTCTCCCTATTACTACATAGAGAATAGCCATCAAGTGTTTACAGC
>DDQW01000085.1 GCA_002342805.1 Clostridiales bacterium UBA2432 | reverse complement strand
GAAACGTATTCATTAGAAGCTCCAAATACAATTGAAGGTGTCTATGTTGTGAATAAGGGGTATACAGATTTTAGACGTATAGAAACAGTTTATGAGGATAAAGATTTCAGAATTATTGAGTCTCAATTACGCTATAGTATTGGACTTTATGATAAAATAGTGGCAGACAGCAGTGGAATTGAAGAATTTACAACATTAAAATAAAAGGATGTGTTTAAATGACGAAAAAACAATTAGAAGAAAACTATCAACAAGTTCTGTGCAACATTGAAAATGCATGTCAACGAAGTGGGCGTAATCCGGAAGATATTACCTTAATTGCAGTATCTAAAACCAAGCCTATCGAAATGATTAAAACAGCCATTGAATTAGGTATGACTTCTTTTGGAGAAAATAAACCTCAAGAAATTCGTGACAAGACTAAAAGTATTACTGATCCGGTAAAATGGCATATGATTGGACATTTACAAAGCAATAAGATAAAGTATGTTTTAAATACATGTGAATTGATCCATTCTGTCGACTCATTAAAACTTGCACGTCAGTTAAGCAAACAGGCTGAAAAAAAAGAGTGTGACATCAATATATTATTGCAGGTCAATGTGAGTGAAGAAGACAGTAAGCAAGGTTTTATGCTATCTGACGTCGAACAAACGGTTCGAGAGATTGCCACTTATAATAATTTACATATTAAAGGATTAATGACTATTGCTCCTTACGTAGAGAATCCGGAAGAGAATCGTTCTATTTTTAGACAATTAGGCGAATTACTTATTGACATAAAAAGTAAAAACATTGATAATGTTAATATGAGCATTCTATCTATGGGAATGACGGGCGATTATGAAATTGCCATAGAAGAAGGTGCTACACATATTCGCGTGGGCACAGGAATTTTTGGAGAGCGAAATTATAATTCATAGAAAGAAATAGAAAGGTGACATTATGGCAAAACTATTTGATAAAGTAATGGATATAATGAAATTAAATGATTACGAAGATGAACAGGATATGGATTTAGATAGTGATGAGTTTAATACATTTACGGGAGTCCCTCAACCTGTGAGAAAAGAAGAACCACGTAATTTTAAAACTTATACCGGAGGAAAATCAAAAGTCATGAATTTACAGGCAAATATTCAAATGGAAGTTGTTGTTATGCAACCGACCTCTTATGATGAAGCTCAAGAAATTTGTGATCACATAAAATCAAAAAAACCATGCATAATTAATCTGGAAAATATAGAACATGAGATTGCACAACGTATTATGGATTTTGTAAGTGGCTCATGTTATACGCTTGACGGCAACATGCAACGTGTAACGAATAATATTTTTCTGATTGCTCCTGAGAACGTTGATATACTTGGTGACTTTCAAGAAGAATTAAAGTCGAATGGTATTATCCGTTGGGACAAGTAGTATTTTGCATGGAGACATAAAATGACAGAATATTAGGAGGCAGAATATGACCAATTTATTATTGACAGCAATCTATTATGCTTTATATATCATGCAAATGATTTTATTTTTAAGGGTTATACTATCTTGGTTTAGATTAAACCCGAATAATGTTTTTATTGAAGTGTTATATACACTGACAGAGCCCATTTTAGCACCAATTCGAAAGCTTATTGATGCTTCTATTTTTGGTGGAAGAAAAGGAGGAATGATTCTCGATATTTCTCCTTTAATTGCGTTTATCTTTCTTCAATTAATGCAATCCTATCTATTAAGGTTTATTCAATGAAACAATTTATTAACCAGATTCATGAGAAAATATATCGAGCGCATCAATGTCAATACCCTGAATTCACGGACTTTTTGGATTTGCATCAATTATCCATATATCGACAAACATTCAAAGCAATGGATGACGATTTAATCGCTATAGAGTCCCACGTTTTTCATGATGACGAACGACGAATGATCGGTTTTTTTCCAAAAACATTCTTAAACTATATCGAAGATGATTATATGACTTTATTTCCCGTCGTTGCCATCCAAGTGCGTACATCCGATGTATCCTCAATCCCTTTTAATCATCGTGATTTACTCGGTTCCTTATTAGGGCAGGGGGTTGATCGCAGACTATTTGGTGATATTATTTTTAATGAAGACGCTGCGTATTTTTTGTGTCATGAACGCATCGGTCACCTGCTTATAGATCAGCTTTTATTCGTAGGGCATCATGCAGTCACATGTTCATTCATCACAGATTGGAATTATTTGAAAAGCTTAGCACCAAAAGCCAGAGAAATTTCAACAACAGTGTCTTCGCTGAGACTCGATAACATTATGAAAGCAATGTTAAATACATCTCGAACAGAATGCCAACATTACATTCTAAAAGGGTCTGTTCGGGTAAATCAGGAAGAAATAACCAAACGACATCATGTCATGAATGAGAAAGATATTATTTCAGTTCGAGGCAAAGGAAAATTTAAAATTCAAACTATTGGAAATACCACAAAAAAAGGAAGAATATGGATTACTATACTACAATATATATAGGAGGTACACATGTTAACACCATTAGATATTGAGTCAAAAGAGTTTAGTTCGTCCCTTGGCGGATACAGCAAATCAGAAGTAAAACAGTTTATGAATGAGATTCTAACAAGCTATGAAAAGATTTACAAAGAAAATATTGAAATGAAAGATAAAATTAATATGCTCAACGAGGGTATTCAATATTATAAAACTATTGAAAACACATTACAAAACACCCTTTTACTTGCTGAAAAAACAGCTGAAGAGACACGTACGGCGGCTAGAAGTAAAGCTGAGAGTATCGAAAAAGAAGCTGAGATTAATGCTGAGAAGATTATAAAAGAAGCAAAAGAAGAGATTCATCAAATTGATCAATCACGACAATCCTTAATTAAGGCCTATGATGCTTCAAAAATTCAAATTCGTCAATTTTTAAAGGCGCAAATGGAAATGGTTGATCGCAATGAACTTGAGATTCGACAAAACGATATTATTTCAAATCAAGCAATGGATGAAGTTCGTAGAATAGAGGAAGAACTAGAAGGAGGAGCTGAAGATGACATCGCCGAAGATGATGACCGTCAATACAAGTAGTCGTAATTACCCGATATACTTTACGACAGGATTTGATTTTTTGACAGAAGCCATTAGCTCACTTGAAAAAACATATAGTAAATTCGTTATCATTACAGATGACCATGTGAATCCACTGTATACACAACAAATCATCGATGAACTTGCTAACTTTGAACGTGAAGTTATCGTTTCTTCCTTTATACCGGGAGAGCATTATAAAACATTAAAAACAATTGAAAGCTTTTATCAAGATCTGATTGAACATGGATCTGATAGGGGCACTTTAATCATCGCCTTAGGCGGTGGAGTGGCAGGGGATATGACCGGTTATACTGCTGCTACATATATGCGCGGTGTTGACTTTATCCAAATTCCTACATCATTGCTGGCTCAAGTCGATAGTAGCATTGGTGGCAAGACAGGTGTGGATTTTAATGGATATAAAAATATCGTTGGCGCGTTTTATCAACCCATGCTCGTCTATATTAACGTCAATACATTACAGACATTACCTCGAAGAGAATTTATGTCAGGTATGGCTGAAGTTATAAAACATGCCTTGATTAAAGATTCAAAATACTATGATTTTTTATCCGAAAATGTTGAGCAGATTAAAGCACTTGATACAGAGGTCTTAATTGAAATGATCTATCAATCCTGTGCCATTAAAAAATCAGTAGTCGACGAAGATGAAAAAGAACAGGGTGTGCGAGCACTTTTGAATTTTGGTCATACCTTTGGACATAGTATTGAACGCCTAAAGAATTTTGAATATCTTCATGGAGAGTGTGTTGCCATTGGTATGCATGGTGCTTTAGAATTATCAAAGCAATTAGGCTTAATATCATCAGATGAGGTCAATAAAGGACTTGCCTTGATTAAAGCTTATGAACTCCCCATCTATGCAAGCAATCTTGAACATGATTTATTGTATCAAGAAATGTTCTATGATAAGAAAACAACACATAACCGTATCGTTTTTGCCTTGTTAAGTGCTCTTGGTGAAAGCTTTTTAAGTAAGGAAAAAATTGATCAACATACCATTAATCAAGTAATGGATGTAATTATAAACTAGAAGGAGTTTCTATGATATTCGAAATTATTTTTGTCATCATTCTTGTTGGTATTGACCAATGGACCAAGTTATTAACCATACAACATCTTGCTAATGGAAATCAAGCAATCACAATTATTGATGGTGTATTTGAGCTGACCTATGTTGAAAATACCGGTGCGGCATTTGGTATGTTTCAAGATGCAACCCTCATTTTATCTATTTTAGTTATTGTTATTTTAGCTGTTATACTTTATTTTAAAAGCAAATTACCGATTACACCTAGATATAAACCCTTACATATTTTGTCACTGTTTATAATAGCTGGTGCCATCGGTAATCTAATTGACCGTATTCGTTTATCCTATGTTGTTGATATGTTACATTTTTACTGGTTTGAGTTCCCGGTTTTTAATGTTGCAGACATGTATGTTACTTGTTCAGCTGTTTTACTTATGATTTTATTACTTACAAAATATAGAGATCTGGAGATATAAATGGAATTCCAATATACCAATCAAGAATCTATACGCGTCGATAAGTTTTTGACATCATGTTATGAACAATACACTCGGTCATATATTCAAAAAATTATACAAGATGGTCTTGTAAGCATTGAAGGTAAAGCAATTAAAGCAAATCATCAGCTAAAAACAGGGGATATTATTCACATTGATAACATAGAACCTAAACCGCTTGATGTCAAACCCTCTGAAATGCCACTCGATATTATCTATGAAGATGATGATCTCCTCGTGATTAATAAAGAACGAGGCGTTGTTGTTCACCCTGCGCCCGGTAATTATGAAAACACGCTGGTTAATGGTATTATGTATCATTGTAAGAACAGACTTTCGACCATCAATGGGGTAATCCGTCCCGGAATAGTTCATCGAATTGACAAAGATACGACCGGCCTATTAGTGATTTGTAAAACCGACTTGGCTCATCAGTCCATTGCTGCTCAGCTGAAAGACCATTCAAGTCATCGTCTTTATGAGGCTATTGTATATAATAACATTATTCACGATGAAGGAATGATTGACGCTCCCATCGGCCGGTCTCCCCATGACCGAAAAAAAATGGCCATTAATGAACGTAGCGGAAAAGAAGCAAGGACACATTATCAAGTGATTGAACGCTTAGATCAAAATCAGTATACCTATGTGGCTTTAACTCTAGAAACAGGCAGAACCCATCAAATACGTGTTCATATGACAAGTATAGGTAACCCTCTCGTTGGCGATCCGGTATATGGTCCTTCGAAATCTCCATTTGCAAAAAAAGGGCAAATGCTTCATGCAAAAGAATTAGGATTTATCCATCCAACGACCCATGAGTTCATGAAATTTTCCGTTGATCCACCGGATGATTTTCAACATATATTAGAAATATTACGAAAAAGATAATTTTTCTTTACAATCGCATCCTTTTATGATATCTTATTATAGAAATCTTTAATATAGTACAGAGAGACTATAAAGATTGACATGTCTATAGGTTTATTTTGTCAAACTTTATACTTCTCAAAAGAGGAGTTTTTTTTATGAAAATTTTAATGGATGACCAAGCCATTCGTCGTGCAATCACACGAATATCTCATGAAATTATTGAAAAAAATAAGGGCACGGATAATTTGGTTATTATCGGTGTGAAAACGCGAGGTGTCCCCTTAGCATCACGAATCGTTCAACGCATTGAGGATATTGAAGGCATTCGATTACCGGTCGGAACCATTGATATCACTTTTTATCGCGATGATTTGCAGCGCAAATCTGAACGTCCAGTAATCAATCAATTAGATCAGATTGATGTCAAAAACAAAACGGTTATTATTGTTGATGATGTGGTTTTCACAGGACGTACCTGTCGTGCAGCAATAGAGGCCATTATTGATCAAGGCCGGCCAAATAAAATCCAATTTGCAGCCCTCATTGATCGTGGTCATCGAGAGTTGCCCTTACGTCCGGATTTTGTCGGGAAAAATGTTCCAACCTCAACAAGCGAAATTGTCCACGTACATTTCGATGAAGTCGATGGTGAAGACCGTGTGGTTTTACAATAAAATAAGAATTATAGGAGGATTATCATGACAAGTAACATTTCAACAGGGAAAAAAATGATTCTAGGATTACAACACGTTTTAGCTATGTTTGGGGCAACAGTACTCGTTCCGTTTTTAACCGGATTAGACCCAGCAATAGCTTTACTAGCAGCCGGAGTAGGTACATTACTCTTTCATCTATGTGCACAAGGAAAAGTACCCGTCTTTTTAGGATCCAGTTTCGCATTTATAGGAGCCATTGCGGTTACCTTAAATCCGGATGGTCTTGAATTAGCTGCATTAACAAGCCCTGAAAACAGTGCATATTATTTAGAAAATCTCGCCAATGTAAAAGGCGGAATTATCGTGGCCGGTATTGTATATGCCATTATCGCCTTGATTATTCGTTTTATTGGCGTTGATGCTGTCAAAAAATTATTTCCACCGATTGTAACCGGACCGATTATTATGGTCATCGGACTCAATCTTTCACCGGTTGCCATTAATAGTGCCTTCTATAATAATGGAACTTTAGATCTTAAGTTTATTATCATCTCATCCGTTGTTGTAATAACTATGATTACTGTTTCTGTATTCTTCAAAGGATTCTTCAAGTTAGTTCCGATTCTTATATCTGTTATCGTTGGATATCTAGCTTCAATTATTCTTGGAATTTATGATTTTAGCGCTTTGCAAAATATTGAATTCTTTTCACTGAGCAATACTTATTTTAGAGAAAAGCTTCTTACACCTCCAAATTTCAATATCGAGTCCGTTTTAGCCATCGCACCGATTGCCTTTGTCGTATTTATTGAGCATATTGGTGATATAACGACTAATGGTGCTGTTGTCGGTAAGAACTTTTTGGTTGACCCAGGTATTCATAGAACAATGCTAGGCGATGGAGTAGCTACTGTTTTTGCCGGATTTATCGGTGGACCTGCAAATACTACATATTCAGAAAATACAGGTGTTCTTGCTGTTACCAAAGTATATGACCCAAAAATATTACGTATCGCAGCTGTATTTGCCATTGTATTTAGTATGATTGGACATTTAGCTGCATTACTTCGAACTATTCCGGGTCCGGTAATGGGTGGTGTTAGTATCATTTTATTTGGTATGATAGCATCTGTCGGCGTTCGTATTTTAATTAATGCTGATCTTGATTTTTCTCATAGCCGTAATCTAATTATCTCCGCTTTAATCCTTGTTCTTGGTATCGGAATCGGTTCTGCAGGGCTTACAATCGGAACAGTTACCTTGAGCGGATTAGCCATTGCAGCCGTGGTTGGTGTTATTGTAAATAAAATTCTCCCTCAAGAAATATAAGTATTCATAGAAATAAAAAAACTATCTCTTAGAGGTAGTTTTTTTTGCGTTTATTTGGTAGAATGACACTAGATTATCCAATAAGGGGGAACCATATTGAGCAGAAAAATAATCATTATATTGCTTGCAATGAGCATGTTAACCGGATGTTTGTCCTCGAATGAAGATCCAACAAATATTGAACTTGAGGTCTTAAGAGCTTCATTGCTTGAAAAGCAATTAACGATAGATGAACTTCGATTAACCATTGATGAATATGTGGCTACAACGAACGAACATTTATCCGAGATCGATCAACTGAATAAAAATTTAGATACTGAAATCTCTATACGAAAGCGTATAGCTTCCGAATCCAACAAGCTTTTAAGAATCAATACAGATGCCCGTCATTATTTTGAAATCGACGAGGATTTAATTTTTATGATTAATAATTATGAAGATTCGGACAATGAATATTCTTTGGAAAAACTATACCTATACAAAAACGGGAGTTTACCCCAATTATTATATTCACATGAACATATTGAATTTGACCTTAATCGCGAAGAACAATATGTTATTGTAGCGACATCTGAAGAACTCAGCTTTCAAAACTATGATGCGACGACAATTCAAACAGTAGCCTTAAATCTACATGCTGAAAATGCATCTATGCAATTTTTTGAGGATGAATATATTCACATGGATAAACCCAATAAATCCTTGTCAATTATTACAAGTATAGATGAAGAAAGCAAGACCCAGTTAAATGGTGTCTATACTATTGATTATAGGGATCTAGATGATATAATCGTCGTGTTTCATGAAATAAACAGTTCAGATTATTTCATTGATGAAGACGGAGCGACGATATACTATTCAATAAGTGACGAAGAAGAGAAAAATATTTTATATAATTACAATCTAGACACACATGAAAAATATCAATTAGCTGTCAATACAAACTTGCCATTCAAGCTTTACAAAAGAGATAATCAAGTTTACTATTATAGTGAAGCTTCGGAATCAGAAATTAGTATTACTTTGTCAGAATAAATGAAAAGAGGGATTGAATGTCTTTTAACAAAAAACACTTTTTAGACCTAAAAACATTAACAGAGTCCGAAATTAGTTATATTATCGACTCAGCACAAAAAATGAAGTATATATTACTCTCAAAGAATGCGTCACAACCCTTATACCTAAAAGGTAAAACTGTTGCGACTTTGTTTGATGAAGAGAGTAGTCGTTCAAAACTATCTTATGAACTAGCTGCATTAAATCTCGGGGCTAAGGTTATTCACCTACATACGGATAAACATTTTAAAAAAGGGGAGTCGCTTAAAGATATCGGACGTTACATCGATCAAATAGGCGCTGATTTTATTGTTATTCGACATGAAGTGTCCGGAAGCCCTCATCATTTGAGCAAATATGTAGGAGCATCTATCCTTAACGCCGGTGATGGAATGAACGAAAACCCAAGTCAATCCCTTATTGATCTTATGACAATACAAGATCAAAAAAAGAGTTTTAAAGACTTAAAAGTAGTTATTATTGGTGATGTCATGCATAATCGTGTGGCCAAGAGTAATATATGGGCCTTAAAAAAATTAGGGGCACATGTTGCCCTCGTAGCTCCACCAACATTATTGCCCTATGGTATTGCATCAACGGGTGTAGAAATTCATACCTCCGTTGCTGAAGCTGTTATTGATGCAGATGTGATTATGACCTTGCGAATGAATGATAAAAACGAATATAACCGCTTAATTCCTTCTATTAATGAATATAAAAAACTGTACAAATTAGATGTTCAGCGTTTAAGCTATGCAAAGGATGATGTTATTGTCATGCATCCGGGACCCATTAATCGAGGTATCGAAATTTCTTCTGAAGTCATTGATGGAGAAAGCTCACTTATTTCCAAACAACAAGTCAATGGGGTAGCTATTCGAATGGCATTATATCACTTGTTGAATAAAAAAGGAGGAGGACAACTCATTGTCTGATAAAGTTCTTATAAAAAAAGGCATTATTGTTAAACACAATAAGACCATTTATAATCAAGATATACTCATAGAAAACAAAAAAATAGTACGAATAGATGCCGGTATTGACGATGATGAGGCTGTTATTATTGATGCAGAAAATTGTTATGTCGTTCCTGGATTAATTGACTTACATTGTAATATTCAAGATCCGGGATTTGACTTTAAAGAAACCATGTTAACAGCCGGCCAAAGTGCGATTAAGGGTGGATTTACAACTTTAACGGTTAATCCTAATACGATTCCATGTATTGATAATAAGGCCATTGTTGAATATGTTATTTCAAAAGCAAAAAGCGAGTCGCCCGTTCAAATCGTTCCCTATGGAAACTTAACGAAAAATGGCCAGGGTGAAAAAATGTCTGAAATCGGTGAAATGCAATTAGCAGGCATAGCGGCTGTATCCGATGGCGACCGAGCCATACAAGATACCGATTTAATGCGTAATTTATGTAATTACTGCAGTATGTTTGATATACCGGTTATTACTCATTGTGAAAACAGACTAATATCAAATGGCAACGAGATCAATGAAGGTCCTGTATCTACATATCTAGGTATTCAAGGTGCACCCATTACAGCAGAATCCATTCATCTGGCTCGAAATATACTATTGGCACATGAATTTGGTACAAAACTACATATAACACATGTATCGACATCGCAATCGGTTGAAATGATTCGTTCCTTTAAAAAATTAGGCTATAAATTAACTTGTGAAACCTCTCCACAATATTTCACCTTAAATGAAGAAGCAGCTATGGGATATAACACTCTTGTTAAGGTAAATCCGCCATTACGTACTGAAAAGGACGTCGAAGCGATTGTTATGGGATTAAAAGAGGGTATCATTGATACAATCAGTTCAGATCATTGCCCGGATACTATTGATTCTAAAGAAGTCGAATTCACCTTAGCATCTTTTGGAATCTCCAGCTTAGAAACAGCTTTTTCATTAGCCTATACATATTTGGTTGAAGAAGGACATTTAAGCATGGAACAGTTGATTGATAAAATGTCCTATAAGCCGGCTCAAATACTCACATTAAACAAAGGAACTATTCAAACCGGTTCATTGGCGGATATTACAATTTTTGATCCAAGTGAAGATTATTATATCGATGCATCAAAGTTTAAATCTAAAGCCCGATATTCACCTTATGACGGATTAGTCATTAAAGGCAGAGTAAAGTATACATTTGTAAATGGAAAAATGCATCGAGTCGATATATAGTGTGTCACATAGAGTACTTGAAAAAGTACTTTATGTGGAAAGATACAACTATGCGCGAAACACAACTTTAACGAATAGTTATAAGAAAATCAATTAGAAAGGATGCTTCTATGGCCAATTACCATGAACAATCGACACATAACGATACTATTAAATTACGACGCTTAATAAAAAAACTCCCACCATTTACCTATGAATTTTTTCGTGGCATTGAACATACAACAGCTTCAAAGACACGCATTGCATACGCATATGATTTAAATGTTTTTTTCACGTTCATCACAACAGAGCTTGAAACATTTAGTGATGTCTCTATACAGACGTTCCCTGTTGAGCGTTTAGAAAAAGTTACACCCGATGATATTGAATATTATTTGGATTATCTGTCCTATTACAACAATACCTCCTCCGCCGAAGAGATGACAGAGCGAAGCAATCAAGAACGCGCTAAATTGCGTAAATTAGCCTCTTTAAGAAGCTTTTACAACTATTACTATAAGAAACAAAAAATAACCTTTAATCCGGCCGTTCTCGTTGACCTTCCGAAGATCCATAACAAACACATCGTACGTTTAGAAGCCAATGAGGTCGCTGATTTTCTTGATATGGTGGAATCCGGAGACGCCTTAACCAAAAAAGAAAAAGAATATCATAAGAAGACGCGCATTCGCGATTTAGCCTTAATTACCCTTTTATTAGGTACAGGTTTACGTGTCAGCGAATGTGTCGGACTCAATATTGATGATATTGATTTTTCAAAGAATGGCTTACGAATTATTCGTAAAGGTGGTAACGAAGTGATTATCTACTTTGGCGACGAAGTTGCAGACGCCCTTCTTGATTATTTAGAAGAACGCAAAAAAATCCTCCCACAATCCGGCCATGAAGACGCCTTATTCTTATCCTTACAAGATCGCCGATTAAGTGTACGAAGCGTTCAAAACCTGGTCAAAAAGTATTCCAAGCTCGTAACATCCTTAAAAAATATATCCCCCCATAAATTACGATCGACTTATGGTACGGCATTATATCAAGAAACCGGTGACATCTATCTAGTTGCCGATGTCTTAGGTCATCAAGATGTCAACACAACCAAAAAGCACTATGCTGAGATTGAAGATGAACGTCGCAGAAAAGCCGCAAAAGCCGTTGTATTGCGAGAGAAAAATGATTGAATGGGAAAATCACACATTATTGGTATAATAACGTGTGATTTTTTTGATTATATGTCTCGACTACTAGATAATTCACCATTCTTCATCTTCAAATATGTTTTTTCATTTCATCAACACTTTCAAGTAACAACTCAAATGATTTTTCATCCATACAACATGTCTCCTTTAATATTTCTCATGATTATTGACAAAGGTTGAATATTTATTCGACTTGAAAATATATATTATAATTTGCCATTAATTACCAAAACGAATGTTTTTTACAGTTCTATGCTCAATGGTCAAATTCTCATAATACCGGTTTCCACCTTTTCCCATAGGTGCTTGAGCAACTAACCCAAGCTTAATTGTGGCTTCAACAGGTAATGAAAAATAACGCATCATGTCAAATTTTACACCGTCAATTGAATAATGAAAAGAAAACGAGTTGCCTACTCTGGCCACTTGCAACCATACTGTATTCCCTTGAATATTACATCCATTAGCATCATCAGATGTCTGATTGGTCACCACGCTCACAACAGCGTGAGTATCAAAATCGGTTTTTTCAAAACATGCTTTTGCCCATACATTCAAATCTTGCATAACCATAATGGTAGCTGCATCATAGGTGTCTATAAAATCATGAGATACTTGAACCCGCATGACAAAATCTCCAGTTACCATCCTATAATAAAAAGGTGCATTACATAATGATTCCGGTGTTATACCGGTTTCAGAAACTTCACCCGTATTGCAGAAAAAATCACTTTCTGCCGGAGCATAAATCACCAATCTATTGTCTTCAAAGCGCTTATTACTTTCATTCATCCATTGAAAATCATTGAAAATTTCTTTATTCATATTCAATCCTCCTATATTATAATACATAAACCATTATACTTATTAATCCCGGACTAATTATTAACAGCATTGCTATGATCACTCTAATAATCCCAACTCTATCATATAAAACTTTAGTATCAGCTTTATCATCCCAAGAAGTACTTCCATTATCTCTTAATTCATAATAAGAATCAAGCTCTGTAAATAATGATATGATAGGTAATCCAAAAGCTTGCCCACGCATATATACAAAAAAACTTCTTTAGTTATAGTTTAAGGTTTATAGTCACCAAGAAATCTAGCCGTATTAACATTTCTTACGGTCATAAGCTGATACAATTTTCGGCCAACCAATTTATTTAGCTGACTTTTATTGTAGTCTTTCTTCATAATATGCCAGATAATTGCGCCCTTAATATAAATAAAATCGACATATTCTCTTTTTACCGGAAGTTCATCTATTGTTTTTTCTGAGTCTATTTCCGGAAACAAAAAGGCTACATCTGTCTTCTCGTCTTTATTATTCTGCCACTCCACGGGAATAGCAGCTACAATGGCTTCTATCTCACCCAGCGTTTTAATTAGGATTGGTATTTCATATCCAAACTCATCCGTAAAAGCCTTCGATATAGCTTTCAAAATTTCCTCTTGAGCTAGATTTGATTCAAACATTGCATTGCCTGAGTTTAAATATGTACTAACATTAGTATATCCCATAGATTCAAGCATTGCTTTCAGTCTCTTCATTTCCACTTTTCGGTTTCCACCTACATTAATTCCTCTGAGCAGTGCAATATATTTCATATCTGCCTCCTTGTTTAAACCGTTATTTCTATTCGGTTTCCATCCGGGTCACCTATAACACTTTCAAAATATCCATCACCGGTAACTCTCGGTTCACTTAATATGCTATATCCATCTTCTCTCAAACGATTTGTTAACGAAAGTACTTTGGTTTCGCTTCCAACGGATACAGCTAAATGTGTTAACCCTTTATAATTCTTACTCTCATCCTCATATTTATCTTGAACTGACGGTTTCTGCATTATTTCTATTCGGCATCCTTCAGAAAATGATAAAAAATAGGATTCAAACATCGTATTTTTGTTAATATATTTTTGATTTGATCTTGCTTCAAAATATGTCTCATAAAAAGCTTTAAGTTTTTCTATATTATCTGTCCATATAGCCAAGTGTTCAATTTTCATCTATTACCTCCATAGGAGATATCATGTTCTCCAATATTTCAATAGCACATCCTATGTATTTGGGACATTCAGATTTAAATAAGCCTTTATCAAGCAGAATATCGCGTTCATCCGGTTTCGATAGATCATATCCTAACAAATTCTTACAAACGATATCACCTTGTGCTTCTGTAAATCTGTCAGTAAATTCCTTAGCTAATTCATAGGATTTAGCTTTCCTCTCAGTATCCCCTTTAATATAATGCCCTTCTTTCAAACCAAGAACCATTAATGCACCGGATACAGCACCACAAAGCTCTCCATTTCTAGCGCCACCGCCAAATCCTGTAGCAACTTTTAAGGCTAGCTCTCTATCTATTAATAATTCTTCTGAGAATACACTAAACACAGCCTGACAACAGTTAAATCCATCTTCAAACAATACCATTGCCTCTTCTTTTCTAGTCATAGTTTTTAACCTCCTAAAGATTATACAATGCAACAAATACGATTATTGTTGCTAACATACTAAATAAGGTACCTAATAAATAATACTCTGCAAAGACTTTATCCTTTGTTATTTTTTCATATCTCGTAATTGATTTTGCTGTAAAGACCAATCCGATTGCTGTATATTGTCCGAGTGATAATAAGATAACCACTAATAATCTTTCCATATTGCCTACGAGCTTCCCAATATTATATGTTTCTTCCTTTATTGAAACTCCCACTATTTTTAGGCCATTAAAATCATCATTTACTTCTCTACTATTGGGTTTAATATGACTAAAAAGTTCTCTAAATGTTATATTCGTTGGTTTCAATATCATCAATACAATGAGTGTATATTTAGCAATATCCGTCGGAAAGTTTCCTGAGAAGGAAAAAATATGCCACGTATCGATAAGCGGATTATTAGCGCTGTAAATGATGGAAATGATTAATACGACTGCGATATGTAACATTTGATCAATCCAATATAATCTTCCACTTGTGTTCTTGTTTG
>DDQW01000084.1 GCA_002342805.1 Clostridiales bacterium UBA2432 | reverse complement strand
GACAGTGTGATAAAATAACGCAACAGTAAATGACTAATCTACAAAAAAACAAATGTATTTTGTGGAAAAGACTTTACAGTCCAATAAATTTATTATATAATTACCAAGTAATTTAGGCTTATCATAGATGGAGACAAAACATAATGTGTATTTATTATATAAGACCCGTTCCGATAGGAGTGGGTTTATGTCTAATTATGAAAGCTATTCGAAAGGAGTTTTATACATGTCAGGTTATTACGCAAGAAGGATTGTATCCGCGTTGATTACCATTTTACTTATCTCATCATTAACTTTTATAATGATGCATGCTGTACCGGGAGGTCCTTTTACACGCGAGCGCCCCGTTCCGGATGAAATCCTTAGAACGTTGAACGAAAAATATAACTTGGATGCATCTTACTTTGAACAATACGTTGATTACATGAAGGGGCTTGTTACCTTTGATTTAGGTCCTTCTTATTCTAAAGTAGGAACATCAGTAAATGATTTACTTATTTCCGGATTTCCAATTTCAGCTAAGATTGGACTTTTCGCAAGTGTGTTAATTGTGGTATTGGGTATTCCGGTCGGAATTATATCAGCCTTAAAACAGAATAAACCTATTGATTATTTAGTTATGTTTTTGGCGACAATCGGAGTAACGGTACCTAGTTTTGTTATGGCAACATTAATTATTTATTTCTTTGCAGGTAAACTTAATTGGATTCCAAGTTTTGGTGTTAGCGATTGGCGAGGATATATAGGACCGGTCCTTGCATTATCCGGTTATTCATTATCTTTTGTTGCGCGTTTGACACGTTCGAGTATGTTGGAAGTTTTACAACAAGATTATATTCGTACTGCTCGGGCAAATGGAATAAGAGAATTCAAAGTTATCGCAAAGCATGCAGTAAAAAATGCAATGATACCGGTAGTAACATATATCGGACCTATGGTTGCGGCAATACTCACAGGATCGTTTGTTATTGAAAAGATTTTTGCTCTACCGGGACTTGGAAGACACTTTATAGAGAGTATTACAAATCGTGATTATACAACAATTATGGGGATGACCATTGTCTATGCGGTGTTCTATATTATCATGATATTCCTAGTGGATATAGCTTATGGATTTATTGACCCAAGAATTAAACTCGGAAAGGGGAAAGCATAAAATGGCAGATAATCGTTTTGTTTTTCTAGACAGCAATCTAGAAGACGCAGAAAAAGTGCGCCCAAGTCTAACCTATTGGCAAGATGCTTGGCGTCGACTTAAAAAGAATAAACTATCCATGATTGGTGTTGTGACAATTATTTTTGTATTGTTATTTGCCCTTTTAGGCCCTTACTTCACACCGTTTTCATACTCAGATCAGGATAATCAATATAAAAATTTGCCACCGGTTCTTGATGTATTTAATGTGGATGAAGATGCGAATTTTTATCTGTCTAGTGATTATAATATGTTCAGACTATCGGATAACGGTCGATTAGAAGAACGTTTAGAAAATACGAATAAAGATCCGATTAATAAGGTCTATACATATGTAATGAATGTGGATGGTGAAGAGCGAGAAGTCATTTTAGATTTTTCCTATAATCTATTGCCAACAAAGCAAGGTTATGATTATGATTATACGATTACCTATGAAGGTGTTGAATATACCCAACCAACAGATAGTATGTGGAATAAAACATATCCTTTTGGTACAGATGACTTAGGTCGTGATTTATTAACACGTATCATGTACGGAACACGAATTTCTTTATTAGTAGCCTTTATTGCAACATTAGTTAACCTATTTATTGGCGTTGTTTACGGTAGTATTGCAGGTTTTGAAGGTGGGCGTATTGATGATTTAATGATGCGTATTGTTGATATTATTAATTCGGTGCCATTGGTATTATATGTAATCCTATTGATGGTATTATTTGATGAAGGTGGATTGTGGAATATTGTTATTGCTTTAAGTACAGTATACTGGGTGTCTATGGCGAGATTGGTTCGTGGACAGATGCTTTCTCTAAAAGAACAGGAATTTGTTTTAGCAGCCCGAGTTATTGGTGTGCCTAAGCATAAGATAATATTCAGGCATTTAATACCTAATGCAATGGGCCCAATCATTGTTTCAATGACAATGATGATTCCAAGTGCGGTGTTTACAGAAGCGTTTTTAAGTTTCATTGGTTTAGGAGTATCTGCTCCAATGGCATCCTTAGGGGTATTAGCAAACAATGCCTTATCAGGATTGTTAACGTATCCATATCTTTTGTTCTTCCCTGCAATGACAATTGCTATAATTATTCTTGCCTTTAACTTCTTAGGGGATGGATTAAGAGATGCGCTAGACCCAAGGCTAAGGAAAGGATAGATTAAACTATGACTAAAATATTAGAAGTTAAAAATTTAAATACATCATTTTTTACCCATCTTGGTGAAGTCCAGGCCGTTCGTGGTAACAGTTTTACTTTGAATAAAGGTGAAATCCTTGGTATCGTTGGCGAGTCCGGCAGTGGAAAAAGTGTGACAGCCATGTCGATTATGGGATTGATTGATCACCCTGGAGAAATTAAAAGCGGTGAAATCATTTTTAACGGTGAGAATATCGCAAAAAAAACAAACAAAGAGATGTCGAATATTCGAGGAAAAGAGATTTCAATGATTTTTCAAGATCCTATGACATCTTTGAATCCGGTCTATACAATCGAAAATCTTATGGTTGAAGTTATACAACGCCATAAGCATGTATCAAAAAAAGAAGCGAGAAGACTTGCAATCGAAAAACTTGAACTTGTAGGGATACCAGAACCGGCAAGCCGTATTAAATCCTTTCCCCATGAATTTTCAGGTGGTATGCGTCAACGTGCAATGATTGCAACGGCTCTATCCTGTGATCCAAAACTACTTATTGCGGATGAGCCAACAACGGCGTTAGATGTTACGATTCAGGCTCAGATTTTGGATATTCTTAAAAAATTAGCTACAGAGTTAGATACGTCAATTATGATTATCACACATGACCTAGGTGTTATTGCAGAAACATGTACAAAAATCATTGTTATGTATGGTGGGTTAATTATGGAAAAAGGCCCAATTGACGAAATATTTTATAACCCTCAGCATCCATACACAATCGGGTTGCTAAATTCAGTGCCGCGAATGGATGTTGAAGAAAAAGGACGTTTGATTCCGATTCCGGGTTCACCACCAGACTTAATGAACCCTCCAAAAGGTTGTCCATTCTCTACAAGATGTCCGCGTGTCATGCAGATTTGTAAAGAAGAACCGGTACCTACATTCAAAGTAAATGATAATCATACATCAGCTTGCTGGTTATTGCATAAGGATGCACCGGAAGTTGGAGGATTTGCAAAAGGAAGTGAAATAATTGACTGAGAATAAGACGTTATTAGAAATAAAAAATCTAAAAAAATATTTTACTATAAAGAACAGTATATTTGAAGATAAGCGTAAAGTGTTAAAGGCAGTTGACGGCATTTCCTTTAGTATAAAAAAAGGTGAAACCTTTGGACTTGTTGGAGAATCCGGATGTGGTAAGTCAACAACCGGTCGTTCAATCGTTCGACTATACGAACCCACTGGTGGTGAAATCATTTATGATGGCGAAAATATTGCAAACATAAGTGATAAAGAAATGCTAAAATATAGAAAACGAATTCAAATGATTTTTCAAGATCCATATGCCTCATTGAATACCCGAATGACAGTTTCAGATATTATTGGCGAAGGCTTAGATATTCACACGAATATTACTGGTGCTGCACGACAAGAACGTATATACGAATTGCTGCAGACCGTTGGATTAAAGAAAGAGCATTCTAATCGATATCCCCATGAATTTTCAGGTGGTCAGCGTCAACGTATTGGTATTGCTCGTGCGTTAGCGATTGAACCGGATTTGATTATTTGTGATGAGCCGATTTCAGCCCTGGACGTATCGATACAAGCTCAAGTTGTTAATATGCTTGAAGACTTACAAGAAGAATTAGGATTAACCTATTTATTTATTGCTCATGACCTTTCT
>DDQW01000082.1 GCA_002342805.1 Clostridiales bacterium UBA2432 | reverse complement strand
GCGTAGCGATTTAGTTCAACATACGATTTCCAACACTCGATTCGTTAACCGAGTCACCCTTGCATTAGCCCACCCAGAGGGTCCCGGGCATGAGCAAGGCCTGTAAACTCATCGGCGTCGTAAACCGAGAGCCGTTAGGCATAATTGCTATTTATAAGTTATATCACCAACTTAATATATGAAGGAGTCAGGTATGGAATTTAAAATTGATGAGAAGTTAAGAAAGTCAACAATTTTTGCAGTATTAGAAGAAAAATGTAAAAAATCTTGTGACTATGATGTTATTTCATTGGTGAATGAAGTATATGATTATAGTAAAAACAAAACAAAGACAATAATTAAGAACATGCCTCAGTTTACACTTCATGATATTGATCACATTAACAATATGCTCAATATTGCAGCGAAACTGATTACTAAAACGCGTTTAACAAAACTATCAATACCTGATTTAATGATGATAATCATTTCAATATGTCTCCACGATATAGGAATGGCTCCTGAGGAAACTAGTGTACAATCATGGAAAGGTTTGATTGAGACAAAAGACCTAACAGTAGACCAAAATAAGGAGAAAAAAGACTTTTATAGGTTTAGAGAAACTCATCAGAATATAATCCGAGATATTGATGAACTAAGAAG
Organism: Clostridiales bacterium UBA2432; assembly: GCA_002342805.1. Taxonomy (GTDB): domain Bacteria; phylum Bacillota; class Clostridia; order Lachnospirales; family Vallitaleaceae; genus UBA1351. Next base: position 2,978 of record DDQW01000082.1, on the reverse strand, counting down.
TGTTGATGAACATAGCAAGGCGGACATGCTGGAAAATTATATAATAAGCGATTACATAAGAACAACACACGCTGAAAGAGCTAAAAAGATAATTGCTCAAGATTGGAATAGCAAAATTGTCTATAGGGATACAGATTTGACAACATACTTAGCCTCAATTTGCTTTAGTCATAATGAAGATAGCTCATATATTCTCGATATGGAATCATTTTGCATTTGTGGAGATGACATATACTTATGCATACCATTTGTAGCAGTGATTCTTAGATTATGTGACATAATTGATTTTGATCCTAAAAGAACTCCTAGAGTTCTGTACTCTCATCTTGCTGTTTCAAATCCAGTATCATTAATTGAATGGAATAAGCATCTTAGCATTAATGCATGGACAATTAACAGTAAGAGATTAACTTATTCAGCTCAATGCAATCATCCTGCAATTGAAGCTGCTATCTATCAATTTTGTGATCTCATTGACAATGAGTTAAGAAATGCTACATTAATTGTGTCTAATATTAGTGGTGAGGATTATGAAATTGACACAGAAGTTTATAAACTACCTATCCCACCACAAGTTAACCGGAAAAAAATACAAGCAAAACGTGATATTGTTACTAATCAACCTGTCTACAGATATAACGATACTAAGTTTACGTTAAGTAAAAATCAGGTCATTGACTTACTAATGGGAACAAAACTGTACGGAAAACCTGATGTTGCATTAAGAGAATTAATCCAGAATTCAATTGATGCGTGTCACTTACGTGGAAAACTAGCTGAGTCATGGCAAGAATCGTATACTCCGCAAATAGCTGTATCATTAATCAAAGAGGGAAAGGAAGAATATTTAGAAGTTGAGGACAACGGAATGGGCATGAATCAGTTTATCATAGATAACTATTATTCAAATATTGGCTCATCGTACTATAAGTCTAATGATTTTTATGATCTAGTGGGTGGATTAGAAAGTTCATTTACACCAATTTCAAGATTTGGTATAGGTATTTTATCATGTTTCATGGTTTCAGATTATTTAGAAGTAAATACTCGTCGTGTTTCTGATCAATATCAATGTGATGATGCTTTAAAATTAACGATAGAAGGGTATGATAGTCTATTTGTCATAGTTGATGGAGAAAGAAAATCCCCTGGTACATCAACTAAGTTGAAACTAAGAAAGAATCATCCTTGGGAATCACTTAAAGATGATAAGTTTATTGAAAGTGTAAAGAGGATTGTACCTAATCCACCATTCGATCTGGTTATTAAAACCAAGAGCAAAGTAGTAAAGCACACAAAGTTTGAGAAAGAAACATTTGATTTAAAGCAAATTAAAGATTACTCTTGGGATCGAACAGATGGAATATCAGTCTACAGATGTGAATTTGATAATCAAGACAAAGGATTGAGAGGGCTTTTTGATGTTGCCGTTATTACTCAGAATGGCAAAGTTGTTGAAAGTATAAATGTCTCATCTAAAGAAGTTATGATCGACGAAGAGAACTACACTTTGTCAATAGATATTAAATATGGTAATAATAGTATAACTAAACACTCTGATAGTGTTAGTGTAAATGAAAAAAATGAAGTTACGATTGATTCGTATACACGAAAGATTTTCAGCTCAAAGTCGCTCTTGTCGATTCATGGTATTGAGGTTCCATGCAAACTAATACCAGACTATACTACATATGGTGAAAAAGCCTTAATAAACTTTCCGCTTCCAATAGCATTCAAAATAGATATATATGGTGAGAATGATTTAAATTTGAATTCTGCAAGGACAAAAGTTATCTATGATGAGAAATGGTTAAAGTTTGAGAAGGACTTTGAGGATGAAATTTTCAAAGCACTTGAAAGTAAAATTGGTAAAAAGAGATGGGATAAGTTATTAAAAATTATTGAACCAAAATCATCGTTTGAACCAAAGATAACCAAAGTGGCTACCTAGTATTATAAATACCAACTACGCCTAACACAGCAATTCCCAACATGCCCCGGTTTATTAGACAAATCGGGGTGTTATTATACAGTGAAATAATGGTAAAATAGTCAATGTGAAGTAGAAAAAGGGGCACGTCGTGAATTGTGGGAACGTTAGGTGTAATGTCCAACATAAATCATTTTTAAATCTCGCCATCCTTGGCTCGAGAAGATGCAGATATGGTATTATTATAGTGAATCGGAGGATCTTGATGAAAAGAGATAAAGAACCTAAACAATATAGTTGGTTGACCACAAAAATTTATTCTTTCATGTTACTCTTTTATAAGAATACTTTTGTTGTAGATTATTTCATAAAAAAGATAGACAAATCAAAGGATATTTTAGAAATTGGAAGTGGAACAGGAAAAGACTTTAAAACTCTTTCCAAAGAATACAAAATTACTGGAAGCGATTATTCCGAGGCATTTCTAAAGTCCTTGAAAAAGAAATTCAGAAAACATCAATTTTTGAAAATAAACGCAGTCAATATGGCAGTGGGAAAGCAATTTGATGTAATTTACTCAAATAAAGTTCTCCAGCACTTGACTCCGGATCAATTGGAAAAATCTCTATCAGCCCAATATGAAATATTAAAAAAAGGTGGGGTGCTTTTTCACGCCATATGGAAAGGCAATCCCCAAAATGGAAAGTTCGATGGGATACCTGATGTTCTTTATCAACGAGAAGATATTGAAAAAATAAAAGGACATTTTGTAATTGAAGAGTATATTGAATATAAAGAGATCAAAGACAATGATTCATTTATTATTATTCTTAGAAAATGATCAGATAGAAGAAAATTTACTTCCATGTACATTTTTTACATTTTAGTAGGAATGTCGGACACTACACCTAACTATTATAGATATATCCGATGACTCAAAAAAATACCCCATCCAAAGACAGGGCAAGTTATCGGTTATATCGTGTTGAACGAAGTCGCGGTACTAGTGAAAAGTATGTAAGTCGATTAGCTGGAAGACAAACGATTT
>DDQW01000015.1:94712-116453 GCA_002342805.1 Clostridiales bacterium UBA2432 | reverse complement strand
GGGTATAATGAGCTTAGACGGACGTGTATTAGGTAAGATGGGGCATTCAGAGCGTATTGGTCAACATGTTGCCAAAAACATATATGGACAACAAGACCAACAACTTTTCAAATCAGGCGTCAACTATTTTAAATAAATATTTATGATACACAAAAGAGAGGCTTTTTCTCAAAGGGAAAAGCTTCTTTTTTTTGCCACTATATGATAGAATGCAGATATCAATAGATTATGGAGGACAAGATGTCAGGAGCAACGTTAAAATGGATTGCAATTATTACAATGATTATTGATCATATTGGAGCAATTTTTTTTCAAGAACTAGGTCTTTTGCGTATAATCGGTCGACTTGCTTTTCCGATTTTTGCATTTTTAATTACGGAAGGATATCGATATACCCGAAATATAAAAAAATATGCTATTCGATTAGGTATCTTCGCATTAGTTTCTGAAATACCCTTTAACTTAGCATTTTATAGAAATCCATGGGATATTTCCCATCAAAATGTTTTTTTTACATTGGTCCTTGGTTTGCTATGCATATGGATTTATGAGGAGTGGAAGGATAAAAATCGATTCTTGAGCCTTGTAGCAATCTATATGCTAGCCCTCTTAGCTGAAATCTTACGAACAGATTATGGACTCTTTGGTGTCTTTCTAATCTTTATGATTTATCAGAGTAAGACAATAAAAGGCAAAATGCTTGCTATCGTTATTATGAATGGATTATTAGCTTGGCTCAATGTATTAGCCGGTGCTACAAGCATCATACAAATCTATGCAGGCTTTAGTGTTATTTTCCTTCTTTTTTATAACGAAAAAAAAGGAAAGGGATTCAAATTTGTGTTTTATTTGATCTATCCCTTCCACTTGATTCTTTTCTATATTCTTAAACTATTATTCGTAGCTTAATTGCTGATCAGTAATATGCTTTAATACATGGAGATAGGCTTTGGCTTCGAAATTGGCCATAGGTAGATTCATGTCATGAAAATTACCACAGTCTCGTGCACTTGCACCGGGTATGTCATCATTGAAGGTGGCCATAAAATCATACAATTCAATGAGTAGTGGGATGATATCTTTCGACGTACGTTCCCCTTTAAGTATCAGATAAAAGCCGGTACGACATCCCATTGGGCCAAAGTAGATAACGTCGTCTTTAAGGGTCGCATGATTACGTAAAAAAGTGGCCCCTAAATGTTCCAATGCATGAATCTCGCCGGTATTGATAACGGGTTCTGCGTTGGGTTTTTTCATCCGTAAATCATAGGTTGTGATAACATGGTCACCAAGGTGATCAATTCTGGATATATATACACCTTTATCTAAAGTTAAGTGATTAACGGTAAAACTTGGTATTTTATTCATTGTATTTCCTCCTTTTCTTTATTTAATCATATTTTGTCTTAGATGTCTATCCATCCTTTTCAGAAATAGTGAAATAGAGTATAATGAGAATAGAGACTGTTTTAGAAAGGATTATGTGATGCGTGAAGAAATTCTAAATGTGTATGAAAATGCAAGAAAAAAAGGGTTAAAAGAATATAACAGCCATAAATTCAGTGGTAAAAATCCTTATTTACCGGCATTAGACACCATAACGGCAAAAGAATCTGTCGTTTCTGAGGTGCAACTGGGTACGATGGATATTCCTGTTCGTAAAATTAAAGGAACAAAGACAATTGGTCGAGCATCTTCCTTCGCGCCTAATTATATGCCTTTACTACTAAGAAAAACAGAGTTTGGATCAAAGTGGACAAATTTATGTGAAGCGCATTTAAAAGAGGGTATTCGTGATGCAATCAAAGTTTATGAATATCTCAATTGGTTTTATGTAGAAGAAGGAAATAAACGCGTATCTGTCTTGAAATATTATGATGCATTACTTATTACCGCAGATGTAACACGTATCATACCAAAATATGATGCAGAGGATGAAACCATAGTTATCTATTATGAATTTTTAGAATTTTATAAAAAAACAAAAATTAATTATGTGTGGATGTCAAATAAAGAAGGCTTTAATCAATTATACAAACTTTTAGTCAACCATAATTGGATGGATCGATTAGATTCTTTTGAAGCTACCTATTATCGATTTCGAAAGATTTATCATGAATTAGGTGGTAACAATATAGAGATTACAACAGCGGATGCATTGGTTAAATATTTAGGAATTTATCCGGAGATTGAGAATAAAAGTCCGGAAGAAGTTCAAAAAGAGTTGAAGAATATATGGACGGAATTAGAATTGTTGTCAAACAGAGATAACATATCTCTCGAAATTGATTCTGACGGTGTTGAAAAACGTTCGTTTTTTGATGGATTAACCAATTTTACATCGACAATGAAAGATATTCGTATCGCATTTATTCATTCAAAGTCTGCCGAAAAATCAGTTTGGACCTATGGCCATGAGATTGGTCGATTGCATTTAGAAGATGTTTTTAAGGGACAAATTGTGACAAAAGCATTTAACGATGTTCCTGAAGATGAGACTGCCTATGAAACTATAAAAAAAGCAGCCGAAGAAGGGTTTGATGTTATTTTTACAACGAGTCCGACCTTTATTAATCAAACCTTAAAAGCAGCAGTCGAATATCGCGATGTTAAATTTTTAAATTGTTCGGAAAACCTATCTTCAAAGAATGTAAGAACCTATTTCGGACGATTTTATGAGCCGAATTTTTTGGTCGGAATGATTGCAGGTGGTATGACACATACCAATAATCTAGGCTATGTGGTTACATACCCAATACCTGAAGTAATCAGCAGTATCAATGCATTTACCTTAGGGGCTCGATTTGTTAATCCATATGCAACGGTACAAGTGAAATGGGTTACCAACTATAAAGCCGATATTTCCGAGGAGACATATGATATCAATAAACAACTTATGGATATGGGAGTTGATATTATTTCCCATCAAGAATCATCTGAAGCAACAACAAAATTAAATAATTCCGGCATTTATTTTGTCAATGAAGATTCACAAAATGAGCGAAGAAATTATTTGGCAACACCTATGTGGAATTGGGGAGAGTTTTACGAAAAAATCGTTAGAAATATTATGAATGGATCTTACAATCGCCTATCAAGTACCATGGGTTCTACAGACAAAGCAATAAACTATTGGTGGGGAATGGACACAGATGTTGTGGATATTTTTTATTCTCAATCAAGCTTACCCTATTCCTTACGTGAATCCGTTGAATTCATGAAACTAATGATTATGCAAGGGGAGTATCATCCATTTAGAGGCCCTTTGATTGATCAAAAAAGCAATGTGAAATTAGAATCCGGTAAAACCTTGCATCCAAGCGACATATTGACCATGAACTGGTTTGTTGATGGTGTCCTTGGTTCAATACCTTCCATCAACGCATTAGAGAAAAATCATCCGCTTTTAGAGCTGATGAGTGTAAAGAAACGTTATTGATTCTTTTTTAGATATTTTTTGTAAGCGCGGTAGTTTTTCATAACCGGTGTTTTGAAATATTTAAAATAAAATACCAGACTATTAAGCAGCTTTTGAAAGAAATTCATTTCATTAAGCTGCTTATTATTGGTTTCATATTCAAAGAGATAATAGTTATATCCATTAATTACATTTGTATTATCAATTTTTGAAACACGTTTTATACTGCGTGAATAGGTCAGGTGTTGATGCCCATGAATAAAGTAAGAAGGGGAATAGGTATAGATGAATTTATTAAATGCATCAAATCCTCGATGACATAAATCATCACCGTCACCATGTCCAAGCGCCGGCGCGTGGGTCACAAGTATATCCACACCACCGAACTGACGAATCATATTTTTGAGACGACGAATACGTCGTTGCATTTCCTTCTCGGAGTATTGATAAGGGCCTTGCTTGTAACGATAAGAACCACCTAAACCTAAAATACGTATATTTTTATGTACATAGATTTGATCATCAATATTATCACAACCATACGGGGGCTGGCTCTCATAACGATAATCGTGATTACCGGGGACATAACACACCGGAATTCCTGAAAGCGTTGTTAAAAATGAGAGGTATTTTGCCTTGAGATCTCCGGCAGAAATAATCAAATCAATATCCTTAAAAAGTTTTTCATCATAGTAGTCCCATAAATATGTGGATTCTTCATCTGCAACAACAAGTATTTTCATAAAAATCCTTTCAAAATGTATGAATGTTTTTTCGAATGTCTTACAATACAGTATAGCATTAAATGACGTGAAAATAAATTAGATTCTTTACAGTAATTGGACTATATGCTAAAATTGTGTCAATTATCATATGGAATGAATATAAAATAAAGAGGTGCAATCATGAGTGAAACAGTAGAAAAAAAGAAACGAATATTTAGTGGTATTCAACCGTCAGGAAATATTACGATTGGAAACTATTACGGAGCATTAAAGAACTGGACTCAAATGCAAGATGAATATGAAAGCATTTATTGTGTGGTTGACCTTCATGCGATAACCGTGAGACAGGAACCGGCTAAACTAAGAAATAAGACACGAGAACTTGTAGCTCTATATATCGCGACAGGACTAGACCCAGTTAAAAATATCATTTATCCTCAATCGCATGTTCGCCAACACGCTGAACTTGCATGGATACTAGGTTGTTTTACCTATATGGGTGAGTTGAATAGGATGACTCAATTTAAGGATAAATCTGCAAAAAATGAAAGCAATATTAATGCAGGCTTATATACCTATCCGGTATTAATGGCAGCAGATATTCTGCTGTTCCAAACAGATGTTGTACCTATTGGTGCGGACCAAAAACAGCACTTAGAATTAGCAAGAGACATTGCACAGCGATTTAACCATACACTCAGTGATACATTTACAATACCTGAGCCGTATTTTGGAAAAGTTGGTGCACGAATTATGAGTCTACAAGATCCGACGTCAAAGATGTCAAAATCCGATGCAAATCCAAATGCAACCTTATCTTTACTCGACGAGCCTAATATCTTAACCAATAAAATTAAACGTGCTGTAACCGATTCTGTGGGAGTTATTAATTATACAAATGAACAGCCGGGTGTTAAGAATTTACTCGACTTATATTGTTGTGGAACCGGTGATAGCATTGAAGAAGCACTTGCTTTTTTTGAAGGTAAAAACTATGGCCAATTAAAGGCATCTGTAGCGGAAGTGACGGTGAATGAATTGAAGCCAATTCAAGATGAATTTCATCGTTTAATGAAAGACAAAAAATATCTTGATGATATTATTCATACGAATAGTGAACGAGCATCCTTCTTGGCAGAAAAAACGCTTAGAAAAGTAAAGAAGAAAGTTGGTTTTATTGTTTAGGTTAATGCTTATAATCGAGGTGATTTCATGCCAACGCTCATAAAAACAAAAGGAATTGTCCTACACGAAATGCCCATTAAAGAACAGGACAAACGCATTATTCTTTTTTCGAGAGATTATGGAAAAATGGTTGTTTTTGCTAATGGTGCAAAACGTGCAAAAAGTAGTCTCTTAGCAGGTACACAACCCTTTGTATTTGGAGAATTCCATGTTTATGAAGGTAAAAATAGTTATACCTTGAAGCAAGTGGAGGTTATAGAATCTTTTTATTCTCTAAGAGAAGATTTAAAATGTTTATATTATGGCCTATATCTATTAGAAGTATGTAATCAAGTGATTCAAGAAATGGATCCCAATGATGAATTGCTAAGATTACTATATATATCGCTCATAACTCTGAAAAACAAAAGCCAAGAGCCTGAAGTCATTCGAAGAATTTTTGAATTTAGAGCCCTTTCAACCTTAGGGTTTCAACCGGATTTACATCAAGAAAAGTCAGGTGCTTCAGAAGAGGTTTTAACAATTTTACATTTTCTTCAAGACGTTAAAATCGGCCGTTTGTATCATTTTAAAATTGAACCCGAGCGCTTTAATGAAGTTGCATCTATCATTCATCGATTTTTTAGTTATTATATTGATGGAGATTATAAGTCGCTTGCTTTTATAGATTTACTTGACGACTAAGGATATCAAATGAAAAAAACAATAAATAAAAAAACAATAGTAATTTTAGGTGTTAGTATTATTTTTATAGGACTATTAGTATTTTTTGTCATTGATAAAGGAGACAATTCTGATAAAGCAGAAAGCTCTCAGATGATGGCAGACATTATTCGTGAATTGTCAGAGACAATCTCGCAAGAAGCTATTTTCCTTGAATCTGAATTCTCACAAGAAGAATATGAAATATTTATTCAGTCCCTTGATAAAGATTTTGACGAGCTTGAACAAGAATTTTCACACGTACACAGTGATGTTGCGGAGAATATAAATGAAGAGCAAAAAAAGCTTGTTGACTTATTCGTTCAGCTCTTAGATTATCATTATATGCTTTTGAAAAGTCATATTGCTTTTGCTGAATTTGAGCAAGCAGTTAATGAATTGACCGGATTTATAGAATCCGGGCGACTAACATCAAATGAATATAATGCTGAGCTAGAAGTGCTCATGCAAGAATATGGCGATCTTATGAACTACAGTGCATTGGTAGATAGGGAAACAAGGGTATATGAAGATGATGAGCAAAAAAATGTCCTGAGTCAATTACAAGCGGTTCAAGAAGAGTTAAATCAAATGGATGTAAGGTCTGAAGAAGATCAGTATGTCCATAAGAGAGTAGTGCGAATGTTTACATCTGTTGAACAAGGCATAAGGGCCATTGAAGCTTATGCATATAAAGATGCCCTTCATCAGATTAATGATGAAGGCCTTGTTGACTATACGAATATGCAATTATCTGAAATTATGGACTAGAGCATCCGAAAATTAGTTGACGTTTTCCTTAGAGATATGATATACTTCAAATGATTTGAAAAATGAATAATTGCAGTGATAAAGAAGAGTAATTCGAAGAGCTTGACTTCAGTGATTCTAGGATAGTGTGAACTAGAACAAGTGGCGAATGAAGGGCGCTTTTGAGCAATATTTACTTAAGAGGATACGATATGTATCAATTAGGGTGGAACCGCGGAGTGAGCAATCAATTCGTCCCTTTCAAGGGCGTAGGATTGCTTTTTTTGTGCAATTAAATAGGTATAATGAGAAAGGAAATAGTTATGGAAAAAACGATGGAAAAAGTTGTTGCCTTAGCCAAGGCAAGAGGTTTTGTATATCCTGGATCAGAGATTTACGGAGGTTTAGCAAATACTTGGGACTATGGTCCGCTAGGTGTTGAACTGAAAAATAATGTAAAAAAAGCATGGTGGCAAAAATTTATTAAAGAAAGTCCATTGAATGTGGGTGTCGATTGTGCGCTTCTTATGAATCCACAAGTTTGGGTGGCCTCCGGTCATGTGGGTGGATTCAATGACCCATTAATGGATTGTAGAGAATGTAAAGAGCGCTTTAGAGCCGATCAACTCATTGAAGAATACATGAAACAAGAAGGTCTTGAAAGTGAAGAAGCCGTCGATTCTTGGTCAAATGAAGCTATGAAGACTTATATTGATGAACATAATATAAATTGTCCAAGTTGTGGAGCGCATAATTTTACCGATATTCGTCAATTTAATCTTATGTTTAAGACCTTCCAAGGAGTTACAGAAGATGCATCAAACACGATTTATCTTCGCCCGGAAACAGCACAAGGAATATTTGTTAACTTTAAAAACGTACAACGAACAAGCCGTAAAAAAATACCTTTTGGTATAGGTCAAGTTGGTAAATCCTTCCGTAATGAAATCACACCGGGTAACTTTACCTTTAGGACGCGTGAATTTGAGCAAATGGAATTAGAATTTTTCTGTGAGCCGGGAACGGATTTAGAATGGTTTGAGTATTGGAAAGACTACTGTATAAATTGGCTTCAAAATTTAGGCATCAAAGAAGAAGAAATGCGCGTACGTGATCATAGTGCGGAAGAATTATCCCACTATAGTAACGCAACGAGTGACATTGAGTTCTTGTTTCCGTTCGGATGGGGAGAACTATGGGGTATTGCTGACCGTACAGATTTTGATTTGAAGGCGCATCAAACAGAAAGTGGTCAAGACATGACTTATTTTGATGACCAGAAAAAAGAAAAATATATCCCTTATTGTATTGAGCCGTCACTTGGTGCAGATCGAGTAACATTAGCTTTTCTATGTGCAGCATACGATGAAGAAGAGCTAGAAGGCGGAGATTCACGAACAGTTCTACGTTTTCATCCGGCATTAGCGCCGATTCAGGTTGCGGTTATGCCCTTATCTAAAAAACTTGGTGAACAAGCAACTGAATTATTTACGACATTGTCAAAAACATATAATGCAGAATATGATGATCGTGGATCGATCGGTAAACGTTACCGTCGTCAAGACGAGATTGGTACACCTTTTTGCATTACCTATGATTTTGATTCTCTTGAAGATCAAGCGGTGACTATTCGACATCGAGATACTATGGAACAAGAGCGAATTAAAATCGAGGACTTAAAAGCGTATTTTGAAGAACACTTTACTTTTTAAGCGGTTTAATCTGAAAAAATCAAGGAACTAATAAGTTTGTCAAAAAAAACACTTTCATAAATTATTCTTTGTGTTATAATAAAAAGCGAGCTTATTACTATAAATGTAATATTAATTACAAATCACAATCTTTTTAGGAGGAAACTTTAATGAGCAAATTTGTTTATATGTTCAACGAAGGCGACAAATCAATGAAAAACCTACTTGGTGGTAAAGGTGCAAACCTTTCCGAAATGACCAACTTAGGTCTTCCGATTCCACAAGGATTCACAGTGACAACGGAAGCTTGTATCAAATACTATGACGATGGTGAAATGCTATCTGATGAAGTATTAGCACAAATTGATGACGCTATCGCTGAACTCGAAAAAATCAATGGAAAGAACTTCGGAGATAACTCTTCTCCATTATTAGTATCTGTACGTTCAGGTGCAAGAGTATCTATGCCTGGTATGATGGATACAGTACTTAACTTAGGACTTAATGATGAAGTTGTTGAAGGTTTTGCTAAAGCAACAGAAAACCCAAGATTTGCATATGACTCATACAGACGTTTTATTCAAATGTTCTCAGACGTAGTAAAAGGCTTACCTAAATCTCAATTTGAGAGAGTTTTAGATGATATCAAAGAGAAAAAAGGCTTCGAAAGTGACTTAGAATTAAGCGCAGATGATTTAAAAGAAGTTGTTGAAGCGTTTAAAGCACTTTATAAAAAACATGAAGGATCAGAATTCCCACAAGATCCAAAAGCTCAATTATTAGATTCAATCAAAGCTGTATTTGGTTCATGGAATAATGAGCGTGCCGTTATCTATAGAAGAATGAATGATATCTCCGGTAAATGGGGAACAGCTGTAAACGTTCAAACAATGGTTTATGGTAATATGGGTGATACATCAGGTACTGGTGTTGCATTTACACGTAACCCATCAACGGGAGAAGCTGGTATCTATGGTGAGTACTTATTAAATGCACAAGGTGAAGACGTTGTTGCAGGTATTCGTACACCAGAACCAATCAAGCGTCTCGAAGATGATATGCCTGAAGTTTATAAAGAATTCATGGATATCGCAGATCGTCTTGAAGATCATTACAAAGACATGCAAGATATGGAATTCACAATAGAAAACAAAAAACTTTACTTCTTACAAACACGTAATGGTAAGAGAACAGCTCAAGCAGCTCTTCGTATTGCTGTTGATCTTGTAAAAGAAGGTAAAGTAACAGAAGAAGAAGCACTTCTTAAAGTTGAGCCTAAGCAATTAGACCAATTATTACATCCAATGTTTGATGTAAAAGCACTTGCTGATGCAGAGGTTCATGGCAAAGGCTTACCAGCTTCTCCTGGAGCAGCTGCAGGTCGTGTTTACTTCAATGCAGATACTGCTGTTGAAGCAAAAAAACGTGGTGAGCGCGTTATCCTTGTTCGTTTAGAGACATCACCTGAAGATATTGAAGGTATGGATGCAGCACAAGGTATCTTAACTGTACGTGGTGGTATGACATCTCACGCAGCTGTTGTTGCTCGTGGTATGGGTACTTGCTGTGTTTCTGGTTGTGCAAACGTTAAGATTGCTGCTGATGAAAAATCATTTACGTTAAATGGAAAAACAATTAACGAAGGTGAATATATTTCACTTGATGGTTCTACAGGTAATATCTATCTTGAAGATGTTAAAACAGTGGATCCTGAGATCAGTGGAGATTTCCAAACATTTATGGCATGGGCAGATAAAGTTCGTACATTAAAAGTACGTACCAATGCAGATAGTCCTAAAGATGTTATTAAAGCGATTGAATTCGGTGCTGAGGGTGTAGGACTTTGCCGTACAGAGCATATGTTCTTTGAAGAAGATCGTATTCCTAAAATCCGTAAAATGATCGTTTCAAATTCTGTTGAAGAAAGAAAAGCTGCTCTTGAGCAACTTATTCCTTTTCAAAAAGCAGACTTTAAAGGCATGTACGAAGCATTACAAGATCGTCCAATGACTGTACGTCTTCTTGACCCACCATTACATGAGTTCTTACCTCATGAAGATGAAGACATTGCTGAATTAGCAAAAGACATGGGACTTACATTTGACGAATTAAAAGCAACGGTTGACAGTCTACATGAATTCAACCCAATGCTTGGACATCGTGGATGTCGTTTAGCAGTTACTTATCCTGAAATCGCTGAAATGCAAGCTCGTGCAATCATCGAAGCTGCAGTTGAAGTGAAAAAGGAAAAAGGCATCAATGTTATTCCTGAGATCATGATTCCTTTAGCTGGTGAAGTTAAAGAATTAGCATATGTTAAGGAAGTAGTACTTAATGTAGTGAAAAAAGTTATCGAAGAATCCGGTATTGAACTTGAGTACAAAATCGGTACAATGATTGAGATTCCTAGAGCAGCACTTACTGCAGACTTAATTGCTGAAGAAGCAGAGTTCTTCTCATTTGGTACAAATGACTTGACTCAAATGACATTTGGATTCTCTCGTGATGATGCAGGTAGCTTCTTAGACGACTACTACAAAAAAGGAATTCTTGAGTCAGACCCATTTGCTCGTTTAGACCAAGTTGGTGTTGGACAACTTGTTGAAATGGCTGTTGAAAAAGGACGTAAAACTCGCCCAGATATCAAATTAGGTATTTGTGGAGAGCATGGTGGTGACCCATCTTCTATTGACTTCTGTCATAGAGCAGGTCTTGACTATGTATCTTGTTCACCATTCCGTGTACCAATTGCGCGTCTTGCAGCAGCACATTCAGCAATCTTGAACAGATAATAAATTATAAATATCAAGGTACATACCATGAAAATGGTATGTACCTTTTTTTCATTTTATGATACAATCTATTCTGTATATGAAAGGGGTTATCATTTATGGATTTAGCGACAATTGTAACACCAATTGCAGGAAGTATTATAGGCTATACAACAAATTGGCTAGCGATTAAAATGCTATTTAAGCCACATCAGGCAGCCTATATAGGTAAATTTAGAATACCGTTTACACCCGGAGTTATTCCGAGAGAACAAAAACGTATTGCAAAAAGCTTAGGACAAGCCGTTGGAAACAATTTACTTACAGAAGAAGTGATTTTAAAAGAACTGACCAATAAGCAAGTCATTGAACAATTGCAGACATATATTATAGGGGATCTATTATCTAGACCCATATCCATTGATGCCATTATGGATCAAATCTATCCAAGTAAAGAAGGGCAAGAAGCTCTGTATCATAAGATTGCAGAGATAATACAAGAGAAATTATCAAAAGAATTTTCGGATAATCAAACGATTAAGAATCAAATTTTTGCAACGATTGCCCGGAAAATTCCTTATTCAAAAAAAATAAATGAAGTCATCGGAGAAAAGACAGTTAATCAATTAAACACTATTATCCTATCTCATAAAGAAGATATTGCCAAATATCTCATTGCTGCACTTGAAGAAGAGGATGTAAAATCTCAAATTATTCAAGTGATTGATCAAATTCTATCTGAAAAACTTGGTGGCCTAGCAGCAATGTTTGTACAGCCGGAAGCTTTATACACAATGTTAGTGGACTATAGTCAAACATATCTTGAAGAAGAAGAAAATCAAGAACAAATGGTTCAGTTTATCTGTCATAAGATAGATGGGTTTCTTGATAAAGAAGTGTCAGCGGTTCTTTCTTCAAAAGAATATATTCATCTTACAGAAAAAGCCGTCGTTATGATTGAAGATGAAATCGTTGAAATAGCAAGTAGCAATGCAATGTCAGAACATATTCAAGAATATTTAATTGCATTTGCAAAGATCGAAATTCAATTAACGGATGAGATGAAAGACAGTTTTAGCAAAGGCGTTTGTCAAGCGTATAAAAACTTTGCACAAACGCATTTACCTGTCTTTATTCAGCAATTTAATATTACTCGGATTGTCGAAAGTGAAATCAATCACTTTAGTGTTGCAGATGTGGAGCGTTTAATCTTTGGTATCGTTGATAAAGAATTAAAAGCAATAACCTGGTTTGGTGCACTGCTTGGTTTTATTATGGGATTGTTGACACTGCTAGTATAACAAGTGACATTTAAACGAGGTTAGAAAATGAAGCTATATAATGGACAGAAAAATCATACATATGAAGTGAATTATATTCAGGTTGATGCAAAGACAAAGAAGCACCTTCAAAACATGGGGATCACCCAAGGGGTAAGGATAACAATCATGGCTAAATTGGGGAATCACGCATATGTAATGCGAATTCGTGGATCAAGAGTGGCCTTAGGTGAAGCTATACTTCGGCAAATTGATGTAAATGAAGTGACGAAAGAAGACCTAGGAAAGAGAGGACCCAATAATGCATATTAAAGTAGCCTTAGTGGGAAATCCAAATTGCGGTAAGACAACACTATTTAACGCCTATACAGGAGCCAAGCATAAAGTTGGCAACTGGCCGGGAGTAACTGTCGAGAAAAAAGAAGGCCTGATTAAGCATGATGGAAAAAACATTACCTTAGTTGACTTGCCCGGAATCTATAGTATTTCTCCCTATTCATTGGAGGAAATACTAACACGTGAATATATTTTAAATTTTAATCCGGATACCATTATTAACATTGTGGATGCGTCCAATTTAGAGCGGAATTTGTATTTGACCCTTCAATTGATTGAACTGGGACGTCCGGTAATCATCGCTTTAAACATGATTGATGTATTAGAAGAGCGGGGTATGTCTATAGATATTGAAGAGCTATCAAGAGCCCTTAATGTTCCGGTCATTCCAGTTGTAGCTGTTTCAAAAAAAGGACTTACAAAGTTATTGCATCAAGTTATTCGTAGTAGTAAACACAAAGAAGACTATAAACCGATTCGTATTGACTATGGAGAAACAATTGAAAGTAAAATTCAAGAAGTTGCATCAAAAATACATCTAAAAACTCCTGTAAATGCTTTCCTTTTACGTTGGTTAAGTATGAAAGTCGTTGAAAATGATCATGAAATATTGAGTAAACTTCGGGATGAATCTATTGAAGAGTTACCGATTGATCATCAACGTCATTTTATTGAAGACCATATTCCTGGACAGGAAGAAACCTATGAAGAAGAAATAGGGAAAAGAAAATATGAATATATTGAAAGCTTTATTGAAGATGTCTTGATTGCCAAAGAAAACAAGCCCCGTGAGATTCTATCAGATAAAATAGATGCCCTTGTAACCCATCCGATTTTAGGCATTCCGATTTTTCTGGTGATGATGCTTTTAGTATTTACATTTACATTTACCGTAGGTAACTATTTTGCGGATTTATTTGAATCCGGAATTGGGTGGTTCGGTAGCTCATTAACACGCTTAATGACGGAGTGGAATGTTGCAGATTGGCTAATTTCACTTATTGCTGATGGTGTTATAGGTGGCGTTGGCGGTATCTTAATCTTCTTGCCAAACATTGCTGCTCTCTTTATTGCCATGAGTTTATTAGAAGACACGGGATATATGGCTCGTGTTGCCCTCATCATGGATAAAAACATGAGCCGGATCGGACTTAATGGCAAGGCCGTTATTCCCCTTATTCTAGGATTTGGATGTACGGTTCCTGCAATCATGACAACACGAAGTCTTAATAATGAAAAGGATCGTTTGATTACAATTTTAATAACACCATTCATGTCCTGTAGTGCTAGATTTCCCATCTATGTGTTATTTTCCCGGGCCTTTTTCCCCGGCCGTGAAATTCTTATTGCACTTTCTCTATATTTTTTAGGTATTGTTATTTCGATTATTATGGCCTTGCTCTTTAGGAAATTTATGGGCAAAAGTGAAAATTCAGGACTCATTCTTGAACTTCCAAGCTACAAACGACCGGCATTAAAGACAACCGGTATTTTTGTGTGGGAAAAGGTGCGTGAGTACTTAGAACGTGCCGGAACCATTATTTTTGTGGCCTCAGTGGTTTTGTGGTTTGTTCTTGAATTTAATTTTTCCGGAAAAGTGGCAATGACTGAAAGTCTAGGTGCTGATCTAGGTCGTTTAATAGCCCCTATTTTTACGCCTCTTGGTTTTGGAGATTGGCAGGCTGCGCTAGCCTTGATTGCAGGTGTATTAGGCAAAGAAATTGTTGTTAGCAGTATGAGTGTGATTTATGGAGTCGGTGAAGTCGGGCTTTATTCGGCCTTAAGCACCATTGGTTTTACGCCGGCAAGTGCATATGCCTTTATGGTTTTCTCCTTATTATATACCCCTTGCGTAGCAACGCTCGGCGTCATTAAAAGTGAAACAAGGTCCTGGAAGTGGATGTGGTTTTCTTTGGGATATCAACTTCTTGTGGCCTACGTGGTTAGTTTCTTCTTCTTTCAAATATTAAAATAATTCTGTTTATGTTGAAATTATATTGTTTTTAAGCTACAATAGTTTACACACCATGTTAAGGAGAAAAAATATGATTAAAACACTCTTTTTCTTTATGTATTTTGGTCTTAGTCTTTTGTTAAGCATGATTGGTGCAATTCCTTATCTGATTTTTGCTTTATTTGGGCGCAAGGAATCCCAGAAATCAGTTGTTGAATGGCAAACACGTGCATGGGCCAAATCCATTATTTTTTTTACCGGAAATCGTATTCAGGTAGAAAATGCAGATAAGGTACCAAGCGGTCCGGTACTTTTTGTTGCTAATCATCAAAGTTATTTTGATATTCCTGTATTAATGGTACATCTTCCTTATTTTGCAGCCTTTATAGCCAAGGTTGAATTGGAAAAAATCCCCATGCTATCTTGGTGGATGAAAAAGATGGGATGCCTTTTTATGGATCGTAAAAATATGCGACAATCCTTAAATATTATTCTTCAAGGTATTGAGATGTTAAAAGAGGGAAAGAGTTTAGTAATCTTTCCGGAAGGAACAAGAAGCCATTTGGGCCAAATAGATGCATTTAAACCCGGCTCTCTAAAATTAGCGGTCAAAGCAGGGGTGCCTATTGTTCCGGTGGCTATAGTTAATACATATAAGGTCTATGAAGAACATAAACGTATTCGAAAAGCAGATGTAACTGTCGTTTTTCATGACCCGATTGATGTAACGGTATTAAGTCGCGAACAAGTGAACGATTTACACAATAACGTTCACGCAACAATAAAAAAAACATTGGAAAGGTGATGATGATATGCAACCAAAATTCACAGGAGCAGAAGTTCTTCAATTAGCAATTAGTATGGAAGAAGAAGGTGCTAAGTTTTATGAAAAGTACGCTACAATGGCTGATTTAGAACTTAAGGAAGTACTATTGGGAATGGCAGAAGACGAAAAAGAGCATGCGAGAATATTTAAAAGCATGTATAATGATTTACAAGTCGACGTATCTCAGGAGAACTATTTATTTTCAGATGAGGTACAAGAATTCTTTGCAAGTTATGCAAAAAATGAAGGATTTAATCGTAGCCAAGCACCTATAGATTCAGTGCGTGATGCCCTGAAAATAGGAGCTGAAACAGAGCGTATAACCATTAACTATTACACAAATTTATTGGAATATGCAAATGATAAGGTGAAAGAAGTTTTAGAACGTATAATCAAAGAAGAAGAAAAGCATTTAGCACGTCTAGAAGCACTTATATAAAAAAAAGCGCTGTGAGTTCAAACTCCAGCGCTTTTTTTTCTGTATTGTTTTATGTCTTATTTAAGGGGTTCGATTCGATCAAATCCGGTATAGGGTCGTAAGGCTTGTGGAATAAGCACAGATCCGTCAGCTTGCTGATGTTGTTCAAGTAATGCAGGCAAGATACGAGATGTTGCTAGTCCGGAAGCATTTAAGGTATGCATGAAAGCTGCCTTTTTTTCATTGTTTAATCGATATTTCATATTTCCACGACGTGCTTGATAATCACCTGCGTTAGAAGCAGAACTTACTTCCTTATAGACCTGCATACTATCAATCCAAACTTCAATATCATAAGTCTTACGCATGGAAGCACTACAATCTCCGGCGGCTAACTTAGATAATTGATAGTGAAGACCAAGTCCTTGAACAAGTGCCTCAGCTTTTTTAATCAGTTCTTCTAAAGCAGCATCGGATTGGTCTGGTGTTGTATATTGGAACATTTCTACCTTATTGAACTGATGACCACGAATCATTCCGCGTTCTTCAGAGCGGTAAGAACCCGCTTCTTTTCGGTAACAAGGGGTATATGCAAAGTATTTTTTGGGTAATTCATCTTCAGTTAAGGTTTCATTCCTGTGAAAATTAATGAGGGCTGTTTCGGCCGTTGGTAATAAAAACTGCATATAGCCTTTTTCTTGCTCAAGCTTAAAGACATCATCTTCGAATTTAGGGAATTGACCTGCCGTATATCCGGATTCATAGGAAAGGATATGAGGTGGCAACATAAAAGTATAGCCGTCCTTAAGATGTTCGCTTATAAAATAATTAAGTAAAGCCCATTCTAAAAGGGCGCCTTTATCTTTGTAAATCCAAAATCCGTTTCCGGCAAGTTTGGCTCCTCGTTCATAATCAATAATGCCTAAACTTTCGGCTAGTTCAACATGATTTTTGGCTTCGAAATCATGTTGTGGTTTTGATCCCCATGTGTGAATCACTTGATTGTTTTCTTTGCCACCGGGAACAACATCATCTGCCGGCAGGTTAGGAAGACTCACGACAAAGGTCTGTATTTTTTCATCAACATCACGAAGATCTTCATCTAAAGAAGCAATTTCATCCTTTAGCAAAGACATTTTTTCAATAATAGGCGCAACGTCTTCACCGGCTTTTTTTCGTTCTGGGATTTCTTTAGAGACTTTGTTTCGTTCAGCCTTTAATAGTTCAACTTTTTGAATGATGGATTTTCGTTTTTCATCCCATGCATTAAAATCTGTAAAATCAACAGAATATTCTCTTTTTTTTAGTCCTTCAATAACCAAGGCCTGGTTATTGCGAATCAGGTTCATATCTAACATGTTGTTCATCCTTTCAATTTACATTTCTTTTAGTTTATTGGATAGGTAGTGAAAAGTCAAGTTGATTCTATAGTTTTGCTATGTTATAATTAGCAACTGGATAGTATATAATTTTCGAGATATTTCTGTCGAAGCAGAAGATCTTGTTTGGAAGGAAATGAATGATGAAACAAGAAAATATACGAAATTTTAGCATCATCGCACATATTGATCATGGAAAATCCACCTTGGCAGACCGACTCATACAAATGACCGGCTTATTAACGGAGCGTGAAATGAGTGAGCAAGTGCTAGATACCATGGAATTAGAACGAGAACGTGGTATTACCATTAAAGCACAGGCGGTGCGACTCGTCTATACAGCAAAAGACGGTGAAGAATATGTGTTTAATTTAATTGATACACCGGGACATGTGGATTTCAACTATGAAGTATCACGCGCCTTAGCCGCTTGCGAAGGAGCTATTTTAGTTGTGGATGCAGCACAGGGGATTGAAGCCCAAACCATGGCAAATGTATACTTGGCATTAGAAAACGATTTGGAAATTATGCCTGTTATTAACAAGATTGATTTACCCAGTGCCAACCCACAACGTGTCATAGAAGAAATAGAAGATATCATTGGATTAGAGGCTATTGATGCTCCTCAGATTTCAGCAAAAGATGGTCTTAATGTAGAAGCCGTTTTAGAGGCTATTGTACATAAAATCCCTGCGCCTCAAGGAGATTCCACAGCACCACTGAAAGCCTTGATTTTTGACTCGGTATATGATCCTTATAAGGGTGTTATTGTCTTTTGCCGAGTTATGGAAGGAACAATACGCAAAGGGTCCAAGATTAAAATGATGGCGACAAAAAAAGAGTTCGAAGTTATTGAAGTAGGATATTTTGCTCCCGGAAGCTTTATCCCGGCAGAAGCATTAGAATCAGGTTTTGTTGGCTATATTACTGCAAGCATTAAAAATGTTTCGGATACCCAAGTTGGTGATACAATAACGGAAGTCGGTAATGAAACAAAACATGCACTTCCAGGATATAAAAAAGTAAATCCGATGGTTTATTGTGGAATCTATCCGGCCGACGGTTCAAAATACCAAGATCTTCGAGATGCACTAGATAAGTTAAAATTAAACGATGCGGCATTGCAGTACGAAGCCGAAACATCCGTCGCATTAGGATTTGGTTTTCGTTGCGGTTTTCTTGGACTCTTGCATTTAGAGATTATTCAAGAACGTATCGAACGCGAATATAATTTGGACATTGTTACGACAGCACCAAGTGTTATCTATAAAGTTCAAAAAACGAATGGCGAAGAGATTTCTTTGGCCAATCCGATTGACTTGCCGGAACCCTCTGAGATTCAGCACATGGAAGAACCCATGGTTAAAGCAGAAATTATGGTGCCAAAAGAATATGTGGGAACCATTATGGATTTATGCCAAGATCGTCGTGGGACTTATATACATATGGACTATATCGAAGAATCAAGAGCTTTATTGACTTATGAACTTCCCTTAAATGAAATCATCTATGATTTCTTTGATGCCTTAAAATCAAGGACAAAAGGATATGCATCCTTTGATTATCATCTTATTGGCTATGTGGAGTCTGATCTTGTACGTCTGGATGTACTCATTAATAAAGAAATTGTTGATGCCTTAAGTTTTATTGTGCATCGTGAAAAAGCCTATGAACGGGGACGCAAAATTGTTGAAAAATTAAAAAATGAAATACCCAGACATATGTTTGAAGTTCCGATTCAAGCATCCATCGGAAATAAAGTTATTGCACGTGAAACTGTTCGTGCTATGCGCAAGGATGTCCTTGCTAAATGTTACGGTGGAGATATCAGTCGTAAACGTAAGTTGCTGGAAAAACAAAAAGAAGGTAAAAAACGCATGCGTCAAGTCGGTAGCGTTGAGGTGCCTCAAAAAGCCTTTATGAGTATCCTTAAACTTGACGAGTAAGGAGACGTTTATGAATCCCTATAGTTTATATATTCACATTCCATTTTGTGCACAAAAATGTGCTTATTGTGATTTCTTATCTTTTGCAACAGATTCAACAACAAAACAAGACTACGTAGAAAGCCTGTGTTATGAAATACAGGCTTATTCTGTAGGTCTAAAAGCCCCAATTCAAACAGTTTTTATCGGGGGAGGGACCCCATCTGTTTTAACGGTAGACCAACTTCAACAACTCTTTGCAACAATCCAACAATATATCACTTTGCAAAATGATGCTGAGATTAGCATTGAAGTTAATCCGGGGACGGTAACGGAAGAACTGGCTAATTGGATACAACAATCTCCCATTAACCGAGTCAGTATCGGATTACAATCGACTCACAACAGTCACTTAAAAGCATTAGGTCGTATTCATACATATGAAGAGTTTCTTGAAACATATGCACGCTTAAGAAAAGCCGGCATTGAAAATATTAACATTGATTTAATGTTTGGTTTATCGAATCAAACCATTGAAGAATGGAGAAGAACCTTGTTTGACGTCGGGCGACTTGAACCGGAACATATTTCCGCATATGGTTTAATCATTGAAGAGGATACCCCTTTTTATGAGAAATATGAGAAGGGTTTATTCAATCTTCCCTCAGAAGAAATCGAACGAGATATGTATCATCTGACTAGGCAAGTACTGGAAGAAAAAGGCTATCATCGCTATGAAATATCAAATTTTGCAAAAGAAGGATTTGAATGTCAACATAATCTGACCTATTGGACGGACAAGAATTATATTGGGATCGGACTTGGAGCAGCATCCTATATTAACGGAACGCGGTATAGTAATACAAGTGACATGGCTAAATATCTTGAACGTTCGAGTCATATTGACGAAATCCGATGTCTTACAGACCCACCTTCAAAAAAACGACGCATGGAAGAACGCATTTTTTTGGGATTGCGCTTAGATCAAGGCATTCATTTAGAGACCTTTAACAAAAACTTCGATCATCCCTTTGATGGTCAATGGAAAGAAGTATTAGAAAAAATGATCGGTGAAGGACTGCTTGTTATTGATAAGGGCTATCTCAAATTAACGGAGCGTGGAATCGATGTAAGTAATTATGTTTTCACTGCTTTTTTATAAGGTTTTAATATTTTTTGACGGAAAAAGGGTTGACAAATCTATCTTAAGATAATATTATAGATACATGGTTAGCACTCCTTATAGGTGAGTGCTAACAAAATGGAAGGTGGTGAAACGGTGGAATTAAACGAACGGAAGTTACAAATTCTCAAAGCAATCATTAATGATTATTTTGAGACAGCTGAACCGGTTGGATCAAGAACCTTATCAAGACATTATGACTTAGGAATCAGCCCAGCAACAATACGTAACGAGATGTCGGATTTAGAAGAACTTGGTTTCATCATGCAGCCACATACGTCTTCAGGGCGTATTCCTTCAGACAAAGGATATCGCTTTTATGTTGATATGATGTTGCAACTTCAAAAAGCTGAATTCACAAAGTTAGTGTATTTAGAAGAATTGAAGAAAAGTACATCACGTATTGAGGATATGCTCAAAACAATTGGCGAATATTTAGCAAAAGAAACCCACTACACCAGTATCGTTAGCTCACCCTCGTATAAGAAAAGCAAGATTAAGAATATTCAACTTGTTGAAGTAGAAAAGCATGCGATCTTGGCTGTTATTGTAACCGATGGCAATGCAATCAAAGATTACATGATTCATCTAGAACATGAAGTTAATCAAGAACTGTTAAACCATTTAGCATTAAAGTTAAATGGACATTTAATGGGGCTTACATTAGAAGATATTGGTTTAGATATTATTCATACGATTAAAGAGCAGGTTCAAGACGGGGAAGAAGTCATAAGTAAAGTTATTGATGTTGTCTTTAGAACCATAAGAGAAGTAGATGATTCAGATATTCATACATATGGAACCATGAATATTTTGCAATATCCGGAATTTAATGACATAAGCAAGGCTTCTATGTTACTTCAAACACTAGAAACAAAAGACGTTCTTAAAGATATCATTAATACAACCATTGAAAGCGATGACGGACATGTTAAAATTGTCATTGGTGAAGAAAATCAACTCGATGGACTCAAAGATTGTAGTTTGATTACGACATCCTATCATATCGGAGGAAAAAAAGTCGGTGCAATTGGAATTATCGGTCCAAAACGTATGGACTATGACCGTACCGTACAGAATTTAAGATGTTTAATTAAAAACGTCGATGATTTACTAAATAAGCTATAGAAAGGGAAGATTATTCCTTATGAAAAAAAAAGACGAAGTGAACGAAGAATTCAACAAGGACGAAACACAA
>DDQW01000015.1:0-94639 GCA_002342805.1 Clostridiales bacterium UBA2432 | reverse complement strand
GAAGTCGTTGAAGATGAGGCGGAAAGTGTTGATGAAAATGAACTTGTAAAGCGTGCCTTTATCGAAGCAGAAAAACAGATGAAGGAAAATGCAGATAAGTATCAGCGTGCAATGGCAGAATTTGATAATTTTAGAAAACGCACAATCAAAGAAAAAGCAACCATGTATGATAATGGTGTAAAAGAAGTTTTGGAAAAATTGCTACCGGCGATTGACAATTTTGAAAGAGCCCTAGAGCATATTACAGATGCAGAAAAAGACCTTAGTATTACAAAAGGTGTGGAAATGATTTATAAACAGTTGACGGATACAATGACGGAACTTGGTGTGAAAGAAATCGATGCATTACATCAAGAGTTTGATCCGAATCTACATCATGCAGTCACTCATGAAGAAAACGACGCATATGATGATAATTTGGTTGCTGAAGTTTTCCAAAAAGGGTATATGTATAAAGATACTGTTTTAAGATATAGTATGGTAAAAGTCGTAAATTAATAAAAACGTATAGGAGGAAACAAACATGGCTAAAATTATAGGAATTGACTTAGGAACAACGAACTCATGTGTATCTGTAATGGAAGGTGGAAAACCCATCGTTATAGAAAACTCTGAAGGTGCAAGAACAACACCATCTGTAGTGGCATTTACAAAAAGTGGTGAGCGTTTAGTCGGAGAACCGGCAAAACGTCAAGCGATTACAAATCCCGACAAAACGATTGCTTCAATTAAACGTCACATGGGTACAGATCATAAAGTAACGATTGAGGATAAAAATTATTCTCCTCAAGAAATTTCTGCTATGGTTTTGCAAAAATTAAAAGCAGATGCAGAAAGCTATCTTGGTGAAACTGTTGATGCAGCAGTAATTACAGTACCGGCTTACTTCACAGACTCACAACGTCAAGCAACTAAAGATGCCGGTAAAATCGCAGGATTAGAAGTTAAACGTATTATTAATGAGCCAACAGCAGCGGCATTAGCATACGGATTAGATAATGAACATGAACAAAAAATCATGGTATTCGACCTTGGTGGTGGTACGTTTGACGTTTCAATTATTGAAATCGGTGATGGTGTCCTTGAAGTATTAGCGACCAATGGTAATAACCACTTAGGTGGAGATGACTTCGACCAACGTGTCATTGATTTCTTGGTTAAAGAATTTAAAAATGCTGAAGGTGTTGATTTATCAGCTGATAAAATGGCAATGCAACGTTTAAAAGAAGCGGCAGAGAAAGCAAAAAAAGAATTATCAAGCTCAACAACATCAAACATTAACTTGCCATTTATTACAGCAACACAAGATGGACCAAAGCACTTGGATGTTACACTTACACGTGCTAAATTTGATGAATTAACCCATGATTTAGTTCAATCAACAATGGGACCGGTTAATCAAGCATTAAAAGATGCAGATTTAGAAGCAACAGAACTTGATAAAGTATTATTAGTTGGTGGATCAACACGTATTCCAGCTGTTCAGGCAGCGGTTAATAAAATAACTGGAAAAGATCCTTTTAAAGGTATTAATCCGGATGAATGTGTTGCTGTCGGTGCTGCAATTCAAGGTGGTAAGTTAGCCGGTGATGCAGGTGCAGGTGACATCTTATTACTCGACGTAACACCATTATCTCTTGGACTTGAAACACTTGGTGGTGTCGCAACAAAATTAATCGAAAGAAACACAACGATTCCAACAAAGAAGAGCCAAATCTTCTCAACAGCAGAAGACAATCAATCTGCGGTTGACATCCATGTTGTTCAAGGTGAGCGTGAGTTTGCACGAGATAATAAGACCCTGGGACGTTTCCGTTTAGATGGAATTCCGGCAGCGCGTCGTGGTGTGCCTCAAATCGAAGTAACCTTTGACATTGATGCCAATGGTATCGTAACAGTTCGTGCCAAAGACCTAGGAACAGGAAAAGAACAACACATCACAATTACTGCAAGCACAAACTTGTCAGATGATGAAATCGATCGTGCAGTAGAAGAAGCGAAAGCTTTCGAAGCTGAAGATAAGAAGCGAAAAGAAGGTATCGATGCACGTAATGAAGCGGATTCACTTGTTTTCCAAACGGAAAAGACTATTGAAGAGCTTGGTGATAAGCTAGAAAATGCAGATAAAGAACGTCTTCAAGGCGAAGTAAGTAAAGTGAAAGATCTTCTAAAAGAAACAGAAGAAAAAACATTAGACGAAGCAGATGTTAAAAAGCTGAATGCAGCAAAAGAAAGTTTAACACACGTATTAAACGAAGTTTCACAAAAAATATATGCAGCAAGTGGTGCACAAGCAGGACCAGAAGGTGTTGATCCGAGTCAAGCAGCAGGTTCTACAGGTGGCCAAGCAGGTGCAACAAGTGACGAAGATGATGATGTAGTTGACGTTGACTTCACAGAAGAGTAATATATAAGACGTAATCTATGAATAAGAAGACATAACATATTGAGGAAAGGGGCCGATTGGACTCCTTTCCTTGTACCATGAATAGGTCTTCGCAATAAAAGAAATAGGCGGTGAATTATGGCTGAACAACGTGATTATTATGAAGTCCTTGGTGTATCAAAAGATGCAACAGATTCAGATATAAAAAAGGCATATCGAAAAGTAGCAAAGAAATACCATCCAGACATTAATCCGGAGGATGATTCTGCAGCCCATAAATTTAGAGAAGCAACTGAAGCATATGAAGTTCTTAGTGATGCTAGCAAACGTCAACAATATGATCAGTTTGGACATGCGGCTTTTAGTCAAGGCGGTCCGGGACATGGTGGATTTTCCGGTGGATTTGACTTTGGTGACATGGGTGATATGTTTGGAGACATTTTCGGAGACTTTTTCGGTGGCGGTGGTGGACGTCGTTCCTCAAGTAACGGCCCAAGAAAAGGGGCATCCTTACGTGCTTCTATTGAACTGGATTTTGAAGAAGCAGTATTTGGATCCGAAAAAGAATTAAACATAACGGTTTCTGATGAATGTGAAGTGTGTCATGGTAGTGGTGCCAAAGAAGGCACACATGCAGAGACCTGTTCCCAGTGTGGTGGCGCAGGACAAGTGCGTTATAATCAGCAAACGATTTTAGGAACAGTCTCGAGTGTACGAACATGCCCGACGTGTCAAGGAAGCGGGAAGATTATCAAAGAAAAATGTGAGGCCTGTGCAGGTGCAGGATATGTGAAAAAACGTAAAAAAATCTCTGTGAGTATACCGGCAGGTATAGATAACGGACAAACTATTCGCCTTAAGGGCAAAGGTGAACCTGGTGAAAATGGCGGACCACGAGGCGATATTTTGCTTACAATCTATATACGCCCACATGCAATGTTTGAACGTCATGGAACCGATATTTACTATAAAATGAAAATCACATTTTCACAAGCAGCTTTAGGCGCTGAGATTGAAGTGCCGACATTAGATAATAAGGTGAAATATAATATTGATCCGGGAACCCAAACCGGTACACGGTTTAGACTTCGTGGAAAAGGTGTTCCATACCTTAATCACAGCAAAACACGTGGGGATCAATATGTGGATGTTATTGTCGAAACACCGACAAAACTTAACCAACGTCAAAGAGAAGCCTTTGAAGAATTAGCAGAAGCTTTTGGCGAAGAGACAACATCAAACAAGAAAAAAAAAGGGATTTTTGACAAAATGAAAGACGCATTTGAGTAAAATGCGTCTTTGCCTTAGACGAAAGGGCTATTATGAAATATATAGAAATAGAAACGAGTCTTTCTCGTGATGATGTCGATGTTTTTTGTGCCCAACTATATGATTTTCCTATTCAGGGCGTAGAAATTATTGACGAATATATATCTGAAAATGAACAAAAGCAAATGTATGTGGATGCATTAGAATTTGATAATATAATGGAAGAACAAGTGGGTGTGCGATTCTACTTATCGGAAGAAGATGATGTGCAGAAAATCATGGGTACGATACAAACTCTTTTTCCCGGATATGTTTTTAGACAAAAAATGTCCGATGATCAAGATTGGGCCCACAATTGGAAGAAATATTATAAACCCTTTGCAATCAGTAAACGAATGGTTGTAAAGCCTATTTGGGAAGATATTAATGCCTGGCCGGATTTTCGAAATGCTGAAATTATTATTGACATTGATCCTGGTATGGCCTTTGGTTCGGGAACCCATGAGACGACCTCTTTATGTATGAAAGCTATTGAAAAGTACACCAAACCAGAGGATAGTTTTGTCGACATTGGATGTGGTAGCGGTATACTAGGAATTGCTGCGGCAAAACTTGGTGCAGGTAAAGGGATATTAATTGATATTGATGCCAGTGCATGTAAAATTGCAAGAGAAAATGTTATGTCAAATCGCGTTGAAGATCAATTAGAGGTAATTCAAGGCGACTTGTTAGAAAATGTTTCTGCTAAAGTTGATTTTGCCGTTGCTAATATTTTCGCGGAGATTATTATTTCCGTCACAGGTGACGTCCATAAAATACTTAAAAATCAAGGAATTTTTATTGCTTCAGGGATTATTAAAGAAAAAGAAGAGCTTGTTGTATCTTATTTGACAGAACATGGATTTGATATTCTTGACATCACACGCGATGGTGGTTGGATTGCAATCGTTTCAAAATCACGTGATGATTCAGGAGGAGAGGTGTAAAATGTATCATTTTTTTGTTGATTCATCGGCCATAACCAAAGAGAATATACAAATAACCGGTCAAGATGTCAATCACATTATGAATGTGCTTAGATTAAAGGCTGGAGAGCCATTAATAATCAGTGATGGTGAAGGTCTAGAGTACCGGTGCGTAATCGAAGCATTGACGAACGAGGCAATTCAGTGTAAAATACAATCAGTAGATGAATCCATCAGTGAGTTACCGATTCAAGTAACTCTTTATCAAGGTGCACCTAAACAAGATAAAATGGAACAAGTCACTCAAAAATGTGTTGAACTA
The DNA here is from genome assembly GCA_002342805.1 of Clostridiales bacterium UBA2432. Lineage (GTDB taxonomy): Bacteria > Bacillota > Clostridia > Lachnospirales > Vallitaleaceae > UBA1351. Next base: position 89,697 of record DDQW01000015.1, on the reverse strand, counting down.
GGTGTTCATGAAATTGTATCTGTTCAAATGCGACGTTCTATTGTAAAATATGAACCCTCAAAAGCCCTAAAAAAAGTTCAACGTTGGAATGGCATTGCAGAATCGGCAGCCAAACAAAGTAAGCGGGGAATGATTCCCAAGGTTAGAGGTGTGCTTAAATGGCGTGAGCTATTGACAGAGCTAGAAGACTATGATAAGGTCATTATCCCTTATGAAAATACACGAGGTATGATGGGGACAAAAGAAGTCTTTCAACAATTACATCATGCAAAAAAGATTGCAGTTATTATCGGACCTGAAGGAGGTTTTGATCCTGAAGAAATCGAGCAATTGTTATCTTATGATGGAGAACTGATTAGTTTGGGAAACCGAATACTAAGAACAGAAACAGCCGGCATGGTTTTTATGGCAATGCTGATGTATGAAATAGAGGAGGCCTAGATATGGCAGTAAATGTTATGATCGTTGATGATGCGGTTTTTATGCGAACGGTACTAAAGAAAATGCTGACAGAAGAAGGATATGAAGTTATTGCAGAAGCAAGTAATGGTAAGGAAGCAATAGCAAAAGCGAAAGAATTCAAACCGGATATCATTACTTTAGATATTACAATGCCTGAAATGGACGGTGTTACAGCAATTCCCGGAATCGTTGAATCAAGCCCTGATAGTAAGATTATTATGTGTTCAGCTATGGGACAACAACCTATGGTTGTCGATGCAATCAAAAAAGGTGCAAAAGATTTTATTGTAAAACCATTTCAGAAAGCCCGAGTTTTACAAGCGATTGAAAATGTTTTAGATAAATAAAACGGATCATAGGGATGTAGGTGGGTGACTGCCTACTTTTTTTATGGAAGGAAGAATATGATGAACCTATATTTTGATCATGCGGCAACAACACCCATTTGTACTGAAGCATTCGATGCAATGAAACGCATGCTACTTATTGATTTTGGAAATCCTTCAAGTCTTCATGGGAAAGGATTGGACGCAGAAAAAGAAGTGAGTAAAGCAAGAGCATACTTAGCAAAGTTTCTTGGAATAAAAGAAAAAGCATTAATTTTTACATCTGGCGGGACAGAAAGTAACAATCTCTGTATACAAGGTGTGGCAAGAGCCTATCACCGTAGCGGAAAGCATATTATCACAACAAAAATTGAACATGCTTCAGTGGGAGAAAGCTTTTCTTTTCTTGAAAATGAAGGATTTGAGGTGACACGATTACCCGTTGACCATAATGGACATATTTCCCTGGATGGTCTTCGCCGTGCGATACGACCGGATACAACATTGGTTTCAATTATGCATGTGAATAATGAAATCGGAAGTATTCAAGATATTAAATCCATTGGTAAAGTCATTAAAGAGGCAAACCCCAATACATTGTTTCACGTTGATGGTGTTCAAGGCTTTGCAAAATTTAATATTCATTTGCAAGACTGTTTGGTTGACTTATATTCCGCAAGTGCCCACAAAATTCATGGACCTAAAGGTGTCGGATTGGCCTATATCAAAGATTCAGTGAAAATAATCCCCCTGCAATACGGTGGAAGTCAACAAAAGGGAATTCGTCCCGGAACCGAAAATGTTGCAGGAATTATTGGCATGTATGAAGCAGCAAAGCGAATGGTATTAGCCAATGAAGAACATTATGAACATGTTTTGGACTTAAAGGCATATTTTGTAAAAACACTTATTGAAGAATTACCGGATTGGTATGTTAACTCCCGTTATTCGAACGGAGTATTTAAAGACGAAATCGTAAGCCCATATATTGTCAATATTCGATCCAAAAGTATAAAAGGGGAAGTCCTATTACATAGTTTAGAAGACGATGGAATCGCAATCAGTACAGGTTCGGCATGTAGCTCAAAAAAACTGAATGTTTCCCATGTATTAAAGGCGATTGGATTATCCGACGAAGAAAGTGATAAATCCATTCGTATTAGTTTCTCAAACAGTCAGACCAAAGAAGATATTGATTGTTTAATAGCAGCGCTGAAGAAGAATGATAAAGTGTTCGGTCGCTTTGTGAAAAAATGATGGAGGAAATCATGAAAAAAGCATTTTTAATTAAGTATGGAGAAATTGCATTAAAAGGTAAAAATCGATTTATGTTTGAGAATATTCTCATGGATCAAATACGCCATCGAATCGAAGGATTAGGTGAGTTTAAGGTACAAAAAGAACAAGGCCGTTTTTTTGTTGAACCCCATTCAGATTACGATGAGGATGAAGTATTAGCCGCCATACAAGAAGTATTTGGTATCGCTTATATTTGTCCGGTTGTTGTTATACCGCGAGGTGAATTCGATGAAATCAAAACAAGCGTTGTTGATTTTGTTCAAGAACAATATGCTGAAAAAAACTTTACATTTAAAGTTGAAGCAAGACGAGCGGTTAAATCCTACCCGGTAACATCTATGGAAATTTGTCGAGATATAGGAGCACACCTTTTAGATACCTATCCGGACCTGAAAGTCGATGTACATCATCCGCAAGTACGTATTTGGATTGAAGTTCGTGACAGGACTTATATTTATTCGAAAGCTATTAAAGGGCTAGGTGGTATGCCTGTAGGTTCTAATGGTCGGGCAATGCTCTTGCTATCAGGAGGGATTGATAGCCCGGTAGCCGGATATATGATTGCAAAACGTGGTGTGGCCATCGATGCAGTTTATTTTCATTCACATCCTTATACGAGTGAACGGGCAAAAGAAAAAGTTATCGATTTGGCACGGATTATTTCACGTAAAACAGGTCCTATTCGTTTGCATATCGTTCCCTTCACAGAGATACAGCTTGCCATCTATGAGCAATGTCCCCATGAGCAGTTAACGATTATTATGCGACGTGTTATGATGACCATTGCTGAAGCACATGCAAAGCATTTAAAAGCCTTAGCCCTTGTTACAGGTGAGAGCATTGGTCAAGTGGCGTCTCAGACAATACATAGCTTGGTTGCTACTAATGCTATTTGTACCATGCCGGTATTTAGACCTTTAATTGGTTTTGACAAACAAGAAATTATCGATATCAGCGAAAAAATAGATGCATATGAAACATCGATTTTACCCTATGAAGATTGTTGTACCGTATTTGTTGCGAAACACCCGGTGACAAAACCTAAATTAGAAGTAATAGAAAAATCAGAAAAACATCTTGAGAATTTAGATGAAATGGTAAAAAAAGCCATTGAAGATACAGAAGTAATAAAAATAAAACCCGGGCAATAAAAAAAGGGGCTATGCCCCTAGTCTTCTTTGCCTTAAATCTATTCAACAATGAAATCGTTTAATGCGCTTTTTACTTCATCAACAATCGATTGATCATGGATGTTTAATTCAATAGGTTTACTTAAATCTAAACTAAAGATACCCATAATAGATTTGGCATCAATCACATATCGACCAGAAACAAGATCAAAATCCGAATCATAACGACTGACCAAATTGACAAAAGTTTTGACTTTATCAATTGAATTAAGAGTTACTTGTATAGTTGTCATTTCCTTGCCTCCTTTACATATCATTTTACTATACAATAATACTATCATAACCCAATATAATGTCAAGTTACAAATGTATTACTAAAATCAAACATAATTGTTAATATTATGAATAGAAAGAAGTGAGAACTATGCCGTCTGTTGCTTTTCATACACTCGGTTGTAAAGTTAACCAATATGAGACAGAAGCTATGACCGAACAATTCATTAAAGCAGGCTATCATATTGGTGAATTCGATGAAAAAAATGATATTTACATCGTGAATACATGTACTGTCACAAATATAGCCGACAAGAAATCTAGAAAGATGCTTTCAAGAGCCAAGAAAAACAACCCTGAAGGCATTGTCATCGCAGTTGGATGTTATGTTCAAATTCGCCATGACGAATTACATGATATGCCTTACATTGATTTACTTGTCGGAAATACAAAAAAGAACCAGCTTGTTGATCTTGTCCAAGCTTATCAACAAGATCATCAGATAGAACCTGAAATTGAAGATGTCCACCATAATATTGAATTTGAAGAATTGCATATTGAAGCCCAGCAGAATAAAACACGATCAACCTTAAAAATTCAAGATGGGTGTGATCGCTACTGCTCATATTGTATTATTCCATATACGAGAGGTATTGTACGCTCTCGTCACCCAAAAGCTGTGCTTGATGAAGTCAATGACTTAGTATCCCATGGATATCAAGAGATTGTTCTCACCGGGATTCATATTGGGTCTTACGGCAAAGATCTTGAGCAAGTAACCTTAATTGATTTAATTGAGCAACTCGATAGGATTCAAGGTCTAAAACGTATACGTTTAGGGTCCGTAGAACCTGGTCTTATCACTGAAGATTTTGTTAAACGGTTGGTGAATTGTAAAAAAGTATGTCCACATTTTCATTTATCAATGCAAAGTGGCAGTGATTCTGTGCTCCGGCGAATGAATCGACAATATGCATCCCAAGAATATTTTGAAAAAACCGACTTGCTCCGCCGATATTACAAGGATCCTGCATTGACGACAGACGTTATTGTTGGCTTCCCAATGGAAACGGATGAAGAAGCAGAAGAAACAATTGCCTTTATTCAAAAAATAGGCTTTGCTGATGTACATGTTTTCAAGTATTCTATACGTCAAGGAACTAGAGCTGCAAAAATGAAGCCTCAAGTTGCGGGGGAAGTAAAAAACATACGTAGTCACCAACTTATTGAAGTAGCCAAAAAGTCAAAGAGTGACTATTTAAAACGCCGAATCGGACAGTTGCAAGACGTTCTTATCGAGGAAAGCCTTGTCATAGATGGACAGAGCTATTGGAGTGGATATACCGATGAATATGTCCGGGTTTATATTCAAAGTCCTGAACAACTTGGAGAAAAAATTTTTCCTGTTCAATTAAAGGGTTTGTTGAAGGATGGCATAATTGGAAAGATATGATTTTAATAAATAAACAATTGATATTTTAATTACTTTACTGTAATATAAGTATAGATATTGAAATCTTTTATGGATAGGATGTGAGGACATGGGACTAGATAATACGCAATTTTTCAGACGACCTGAAAAAGAACCGGAAAACCAAGTGACAAAAACTATGAAAATTGTTTATGAATCTCTTGAAGAAAAGGGATATAATTCCATATATCAAATTGTTGGTTACATACTATCAGGCGACCCAACATATATTACCAATCATAATAATGCACGAACATTGATGAGTCAGTTGGAACGGGACGAATTGTTAGAAGAATTGGTGAAAAACTATATAAAACAGAATATTCAAAATAAGGACTGATTTTAAAATGCGTATAATGGGATTAGATTATGGGTCAAAAACAATAGGAGTGGCCATTAGCGACTCATTAGGTTGGACGGCACAAGGTATAGAAACAATCTCTAGGCAAGACCCAGGTAATCTGATTGAATCCATCAAAAGATTAAAAGCACTCATAGATGAATACGAAGTGGAGCTTATTGTTGTCGGGTTACCCAAACATATGAATAATGACTTAGGTGAACGAGTTGATCGTACGCTCTATTTTGTGCGTCGACTTGAACGTGAGCTTGAGATTAGAGTAGAAACTTTTGATGAGCGATTATCAACAGTTGCTGCTGAGCGGGTTCTTACAGAAGGTAAGGTACGTAAAGAAGATCATAAAAAATATATTGATAAAATTGCAGCATCTTTGATTTTGCAAACATATCTCGATTTGAAAAGGACGTGAATACGATGAGTGACATGGAGAGAATAGAATTTTTTGACGACGAAACAGGCGAAAAGATTATTTTTGATATTTTAAGCGCTATCCAGTACAAAGAAGATGGATATTTGCTTGTTATAGAAAGTGATACGGATGAAGAGGAAGAAGAAGTTCTTGCGTATGTACTTAAAGCAACATATTTAGAGGGCGATGATATCATTTATGAGATTGTCGAAGATGATGAACTACTTGAAATCGTTTTTCCAATGTTGGAAGAACAAATCGATTCCTTTGAAAATTGACAAAAAGATAAGTTTCATTTATACTGTTGATAATTGTTATTATTTAGAAAAGGTAAAATGGTGTAGATATGGATGCAAAAAGAGAACTGATTTGTACTCAATTAAAAGAACATGGTTATAAAATTACATCCCAGCGAAAAGTCGTACTCGACGCAATGCTGGCACATCAAGATAAACATTTAACCGTTGAAGAATTGTATCAGATTGTTAAAACTGAACATCCAGAAATCGGACTTGCAACGGTTTATCGTAATATACAACTATTAAATGAACTTAAAATTGTTGAAAAACTGAACCTAGATGATGGGTATATTCGTTATGAGTTAGCGAACGAGGACGAAGTGCATCGCCATCATCATTTAATTTGTGATCAATGTGGAAAAGTCATTGAAGTGACGGAAGATTTAATGGGATCGATTGAGAAGAGTTTCTTAGAATCCTATGGTTTTTTAGTGCATGATCATCAAGCAAAATTTTTTGGAATATGTAAAGATTGTCAGAAAAACAATGAATGAGATCTTATATAACATATTCGACTATTAGACGGAGGTGCTTTCTTGAAGAAAACAAATGAAAAACTGAAAATAATACCTTTAGGTGGGTTGGATAAAATCGGCATGAACATTACAGCGTTCGAATACAAGGACGAGATTATGGTTGTCGATTGTGGTATTGCATTCCCTGAAGACGAAATGTTAGGAATCGATTTAGTGATTCCGGATGCAACATATCTAAAACAGAACCTTAAAAAGGTAAAAGCGTTTGTGCTTACACATGGTCACGAAGACCATATTGGAGCCTTACCTTATATTCTGAAGGATGTTAACGTGCCTGTATACGGGACACGATTGACCATAGGCCTTTTAGAAAATAAGTTGAAAGAACATGGAATGATGAATTCGACAACACGAAAGCGCGTAAATCCGGGGCAAAAAATCAATCTCGGGAAACTGTTCTCGGTTGAGTTTATTCGAACCAATCATTCAATTGCAGACGCACTGGCGCTAGCTATTACGACCCCTGCAGGAATTGTTGTCCATTCTGGAGATTTTAAAGTGGATTATAACCCTATACATGGTAAGCCTATTGATTTAGGCCGATTTGCGGAGTTAGGAAGACAAGGCGTTCTTGCATTAATGGCAGATAGTACAAATGCTGAACGTCCAGGATATACCATGTCAGAAAGTAGTGTCGGAAAATCTTTTGACATGATTTTTGAAGAAAACAAAGGCCGTCGATTAATTGTGGCTACATTTGCTTCAAATGTGGATCGTGTACAGCAAATTGTGAATTCTGCCAAAAAGTATCGACGAAAAGTCATTGTACAAGGACGTTCTATGGTTAACGTTGTGACAACGGCTTCTGAATTGGGGTATTTGAAAATGCCCAAAAACATGCTTACAGATATTAATGATATAGGTAAATATAAAGATGGACAGGTTGTTTTAGTAACAACAGGTAGTCAAGGTGAACCTTTAGCGGCATTATCTCGTATGTCAAGTGGAACCCATCGTAATATTCAGATACAAGAAGGGGATGTTATTGTATTTAGTTCAAAACCAATCCCTGGAAATGAAAAGTATGTGTCACGGGTAATCAACGATTTGTATCGACGTGGAGCGGAAGTTATTGTTGAAGATACACATGTTTCTGGACATGCATGTATTGAAGAGTTAAAATTATTACATTCATTGGTAAAACCAAAATATTTTATACCTGTTCATGGTGAATATAAACATCTTATTAAGCATGCGGAAATAGCAAGTAATCTAGGTATGCGTAAAGACAAGATATTTATCTTGACGAATGGTGAGATTTTAGAGTTAAACCAAAGTCATGCAACGCGTGCAGGTACAGTGCCTTGTCAGCCATTATTAGTTGATGGTTTAGGTGTTGGAGATGTAGGTAATATTGTTCTTAGGGATCGACAAAAATTATCCGAAGACGGACTCATCGTTGTTGTGGTGACCGTTAGAAAAGGAACCTTAGAGATTTTATCCGGTCCTGATATTGTATCCCGGGGATTTGTATATGTTCGTGAGTCAGCAGACTTAATGCAAGAGACACGAGAAGTTGTTGTTAAAACACTTCAAAAGTGCAAAGATCGTAAGATTGAAGGTTGGGCAAAGATGAAGAATGCGGTGCGTGATGATTTACGTGAGCATTTATGGCGTCAAATGAAACGTAATCCAATGATCTTACCGGTAATAATGGAAGTGGAATAAGAGGTGATAGGATGGATGTCAAAGCAGAAACCCTTGAACTGGTCAAAAAGATCAAAGAAAAGCAAGAATATATTGATTATTTGAATTATCGATCAATTCTTGAAAGACATGAAGAATTGTTGTGTCAAGTTGAAGAGTTTAGGCGAAAGAATTTTGAGATTCAGGTATCCCATCAATATGGAGCCTATAATGCTTATGAAAATTTAATTAGTCTTAAACAAGATTATAAAGAATTATTAAGTGAACCAAAGGTAAAAATGTTTTTAGATGCGGAACTTAAATTGTCAAAATTGATGGCTTCGGTCTATGATACGATTACAGAAGAAATAGAATTCGATACACATTTTTTAGAGTAGCGAAAGGTGATTATATGATAAACAAAATTCTTGGCGAAGTTTTTAACTATATGTTAAAGATTGTCATTATTATAGGAGCAGTTTTTGCAATATATCAGGCGTCGATGTGGGCATATGGGTCTGGCTATGAATTAATGGCAAAAGAACCGGATGCAAATCGAACTATTATAACAAAAGAAATCAGCATTCCTCAAGGTGCTTCGACAGAAACCATTGCAAATATTTTGGAAGAAAATGAACTTATCCGAAGTGCAGTGTATTTTCGTATATTAGCTAAGCTTCAAGGTGTAGACAGTCTATTTCAATATGGTGATTTTTCCTTAAATACCGGAATGGAACCGGAAGAGATCATAACGATTCTTTCTGAAGAAGGAGAAAAACGAGAAGTTGTTAAATTTACAATACCTGAAGGGTTTAGCCTTGAACAGATTGCAGAACGTGTAGCTGCTCAAGGATTATGCACAGAAAGCGAATTTATGGATGCGGCAGAAAACGGAAACTTTGGTTATCGTTTTATCGATGAGTTACCGGATCGGCCTAAACGTTTACAAGGATACTTATTCCCTGCAACCTATGAAGTCTATGCAGATGCTTCTGCAGAAGATATTATTAGCAAGATGTTGATGAAGTTTGATGATGTCTTTATTGATGAATATTATGTTCAAGCAGAAGAATTAGGATATAGTGTCGATGAAATTATAACCATTGCTTCGATGATTGAAAAAGAAGTTCGCGTTCCCGAAGAACGACCCAAGGTGGCAGGTGTCATCTATAATCGATTAAATATCGATATGAGTCTGCAAATGTGTAGTACAGTTATGTACGCATTGGGTGTGCCTCGTGACCGATTATTGTATAGTGACTTAGAAATTATTTCGCCTTATAATACTTATAATAATCTGGGATTACCTATTGGTCCTATTGCAAATCCCGGTGCTGCAGCAATTGAAGCAACCTTATATCCGGAAAATCATAATTATTTGTATTTTGTTTTGAAAGATACAGAGACAGGTGCTCATGAGTTTAATGCGACCCTCGATGACCATAATGCAGCAAAAAATAAATATAATCAAAAATTCTAATGAGTAAGACGTAAGAGATAGGCTAAAGATAACTTTAGCCTATTTTTGCTAAAAAGGAGTTAGACTTGAAAGAAAACAATTCAATGAGCCAGTATCTTGGCTATATTCGCAAAGAAAATTCTTTATTCATACAACAAATAAAAGCATATGCTAAGGAAAACCATGTGCCAATTATAAAAGATGATATGGCCTCCTTAATGACTGTTTTACTTCAAATGGCAAAACCCTTTCGAATCCTTGAGATTGGTACAGCAATTGGATATTCAACAATTCTGATGATGCAAGCTTTAGAAGAAGTCGTTGATATTTCCAGGGTTAAGGTAACCACCATTGAACGTGACGATCAGATGGTTAATCAGGCACGAAAAAATATTCATCAATCAGGTTATGAAAACCAGATTCATCAAATCCATGGAGATGCAACAGATGTCTTGCAGGAATTGTGTCGAAAGCAAGAACAATACGATTTTATTTTTTTGGATGCGGCAAAAGGCCAATATCTTACATTTCTACCGGATGTTCTTTACCTTTTAAAAAAACAAGGAACACTCGTGTCAGATAATGTTTTGCAACAAGGCGATGTAGCTAGGTCGCGTTTTAATGTGCCAAGACGCCGACGGACCATTCACCAAAGGATGCGCCAGTATCTCTGGGAGATTAACCATCATAAACAACTAAGTACGACTGTTTTAGATATAGCTGATGGTGCAACAATAAGTATTAAGATACAAGAATAGGAGAACGTTGTGGATAGATTAGACATAAAAAAACCGGAATTATTAATACCGGCAGGAAGCCTAGAAAATTTAAAAATTGCTGTGGCATATGGAGCAGATGCAGTTTATGTTGGGGGCCAGGAGTTTGGACTCAGAGCAAAAGCCAGAAACTTTTCTTTTGAAGATATGCGATTAGGTATTGAGTATGCCCATGCACATAATGTAAAGGTCTATGTGACTGCAAATATTATTGCACATAACCAAGATATCCCGGCAGTGGAAGAGTATTTTCAAGAACTGAAAGAAATTGGACCTGATGCAGTCATTATTGCGGACCCGGGTATTTTAGCTATTGCAAAAATGATTATGCCAGAGATGGAACTGCATCTGAGTACACAAGCCAATAATACCAACTATGCATCTATTAATTTTTGGTATCAACAAGGAGTTAAACGGGTTGTTGTTGCTAGAGAACTATCCTTTGAGGAGATTGCAACGATCCGCAGTAAAATACCGATGGATATGGATATAGAAGCTTTTGTTCACGGTTCAATGTGTATTTCGTATTCAGGCAGATGCCTCCTCAGTAATTATATGACGGGTAAGGACGCTAATAAAGGGGCCTGCACCCATCCCTGTCGATGGACTTATCATCTCATGGAGGAGTCTCGACCGGGAGAATATATGCCTGTATTTGAAAATGAGCGTGGTACCTATATTTATAATTCTAAAGATTTATGTATGATTGAATATATCGATGAGATTATTCGTTCGGGAATTACAAGTTTAAAAATAGAAGGACGGATGAAAACCGGCTTATATGTAGCAACGGTTACAAGAGCCTATCGAAAAGCGATTGATGATTATTTTACGGATATTGAAGTATATAAAAACAATAAATCCAGCTATTTAGAAGAAATTAAAAAGTGTAGTTATCGTCAGTTTACGACCGGCTTCTATCATGAACGTCCGGATGCAGACAGCCAGATTTATGATAGTAACACCTATATTCGTGATTATGTTTTTGTGGGTAAAGTATTAGAAGATACCGATGGCCAACAAACCCTCATTGAGCAGCGAAATAAATTCGTAGTTGGAGATACACTCGAGTTAATGAAGACCGATGGTTCTACACATGCTTTTACCGTTGAAGCCTTAGTAACAGATGAAGGTGACGTGGTAACGGAAGCGCCGCATCCCAAGCAAAAACTCTGGATTCAATTACCGGTAGCTGCCAAAAAGCACGAACTTCTAAGAAAGGGTGATAAGACGTGAAAAGCTTTAAGAAAAAGTTGCGAATCGGTGATTTGCTTATGCAATACGGAATTATCACCGGAGAACAATTAGAAGAAGCATTAAGCCAACAACGTAAAAACGGTGCCAAAATAGGGGAAACGCTTATTAGTCTTGGCTATGTAACCCAACAAAATATCAATGAAGTGCTCGAATACCAGCTAGGTATTCCTTTTGTTGAACTTAAAGAGTATGATATTTCAAAAGATGCTGTTTTGACCATTAGTGAATCCCTTGCAAAACGACATATGCTTATACCTATACGTATTACAGATAATGATTTGTATGTTGCAATGGAGGACCCCTTAAATATTTTTGCTATAGATGATGTCAAGATATATTCCGGCAAGGAAGTTATTCCCATGCTAGCCAATGAAGTCGATATAAAATCGGCTATAGAAATGCATTATGGTAAGCAACAAGCCATGAAAGCTGCGGAGGAATATAAACAAGAGCAAGAGATTCAAGTGGATACTCAGATCCATGAAGACACAATGATGGGGGATCAAGTTCAAAGTGCCCCTATTGTGAAGCTAGTTAATACCATTATGGAACAAGCTGTCCGCCATCGGGCCAGTGATATTCATATCGAACCTTATGAGCGCTATATACGGGTTCGTTATCGAGTTGACGGCAAATTACAACAGATGTTTGATTACGAGACGTCACTCTTAAGTGCTATTGTTGCCAGAGTAAAGATTATGGCCGGTATGGACATTGCGGAAAAACGCAAGCCTCAGGACGGGCGTATTAATATAAAGGTTAATAATATGGCCTACGATATTCGTGTATCTAGCCTGCCGACCGTCTATGGGGAAAAAGTGGTTATGCGTGTCAACTCAAAAGAAGGCTTTACAAAGGGAAAAGAAGAGCTTGGATTATTTCGTGATGATTTGGTCAAGTTTGAAAATATTCTTTCCCATCCTCATGGTATTATTTTAGTTACCGGTCCAACAGGAAGTGGTAAGTCAACCACACTCTACACATCATTGAACGAAATCAATAGTGAAGATTTAAACATCGTGACAGTTGAAGATCCTGTAGAGTCACAGATTGAAGGTATTAATCAAGTACAGGTCAATACAAAGACAGGCTTAACCTTTGCATCCGCCTTACGGTCTATTTTACGTCAAGACCCGGATGTTATTATGATTGGTGAGATTCGAGACGCGGAAACGGCTGAGATAGCAGTCAAAGCCTCCATCACCGGTCACTTAGTTGTAAGTACCCTTCATACTAATGACGCTGCGAGCTCGATTAGTCGATTAATGGATATGGGTATCGAACCTTTTTTAATCAGTGCATCTGTCGTGGGTGTCATTGCACAACGCTTGGTTCGGCGATTATGTACCAAGTGTCGAGAAAAAGTTTTGGCTTCGGAAGAAGAAAAGGCAATTCTGAATGTTAATATTCATGAAGAACTCCATGTCTACAAAGAAAAAGGGTGCCATCTATGTGCCAACACCGGATATATCGGTCGAATCGGGGTTTATGAAATCCTCCCGATTGACCAATCAATCCGACAAATCATTAATCAACGGGGAACATCTGACGATATACGAAGTAGAGCGTTAGACCAAGGATTAAAAACCATTCGTGAGAATAGTAAACGTCTTGTTTTGAATGGAACGACAACCGTCGAAGAAATGATTCGTATCTCATACGGAGCTGATTAGAAAGGAAGACAATGATGACGATTGATGACTTACTGATACAAGCGATGCAAAGCCAAGCATCCGATTTACACCTAACTGTTGGCGTACCACCGATTCTTAGAATTCATGGCAAGTTAAAATATATGGAATATGAACGATTGACACCGACCCAGTCTGCAGAAGTCATTCGTCCCATTATGAGCGATGAAATTTATCAAAAATTTCAAGATCGTGGGGAGATTGACTTTTCCTACAGTATATTAAATGTAGGGCGTTATCGAGTCAATGTCTTCAAACAAAGAGGTTCAATGGCAGCAGCCATTCGATTAGTAGCAAGCGATATTCCTTCACCGGAAGCACTTGGTTTACCTGTTTCAGTCATTGATCTTTACAAAAAAAAGCGAGGTCTTGTTTTGGTTACGGGTCCAACCGGAAGCGGTAAATCAACGACACTGGCGTCATTAATTGACCAAATTAATCGAAATCGTAATGCCCATGTTATTACCCTTGAAGATCCAATCGAGTATCTTCATCGTCATCAACGGTCTATTGTCAACCAGCGTGAAGTCGGTGTCGATTCCGATTCCTTTAGCCATGCCTTACGTGCAGCCCTTCGTCAAGATCCGGATGTTATTCTTGTGGGAGAGATGCGTGATTTAGAAACCATATCCATTGCAATAACAGCCGCAGAAACCGGTCACTTAGTTTTATCGACCCTACATACCATAGGTGCGGCCAATACCATTGACCGTGTCATTGACGTTTTTCCACCCCATCAACAGCAACAAATCCGTATTCAATTATCTAGTGTTTTGGTTTCGATTGTATCCCAACAATTACTGCCCAATTATACGAACTCCGGTCGTGTAGCAGCTTTTGAAACCCTCCATGTGAATCAAGCCATCCGTAATCTGATTCGTGAAAATAAAACCCATCAGATTAACTCAATTATTCAAACGAATCGTGAGATTGGTATGCAAACCATGGATGAATCCTTGCTTAATCTGGTCAATGAAGGTGTGGTATCCAGAGAACAAGCCCTCATTTTTGCGACAGATCCTAATGCATTGGAGCGCCGTTTGTTACATTAATTAATATTTGATGAGAATTAAATAAGAATAAAATGAAAATAATATGAATATACTATGAACAAAATATGAATAATTGGTTGAATTACGCCTAATGGCATGGTATAATGTCTTTACTGCGTGTGAAAAAGTGAAGAAAGGGTATAAATATGGCTAAATTCAATTATCTTGCATCGACAACGCAAGGGAAAAAACAAAAAGGTGTGATCGAGGCATCGACTCGACAAAGTGCCATTGCAAAATTAAAAGATAATAATTTATACCCGGAATCGATTACGGAACAAGGGGCCTTACATGGTGAGATTGTTCTAGGGAATCCGGTTAAAGTCAAAGACCTTACCATCTTTTGCCAGCAATTCGAAGCGATTTTAAATGCAGGTGTGAGTGTATTAGAAGCTCTTTTTTTATTAAAAGAACAAACAGAGAACAAATACCTATCGAAAGTTATTAATAACATGTATGAACGTGTCGAGCAAGGGGAGGCCCTATCTGCGACCATGCGCGCCAATAGTAAATATTTTCCGGAGATTCTCATTAACATGATTGAAGCCGGAGAAGTATCCGGAAGTCTAGAGATTGCCCTACATCGTATGGCAGAACATTTCGAAAAAGAGTACAAACTACAACAATCTGTTCGAAAAGCAACCACCTATCCGGCGGTTGTATCGATTGTCGCATTAGGCGTTGTTATACTCCTAGTTCTTGTTGTTGTACCGACCTTTGTTTCCATGTTTGATGGCATGGGAATGGAACTGCCGGCAACGACCAAGGCCTTAATCGCCATCAGTGATTTCGTTAAATACCGATGGTATATTTTAATTCCGTCAATCATCGGACTCATTATTGCATTTCGTATATATGTAAAATCAGAAGTCGGCTCCATTACATTATCACGATTAAAGTTAAAACTCCCTATAATCGGGCCTGTACAGACTAAAATCGTCGCATCCCGCTTCTCAAGAACATTAAGTACACTCTTAGCATCCGGCTTACCTTTACTCGATGCCCTAAATATTGTGGCTAAAGTTGTCGATAACTATGTTGTAGAAAAAGGTTTAGAAGATGCGAGAACCCAAGTGAGCGAAGGTACAGCTTTGTCTAAGCCTATACGTGAGTTAGGCGTGTTTCCCCCTATGATTACCCATATGGTAAAAATCGGTGAGGATACAGGACAGCTGGAACCTATATTAAATAAAGTGGCTGACTTCTACGATAGTGAAGTAGAATCCGCCGTGGCTCAAATGACGTCCTTGCTAGAACCCTTAATCATCGTCGTTCTGGCATTGGTCGTTGGCTTTGTTGTCATATCCATTGTACAACCCATGTTCGGTTTGTACCAAGGCGTTGGCAATTTGTAAACCCCACCCGTAAGGGAACACAAAAAATATAATAATAGGAGTGTAGAAAAAATGAGAAAATTATTCGAAAACATGAAAAAGAAACAAGAAGGTTTTACATTAATCGAGTTAATCATCGTCATCGCTATCTTAGCCATCATCGCAGCCATTGCAATACCTAATATTTTAGGTGCAATTGATAATTCTAGAAAAGCAACGGATGTTGCGAATGCAAAAATAATAATGAATGCAGCAGCCCAAGTAAAAGCGCAAGACCCAGATGCAGTTGCAGCAGATGTTGACTTTGGAGCGACTCTTACTGGTTTTGGTGCAGATATTGAAGCGCAACTTAATGGTGACGTACCCACACCAAAATATAGACCTAATGATGCCGATGCATTCGAATTAGAAATTTCTGGCGATGATATGTCAATTATAACTGGGTTAGGGCAAGTATTACCAACTCCAAGTAGTAATTACGTCCAAGACTAATGCATTTTTTAATCTTCATCCTTGGTCTACTTTTCGGATCTTTCCTAAACGTATGTATATTTAGGATTCCGAGACATCAAGAGATTGTTTACACGCCATCCCATTGTATGGCGTGTGGGCAATCTATAAAATGGTATGATTTGATACCGGTATTTAGTTACCTAATACTTCGGGGGCGATGCCGAAGTTGTAAGGAACCGGTGTCTATTCAATATCCCTTAGTCGAACTTGCTAATGGTTTAGCTTATGTATGGATTTATTTTGTCTTAGGATTTACACCTGCGGGGCTAATGACAGCCATACTTTTTTCAACATGTCTTGTCATTTCGCTCATTGATCTACAATGGATGATTATTCCCAATGGAATCCTTGTTTTTTTATTGATTGTTGGTGTGCTTTTTCAAGTGTTTTTTGAAAAAGCTTTTATAGAAAGTAGTATTGGATTTTTTGCAGTCAGTATACCTTTATTATTCATCCATGTGGTCACAGGTGGTCAGATGGGCATGGGTGACATTAAGTTAATGGCTGTCACCGGTTGGATTCTTGGCTGGCAAAAGATTGTTTTAGCATTGTTTTTAGGATCTATTTTAGGATCGGTTATTGGTGTATCGTTAATTGCATTTAAAGTCATGAGTCGAAAGCAAAGAATTCCATTTGGACCTTTCTTGAGTGGTGGAATTATTCTTGCGGCTTTATATGGTGAACGAATGATACAATGGTATTTAGATGTAATACAAGTTGCTTTATAAAGATATAATTTTTTAAGTATAGGGGGATAAGGATGTCACTTCCAAAGAAACTCTTGTCGATTGATATAGGTAATGAATGGATTAAGATTGCATATGTTCAGCGTAAAGGTAAAAAGATGCATTTTTTAAACGGAAAGAAAATTCCGACACCTGAGCGTGCAGTTCATGATGGGATATTATCGAATCTTCCAGAGATGGCTAAGCTCATACGCGAAGTACTTGATCAAAATCAGATGAAGGAAAAACACGTTGCATTTAGTATTGCAAGTAGTAAGATTATTACGCGAGAAGTAGAACTGCCCAATCTATCCCAGCAAAAGTTACGTAATATTATTGATCTCAATGCGGATGAGTACTTTCCGGTAAATTTAGCTGAATATAGTGTAGACTATACAGTGACGGAAGTGATTGAGTCAGACGATGGAAAAAAAGCAAAGGTTATTATTGTTGCGGCGCTTAAAAAACTTGTACAAAGTTATATCGATTTAGCCGAGCTTTGCCAACTAGAAATCGTCAATGTTGATTTTGCCGGTAATAGTATGGTGAATTTTATTCAACATGAAAAATATGAAGGGACCAATCTTTTCCTTGATATCGGACCGGAAAGTACAATGGTTACCATTGTATCCAATAGTGTTGTAAAATTTAGTCGGAATATTTTATTTGGAACAAAGGTCATTCATGACAGCATTTGTCAACATTTTGATGTGGACTATAAAGAGGCTGTTCAGATTGCTAAGGAACGTCAGCTTTTAAATCCCGACCACAAAGAGAATGCCTATCTTCATAACGATGTCACCAGTGGTATGGAACAAATTCTTAATGGGGTTACGCGCTTAATTGATTATTATAGTTCTCGTAACCAAAATCCAATTGAACAAGTCTATATTATGGATGGCGGTTCGGAGATTTTTGGTGTTGAAGACTATATTTCCCGTTTTTTTGGCCTTAAAGTAAAAAAAATTATTGGTCTTAGAAGTTTTATTGCCCGAGAAAGCCATGTAAATATGGATGAGATTCATTATTACCCCATTGCCTTAGGGGCAACATTGGCGACAATGAATTTATTGCCGGCAACGATTAAGAATAAAGACGAACTTCGAGCAAAGAAACGTATCCCAATACTTATCACGATATTATTACTTGTATCAATCAGTGCTCATTATTATACAGGATATGCAAGATATCAATCGTTAGAGAGAAATAAAGCAAATATTCAGAATGAGATTAATAGTATGGTGGATATATATCAGATCATGGACGAACATCAACTTGCATTAAGTGAGAAACAATTTAGAGAATTCATTGTTGATACAACAACAACGAAATCCGACGAATTTTTAGCCTTTATTGAAGAGCTTGAAGCAACTATGCCGGAGCAAGCTTTTTTCACGACCATTAATGTATCAAATGATGGTGTTACTATGAGTGCATCCTTTCAAGACGAAGAAACATTAGCTCAGATGTTAACTTATTTAAAAGGATTAGAGACAATTGATCCAGAGGGGAATATCGAACCTATGTTTGAAACTGTTTATACACCTGCTGTAACTCGTTTTGGGGATCAAGACAGCCCAGTGTCTTATGTTTCGGTGACTATTCAATGTACATTTACAGTACAAGAAGAGGAGGAGACCAATGACCAATAAAGAGAAGTATCTTTTAATGTTTTTGGCAGGTCTTATTGTAATAGCCATTTATTGGTTTGCTCTTTATTCACCTCTGCAAGACAAAACAGCTCTTTTAAAAAATGAAGTTCAGGACTTAGATAGTGAGTTGAGTCTTATATCCATTGAGTATGCGAATAAGGAAACCTATATCGAAGAAACTGAACAAGCAAAAGAATATATAGAATCGATAAATACACGATATCCGGCTGGACTGAATCAAGAAGGGGTTATTTATACCATGCTGTCTTTAGAAGACGCCGTAGATTCCTTGACGATTCAATCCTATACCATCGGAAATGTTGAAGAAGTTCTTCAAAATGATCAGTTTATCTTAGCAGAAGAAACTGAAGACGAAGCTTATGAACGTGTCATAAAAGTTCCTGTGAATTTAAGTGTTCAAACATCATACAATGATTATAAAAAAATATTAGGCTATATTGGTGACTATCCAACCCATCTATCGTTTGACAATATGAATATTAATAATGATTTGACCAATAGTCTGGTTCAATCTTCCTTTGCCATTCACTTTTATGCGATTGAGTCATCAGAACGCCCCTTTGAACCGACAGACTATTTCGGACCTTTTGAACCCAAAGAAGATTCGATTTTTAAACCCTTAGATATGCTTTCCATAAATTATAATGCAGGTAGAGATGGGGAAATCCGAGAACCGGATGACCTTATTATTGGATTAACTTCCCTTAATTCAGCATTAGAGACCGTAGGAATTTACCATACAGCCGATGAAGAAAACACTCGAATTAATGCAGATAATCCCAATAATGAACCCATAGAAATTCATGTAAGTCAATCGGAAGGTATCTATTATTATCGTTATAAAACAAGCACAAGTGTATACCCGGCTGACTATGACTCGGGACAGCCCTTTGACCCGGGAACCATGATTGATTTGAAAGTGATTTCAAGTCGTCGATATGATGACAATGACTTAAGCGGTGTAAATGCAGTATTAATCAATGAGACAGACTTACCGATGAATGTTCGGATTGAATATGAAGATGCAAATCGTCCTCGATTTAATGTTGTTGAACAACGTGGAAATATTGTTTTCAAATAAATCATATTGCTGTGAAGATGATAGGTGATTAAATGATGACAAAGGATAAAAAGAATAAAAAGCTAAAATCCCAAGGTGGATTTACATTAATTGAAGTCATCGTAACGGTTGCTATCATTGGTATCGTTACAGTTCCAATTGCTTTAATCTTTCAAGGTGCATTGCTATCGTCGATTGAAACCCGACAACAGCTCATTGCAACACAAGTGAGCCAACAATATGTGGAAAAAATTAAACTCATGAGCATGAGCGAATTTAATGATTTAGATGGTCAGGTTTTTGATGAATCCGGATATGATGTGGCAGTTACCTTATTAGACTTGTCTAATTCAAATGAATTTGGACAAGATGCCTTTAAAATGCCGACGCTGTCAAGTAGTAGTTATGGAGATGCTGATCTTAACTTAGTTCTTGAAGATTCAACCTCATCAGAGACACATGTAACTTTAATCAAGGATGACGGTAACACAGAAGAAGATACTATGGGGAATGATACAGATGGTGATCGTAATCTTAGCCTCGACTTTCAGAGAACGAGTCCGTCCCAAGTCAATATTCAAGTGGGATTAGGTGCAGAGTCTGAATCCATAACAAAAGCACTTAAAGATCAATATATTGTCTATGTCCATTCCAATGATACAAGTCCTTCATCTTTTTCTACAAGGATAACGGTCGATAACGCGACGGGTAAAAACCTGGAAATCTACGTTTTTGAAAACCCTTCAGACCAAATTAAACCGGAAATCGTTTTGAATACAGGAAATAATACCATATATCGAAATATATCAGAAACTGAGTTTTTTGAATATCGCATATATGCCTTTGAAATACGTGTGTCAAAAGATGGCGAAGAATTATCAAAAGTTGTAACAACCCGTTTAGCACAGGAGTAGGTGGTGAATCTATGCAATTTCTACAAGATGAAAAAGGATCAACACTCTTAATGACTGTTATAACAATTGCTGTTTTAACAGTTTTAGGTACAACCGTTCTATCCTTAAGTATCATGAACTATAATATGAAATATACAGATACCATGCTAAAGCGGACACAATATTATTCGGAATCAGGGATTGACCAAGTCTATTCTATTTTAGGTGATTATGTTGATCAAGCACTCGAAGAAGCCTCAGATAATACCACAAGCGCTGTTGACAGTCGAAAGACGATCATGTCAACAATCTTAGGAAAAGTGCGCGAACTTGAGAATGATTTTGGACGTCAATTAACCATATATGAAAATAGAATATTGGATGGGTCTATAACAATGGAATTTGATGAATTCGTGGAACGTAAATTGTATTTAAAAGACTACTTAAATGGATTAGCTGAAGATAAGCGAAAAATGTTATTTTCAGAATTTTCACAAGACATTTATTATGAAGGATGTTTTTTAAAAGTCATGTATAAATCAGGTTCCGGTGAGTATCAACACTATACAACCACCTCACCGAATCCAATTACGGATAATAATTATTATTCACTTGTGATTGATGAAGAAAGTATGACGCGCTATTATAATGAACGAATGAACTATTTCTTTAAGGAAGATTTGGATGCAAAAATTAATGAAATCAAATTAGCAATTACTTTTTCTGAACAAAAAAAGAGCGATGCAGGAAGCTCCTTTGTTTTTTTAGATGCTGAAAATGTCACCTTAAATGAAATTACAGTTGAAGATTTAGAGAGTTTTGATCGTAATACAGATGGAACTATAGAAAAAAGTGAAAATGAACTTATTGTTAAAAATCTTAAATCAATGTTTACCTATTCTAATCGTACACGTAAAACCATAGAAACAGATATCTACATCAATGCTCCTGAAGAAATGATGCCGATTAAATTAAATCAATCCAAATACGTAACAGTTGATAATCCACTATGGCAATATGCCTTAGTCACAGAAACCGATATTTTATTTGATGAGGTGACGAGTGGTATTACAGGAAGTATCTATGCATTAGGAACAACAGCCAGTAATCTGCGAGATATTACAGGCTATAATGGTATTAAGGTAATGAATGATGATAATGACATAACCATTGATGGTGATGTCGTGACACAAAGCTTTGTTCAACTGGCAGGAAGTGCGAGGAATTCAATTTTAACTATTAACAACGGACATATATATAGTGATAGTTTAGCCATACAGTCCGATTCAAGTAACAATACCATTGAAGTGAATAACGGGAACGTCTATACGAAAAATGATCTAGTTTTAAATGGAATCCATAATAAGATTGACATTGATGGCAATTATTATGGATATATCGGTCGTGCCAATGAATATTATTTAGTTAGCTCTATCGTTATTAATGCGGATATTAGTGCAGTTTCTAATCCTTCGGAGCTGTCTATAACAGGGAATACTCCAAATCATCCAAAGGGCGTTAAAGAAGCGATTGCAGTGGGTGGAGAGATGAAAGATGGGATTATTATTGCCGGAACGTCGTTTGTAAATGATGTTTTTAGTCCAAATCCAAATACCAATAAAGGAACAGGTTCATTGAGTGATGCGGATTTATTTGAGACCGGTGAAAGTATGGGAATCAAAGGAAATTATTTGGCCTATGCCTTTCCGGATTCAAATCGAGATATGAGAGATCCGGCTGTTGGAGCATCATCCAATTTACAGTTGTATTATCAATATGACACGGACACTGAGCCCATGTCTGTATATGATAAAGCATTGTATTTTATAAACAACAGTAAGGATCCTTCGATTGAACCCTATATAGAAAACGGTTCTGGAAATATTAATATTAATCATAATAGCTATCTATATACAGAAGGCGCTGTTATGGGCGTAGGAACAGAAACAATCCAAGTGCATCATGATAATCCGAATGATATACAGGTGCATACTGAAGAAAATATTTTAAAAGATTATATTGTTTTACTCAATTACCTTAAACATTTTGATGAAATAGATACATTGACGTCGATTCATGGATGGACAGGGGTGGCTGACCTAAAAAGTATTATTACCGGAACCCAAAATGCTCGTGTTGTGACCAATTATTCGACAATTTCAGATAGTAGTGATGTGATAGAAAATACGGATATTCGTGAAGCAGATAATTTAGTGGATTCAAGTGAGACAGTGAAGGAAGTTGCTATATTTCAAGGAAATAGTGCGGCTAATGCCTATGATATATTACTTCTTGGGGATAATTCCGGAATCAGTGTCAATGACGGCCTTCGTCAAATTGGTGGGGAAACCTACTATGTTATTAATGCTGTGAATGGAAAAATGCAAGGAATTATTTTAACAAATAAAAAGGTAGATGTTATTGGGGACCTTGAATTTAGTGGTTCAATTATTGCAAAGGACACGATTGGCCTTGAGAGTGGGACAATAGATATCATTAATAACGATTTAGCGGTTAGAGACTATTTAACCCAATTAGTTATGGAATCACCGAAATTGAGTGAAGCCTTTAATCCAAACGTATCAGATTCCTCACATCCGTTAAATGGATTGTCTCTTTTGTCAATTCAATCAAGTGAAGAGATTGAAGTCGGTTCAGGAGATGTAACGATTATGCGTAAAAATTATGATGAATACATCGACCTAAAGAATTGGAGAGTTGCAGATGACCGTTAATAGTGAAAGAGGCTTTACGCTCATAGAAATTATTATTGCAATGGCTGTGTTTTCGACGATGTTAGGGATTGCAAGTATGAGTATTCATATCATTTATAGGAATAGTATAGAAGCCAATGTTCAAGAACTAAGGGCTGACCTTCAAGACATCCAATATCGGTCAATGACAGAGTATAATCAAGATTATCAACTTAAGTTTACTTATGATGCGACCAATCAAGAATATGGTTATATTATAGAAACGAAGAGGAACGGTTCGCAATATATAAGGAAAACTAAAGTTTTTCCAAAGCACTTTATTTTTGAAGTTGATAATGGAGGATGGACTGCTTTTCCTACGAGTACAAGCGATTTAGAAGATAATTTCACATACCGGTTCTCTTATGAACTTGGGGAAGGGCTTGATACAGATTTTGATGGAGATTCTCTAACGACATTTACGACGAACGGGATATCAAAAATTCGTGTGCGTAGCAATAACACGAGCAAAGAAATGGAACTGACAGTTGTACAACTTACAGGACGGGTGATTGTTGATGAGAATTAAGAAGGCCTTAGCTAAAAATCAATCAGGATTCACCTTAGTTGAAGTGATGGTGACGCTTGTTATTGTTACTATGCTTGTTGGCGTTATTGGATCCTTTCTAGTTATGCATTTAAAGTCTTATGAAACAACAAAAAGTGTAATTGATATTCAGTATGAAGCCCAACTTGCTCTCAGTCGATTAGGTAAGGTTGCAATGGAGTCGGCAGGAGTATATAATGTAAATAGTGAATCGAATCCAACCTTGATTGTGTTTGAATATAATGATGATTATCATGACCCAAATAAGAAAATGATTTTCTACTATGATGGGATTATGGTTTTATTCAAAACATTAAACAAGGAAACGCTTGACGCGACGGATTTGAGTTATGATTCGGATGACTTAAATAGTAGCTGGTATGTTTTTGCGAATTATGTGGATAGTTGGACGATAACACCCAATGCAGGGGTCACTTTTGATGAAAGCACCGGTATTAATATCACCATGAATTTCAAGAAAAATGATGCGGTTATCACAGTAAGTAACTCCTTTAAGTATAGAAATAAGTATTAGTATAGTTGCATAGGCTATATAGAAAGCAGGTGTAAAATGAAGCAATTTTTCCCAGATGAATATGTCTCTAGTATTCATAAAATTAATTATAAAGAATTAAGACGGATGGGATATGAGGGGCTCATGTTTGACTTGGATAATACATTAGCACCCTATGACCGTGCACATCCGGATGAAGAGCTCCTTCGACAATTTTCCTATTTAAAAAAACTAGGATTTAGACTAGCTCTTGTGTCAAATAATAATCCCAAACGTGTACATGCATTTAATGAACGGTTAAAGGTGGATGCATATCCGAGAGCAAACAAGCCCTTAACGCGACAACTTCGACGTGCTATTCGTAAAATGGATATTTCGCCAGAAAAAACAGTCTTCATTGGAGACCAGTTGTTTACAGATGTTTGGGTGGGAAAACGCTTAAAATGTCGCACCATTTTGGTTAAACCCATTCAAGATAAAGAACAATGGGTTTCGCGGATAAAACGTGGCTTAGAGATGATGATCTTACGACGATATATGAAGCATCGCAAGAATGAATAAGCGTAACGGAGGCAGAATTTATGACACAGATTACAAAGTGTATTAATGGTAAAACAAAAATATTTGGATTATTAGGTAATCCGGTTGAACATACCCAGTCCCCTTTCATACATCAACTATTTTATGAAGCCACTGAGTTTAACGGAACCTATAATCCTTTTTTTGTTCCGGTCGGGCAGTTAGAGCAAGCAATCCTTGGCATGCGTGGCTTATCTTTATCTGGACTCAATGTAACCATTCCTTACAAAGTCGATGTGATGGAATATTTAGATCTTGTTGATCCTATCGCCCAAGCTATTGGGGCTGTAAATACCATTGTTCCTGTTCACGGGAAGCTGATGGGATATAATACGGATTGGATTGGATTAAAGATGGCGTGTGACTATTATGATATACCAATAAAGGGTCAAGAATGTGTGATTATTGGCGCAGGTGGTGCAGCACGTGGTGCCGTTGCAATGTGTCTAGAAGGCCAAGCGACTTCAGTGACAATCATTAATCGTACACGTGAGAAAGCAGAACGGATCAAAAACGATTTGCAAAAGATGGATATGGACATTCCGATTTACGTCGGTGGTTTAGAGGATTTTCATCTAGTTAAACCCAATTCAGTCGCGATACAAACAACCTCTGTCGGCATGCACCCCCATGAGGATGCAAGTCCGATTTTCAATGAAGAATTTTTTCAAAAAGTTGACTTTATTGTCGATATAATATACAATCCAAAAGAGACTGTTTTTATGACAAAAGGAAGAGAACATCAAGCCAAAGTGCTTAATGGTTTAAGTATGCTGTTTTTTCAAGCCTTAAAAGCCTTTGAGTACTGGACAGATATAACCTTAACGGCGTCTCAGATTGAATGGTGTTTACACCAATTAGAGACGACAGTATACAACAATACAAAAAATTGAGTAGGTGAATCGCAGATGAATAATGTAGTGTTAATAGGATTTATGGGAAGTGGTAAGTCATCGGTCGGTAAAGTTTTAGCAGACAAGTTAGAGCGTAATTTTATTGATATGGATGACGAAATCGAAGTCGGTGAAAAAAAATCAATTAATGAGATTTTTGACGAGTACGGCGAAGAACACTTTCGTGAACTAGAAACATCTTATTTAGAAAAATTGTTAACGAAGAAGAATAAAGTCATTGCAACAGGTGGTGGTGTTGTTCTTAAGGAAGAAAATATTAGTATCTTAAAGCGAATTGGAACTGTCGTATTTTTGCACACGCCTTTTGAGCAGTTGCTACGTAATTTACAAGATGATACGGAGCGACCCTTATTAAAAGATGTGGACCATGAAACGACGATCAAGAATTTATTGAATTTGAGAGAACCGATTTACTTTGAAGCTTCAAATATGATTATTCAAACAAAGGATAAATCCGTCGAAGAAATCGCAGATGAAATTGTGAGTTTGTTGTAGAGTAAAAGAGGTGTAAGATGAGAATTGCAGTTGTAAACGGTCCAAATTTAAATTTTTTAGGAATTAGAGAGCCGGATGTCTATGGTCATGAGACCTATGATGATTTAATCTATATGCTTCGTGATTATGCAATGGGAAAGAAGATTCAACTGGATTTTTTTCAATCCAATAGCGAAGGCGCTCTCATCGATTATTTACAACAGTGTTATCATAAACATTTTGAGGGCATTGTGATCAATCCGGGAGCCTATACTCATTATAGTTATGCAATACGTGATTGCATTGCGTCCTTAAACATACCGACGGTTGAGGTACATTTGTCAAATATTCATGAACGTGAAGGTTTTCGCAGTATTTCGGTCGTTGAAGACGTATGTGTAAAGCAACTATGCGGCAAAGGTTTCCGTGGATATATTGAAGCTATTGACTATTTATGTTCAAAGAAAAGAGGTTGTAATGATTAATCGTGTTCAAGAACTAACGAAAAGAATGTATGCACTATCAATGGATGGTATTTTGATTTCCAGTGAGTATAATCGACATTACCTTTCTGGATTTACAGGATCTTCAGGATATTTGTTTATTACAGACCAAGCCCGTTATTTGCTAACAGATTTTCGCTATATTGAACAAGCAACTGCTGAAAGTCCCGATTTTGAAGTTGTCAATTATTTTGAGAAAGGTCTGGTTGAGACCATATCAGATTTAGTGAGTGACGCAAGGATTGCTAATTTAGGCTATGAAGATACAACAATAACAGTTAAAGAATTTAATCATCTTTCGAGTTCAATTGATCAGTGCAATTGGTCAGCAGTTGGTAATATGGTTGAACAGATCCGTATGATTAAGGACCACGATGAGATTCAAAAAATTCGTCATGCGTCATCTATTGGCGATGCGGCTTTTTTACATATTTTAGACCGGATTAAGCCAGGAATGCGAGAAATCGATGTGGCTGTTGAATTAGAATATTTTATGAAAAAACAAGGTGCAAGCAAATTGTCTTTTGATACGATTGTTGCATCAGGTAGGCGTTCGAGTTTACCCCATGCACAGCCGACAGAAAAGTTGATTGAAAAAGGCGATTTTGTCACCATGGACTTTGGTTGTATTTATGAAGGTTACTGTTCAGATATGACACGAACGATTGTTGTCGGTCAGGCGAGTGAACGTCAAAAAGAACTATATAATCTTGTACTAAAAGCTCAGATGAAGGCCTTGAATAATATCAAGGCAGGCATATTAGGTAAAGATGCCGATGCATTAGCGCGCCAGATTATTGATGATGCCGGTTATCGAGTGAATTTTGGACATGGACTCGGACATAGTTTAGGATTAGAAGTTCATGAGCAACCAAGATTTTCATTGCTTTCGGAGGAGATTATTTTACCTGGGATGGTCATGAGCGTTGAACCTGGCGTTTATATACCGGATTTTGGTGGGGTACGTATTGAAGACTTAGTTCTTATTAAAGAAGATGGTATTGAGAACTTTGTATCCTCTAGAAAAGAATTAATCGAACTATAAAAAATATTTTTTACTTGAAAAAGTGAAGAACATGATATAAACTATAGTATGAAATTGTGTGTATTTTAACATACATATTAGGAGGATTAATATGATTCAAGCTGGAGATTTAAGAAACGGTATTACTGTTGAATTTGAAGGGAATATTTATTCAGTTATTGATTTTCAACATGTAAAACCTGGTAAAGGCGCAGCCTTTGTAAGAACAAAATTAAAAAATTTGAAGTCAGGTGCTGTATTTGAAAAAACATTTAGACCAAGTGAAAAATTAGAAAACGCACATATTGAACGCTATGATATGCAATATTTATATTCTGATGGCGATTTATTCCATTTTATGAATGAGGAAAATTATGAGCAAATTGCGTTGAATGCAAGTGATCTTGGTGATGCTTTGAAGTTTGTAAAAGAAAATGATGTTGTTAAGATGTTATCTCATAATGGACGTGTATTCGGGGTAGAACCATCAATAACGGTTGAACTTGAAATCACCCATACTGAACCCGGAATTAAGGGAGATACCTCAACAGGGGCGACCAAGCCGGCGACGGTTGAAACCGGTGCAAATATTTTAGTGCCATTGTTTGTTAATATTGGGGATATCGTTAAGATTGATACCCGTACAGGCGAATACTTATCTAGAGCATAAAACTAACGGCATATGTCGTTAAAAGCATCGTAAGATGCTTTTTTTTTCGAATTTAGTAAGTTGAATTGCATATTAGAAATACTTTGTATATAATAGAATGTATACAAATCAAAAATCGGAGTAGGAGGCTATTATGGATAGACAATTGTTTAAGATACATGAATCAAAAGATGTAGGGTCCGTGCACATCGCTGATGAAGTTATTGCAATTATTGCAGGTATGGCTGCATCTGAAGTTGAAGGTGTTGCAGGAATGGTTGGTAATTTCACCGGAGATTTAGTCGAACTTCTAGGTAGAAAGAATTTATCAAAAGGCGTTGCTGTTACTGTTGGTGAAGGTGATGTAAGCTTGGAGTTAGCTGTCATCGTTGAGTTTGGTTGTGCATTAGTCCAAGTAACAAAATCGGTTCAAGAAAAGGTAAAAATAGCGGTTGAAACAATGACAGGATTAGATGTTAAAGAAGTAAATATAAAAGTAGCAGGCGTGAATGTAGAAAAGAGTAACGCTTAATCGGAGGAAAATATGAACCGTCACAAACAAAGAGAGTTAACCTTCAAATTACTATTTTCATTAGATATTGATGCGACGCATAGTAATGTAGAAGATATTGATATTTCTCTTCAGAGTTTAGAATTAGAAGCTGAAGAAGACAAGCAATTGATAAAAGAACGGGTTTTAAGACTTGTTGAACATGTGCCTTCAATTGATGCACTGGTTGAGACTTGCTCCGATAAATGGGCGATTGAACGTATTGCAAAAATTGAATTAGCTATTTTACGTGTGGCTGTTTTTGATATGCAATATGATGAAATACCTGTTTCTGTTGCCATTAATGAAGCCGTTGAACTGTCGAAGCGATATGGCGAGAGCCAGTCCTCTCGATTTGTTAATGGAGTTTTAGGACAAATAGCAAAAAAATTAGTATAAGAGGGTATTATGGATAATATATTATCTGTGTTTCAATTAAATACATATATTAAGCGCACGTTTGAACAGGACTTTATCCTTAAGTCGCTCTCTGTTGAAGGTGAACTATCCAATTTCAAAGCACATGGATCCGGGCATTATTATTTTACCTTAAAAGATGATAAAGCCCAGGTTTCATGTGTCTTATTTCGTAGTTATACACGTGGAGATGAGAAGGAATTATCCGATGGAACTAAAGTTGTGGTTAAAGGGCGAGTATCTGTATATGAAAAAACAGGCCAATATCAAATCTATGTCAGTTCCATTGAAAAAGCCGGTCTTGGTGATCTTTATGTTCAGTTTGAAGCATTAAAGAAAAAGCTAGAGCTAGAAGGGCTGTTTGATGAATCTCATAAGCAAAACATTCCCTTATATGCAAAACGGATAGGTATAGTCACTAGCCAAACCGGTGCAGCTATTCGAGATATTGTCCATGTGGCAAAACGGCGTTATCCCTATGTTGAATTAATCTTGTATCCGAGTCTGGTACAAGGAAGTGCTGCAAAGGAGTCTATTGTTGAAGGCATTCGTTATTTTAATACAAAGGAAGCGGTTGATATACTGATTGTCGGTCGTGGTGGTGGCTCAATTGAAGATTTATGGCCATTTAATGAGGAAGTTGTTGCAAGAGCTATTTATGAATCAAAAATCCCTATAATATCTGCAGTGGGCCATGAAACAGATGTAACCATAGCTGATTTTGTATCTGATTTAAGAGCGCCGACACCTTCTGCAGCGGCAGAACTAGCTGTTTTTGACTACACCTTGATTATTCAACAATTAAAACAGCAGGAACTTGCCTTACGACAAAAATTGTATCGATTGCTTGAAGGTAAAAAGGACAATCTGCAACATTTACGAAAACGCCTAGATTCCTTGCATCCAAGACAAAAACTGGAAGATCGTCTCAATTATGTGGAGCAGTTACGCTTACAGACGGAAAAAAGTATGCACCATTTTTTAGAACAAAAACAACAGCATCTCGTTTTATTGAAAGAAATGTTAAAAGGAAGATCGCCACTTCGTTCTCTTGAATCCGGTGCTGCATATATTGAAATTAATGGTCAACGCATTCAGTCGGTTCATGATGTTCATCGTGACGATGAAGTTGAGTTATTTATGCACGATGGTAAAGTGGTTACAAAAGTTCTTAGAAAAGAGGTGTTTTAATGGCTGATCAAACGTATGAAGAGATGATAAAATCCATAGAAGAGCTATTAGGGGAATTAGATCATAAAGATATTCCTTTAGATGATGCTGTAACAAAATATAAAAAAGGCATTGAACTGATTGAAGCATGCACCCAGAAATTAGAATCGATTGAAAAAGAATTGAGAGTTATCGAATGAAACATTTAGAAGAAATACAAGAAAAAATTGAAGAGATCTTAATAAAATATCTTCCCCAAGTGCATAGTGATGAAAATAAGACGGGGGTTGAAGCTGCCAGATACAGTTTTCTAAATGGCGGAAAACGTCTTCGTCCCATTCTTATGTATGCAGCATATCAACTGATGGCAAAAGACCATGAAGAAGATATTATTTATCCATATATGGCAGCCATTGAAATGATTCATACCTATTCCTTAATTCATGATGATTTGCCTGCAATGGATAATGACGACTTACGCCGGGGAAAACCAACCTGCCATATCGTCTATGGGGAAGCAAACGGTATATTAGCTGGAGATACTTTGCTTAATGCTGCCTATGAAACGCTTTTTTTGACCTTAAATCAAGGGGTGAAGGCGAATGCCTCCTATGCGCAAATAAAACGAGGCATTGAAGCTGCTTCAATTCTATCTCGATATTCCGGAATTGAAGGTATGATTGGTGGTCAGATTTCGGATATTGCACATGAAGAAGACCCCAATGTTTCTATTGAAAGCTTATTATATATTCATGAACATAAAACAGCTGCCTTAATTAAAGCTTGTCTTGAAGCAGGATGTGTACTAGCAGGCGGAACCAAGAAAGATCAAGAAAATTTTTCTCAGATTGGACAGGATTTAGGTCTGGCTTTTCAAATACAAGATGATATTTTAGATTGCAACAGTACTGAACAAGTACTGGGCAAGCCAATCGGAAGCGACCAAAAAAATGGTAAAATGACATTTATATCATTCTACGGTGAGCAAGAAGCGAGCAAAGAAGTATCAAGACGTTTTGAACAAATCAGTCAAAGGATTGACGAATATGACCCGCATAGAGAATCGTTGTTAACCCAGGTTATTGATTATATTCAAAATCGACATTACTAAAGGACGTGAATAAATATGGGAATCGTAGTCAGTATTTTTACAAACAAGATTTTCGTTGCGGCGATAATTGGGTGGATTTTTTCACAAGGTGTTAAAGTATTAACATCAATAATTAAGCATAAAAAATTTGATTTAGAACGTGTAATGGGTTCGGGTGGTATGCCAAGCGCTCACACGGCATCGGTTATGGCAGCAACATTTTCAGCCGGGCATAATTATGGATATGAATCTCCTGTTTTTGGATTAGGTCTTGTAATATCCTTAATTATTATGTATGATGCAGCCGGTGTTCGAATGGCGGCAGGCAAACAAGCGAGTGTTATTAAAATGATTATAAAAGAAGTCGGAGAACACCGCTTTCAATTTGATGAAGAGCTAAAAGAATTACTGGGTCATACCTATCTCGAAGTTTTTGTTGGAATGGCATTAGGTATAATTATTGGAATCATTGTATAAATATGGTATAATAATGTTTAACTGAAGATGCAGTATTCTAGTTAATTTTCTTATTCTGAAAGCGGGCCTAAAAATCCGTCAAAGGGCATATCGATGAAGTTCCTGGTGTTGGCTGGCGACGCCCAGTTGCGGGCTGATGCTGGGAGTTAAGATGTTAGGGCGATCCACAACGGCATGTGGGCGTTGACCCTATCGTCGTGGAGACCGACTATCGTGGGAATATCTTTTGGAAGATGGCTTACGGAGTCGGAATAAACCTGTCATGCGGCGAAAGCTGTGGACAGTGTAGCCTGCCTTGCGTGGAGGAGTGGGGATAATTGATTTAGGTGGAAGGTTCTCGGCCAAGAACCTGAAGCTATTGTCATTTGAAACATGTCTTTGCTAAAAAGGCTAGGAATATTGAAAGTTAGAAAGGAAAACTTCTAGGCTGTTGGAAACAGATTTGTAGTGGATTACGGTGGGGTTAAAGGCGATCTAGCTTATAGTTTGGCGACAGCTATAATGAAGGCTTAAAGGGAAACCGCTTTTTTTGGTGACAATAGAGTGCGTTCATGGGAAAACCTGCTAGACCACAAGCTTCAAAATTTACGCTACAAATTATCTTTAGTAACTTATATATAAGGGAATGGATGAAGGAGTACATCGTTGAGAAAAACAGAGCGAAAATTTAAGTTTCGACAAAAAAATGTAAATCGAAAAGTAAATTATCATTGGATTGTAAGTATTACAGTGATTACGCTGTTTATTGCAATGATCTTAGGATATTTTTCCATGATTTTCATGGATATTCTTTCATTAAGTGGTGCTGTAATTATCTTGTTATTCATTATTTTTATGGGTATTTTTTCGGATTTAATTGGTATTGCAGTAACAGCAGCAAACGAAACACCCTTTCATTCTATGGCTGCAAGTCGAGTAAAAGGTGCCAAAGAGAGTGTTGTAATCATTCGAAATGCATCTAGTGTTTCGAACTTTTTTAATGATGTGATTGGAGATATTGCAGGAATTATTTCAGGTAGTGCTTCAGCAGCAATTATAATCAAACTGATGTTGGATTCAAATCGTCAGGAACTTCTTTTAGGTATAGTCCTTGGAGGTTTTATTGCGGCATTAACAGTGGGTGGAAAGGCTATTGGAAAAGAAGTGGCTTTACGCTTTTCAAATACAATTGTTTATCGAATTGGTTTGATTATGTATTATTTTAAGCGGTTAACTTTTAGAAGAAAATAGGTGTAAACAGATGAAAATTCTACCAACAATTAA
This sequence comes from Clostridiales bacterium UBA2432, assembly GCA_002342805.1. Classification (GTDB taxonomy): domain Bacteria; phylum Bacillota; class Clostridia; order Lachnospirales; family Vallitaleaceae; genus UBA1351. The sequence goes on along the minus strand of DDQW01000015.1, from coordinate 56,148 downwards.
CGAACCGTCAGATGTAAAACAATTGAATATATTAGAAATGAAAAAATTAGCGAATGAAATTCGTCGTTTTCTTATAGATGTAACTTCGGAAACAGGTGGTCATTTAAGCTCAAACTTAGGTGTCGTTGAATTAACCCTAGCTTTACATAAGTGCTTTAATTCCCCTGAGGATAAAATTATTTGGGATGTAGGACATCAAGCCTATGTACATAAGATTTTGACAGGCCGTCGTGATCAGATGTCATCAATCCGTCAATGGAATGGAATATCCGGCTTTCCAAAACGCCATGAGAGTATCCATGACTGTTTTGATACCGGACATTCATCAACATCTATTTCGGCCGGTATAGGTATGGCAGTAGCCAGAGATTTAAGCAAAGGTGAAGAATTTATCATCCCTGTCATTGGAGATGGTGCATTAACGGGTGGTATGGCTTATGAAGCTTTAAATAACGGGGCTCACATTAACAAAAACTTTATAATAATTCTTAATGATAATCAGATGTCGATTGATCGTAATGTTGGGGGCTTAGCCTTATATTTAGATCGTTTTCGAACCGGTGAATTTTATAATGAAGTGAAGAATGATATTGAAGTCACGCTTCGAAAAATACCTAAAGTCGGTAATTCCATTGTTAAAGGGGTTCGTGGCATCAAAAATGGTGTAAAACAATTGGTGGTTCCGGGAATGTTGTTTGAAGAACTTGGATATACCTATTTAGGACCCATTGATGGGCATGATATTCGTCAATTAATCACGACGTTTGAACAGGCCAAGCATGTTAATGGTCCAGTAATTATCCATACCCTAACGGTTAAGGGGAAAGGATATAATCCGGCAGAACGTGATCCAATGACCTATCATGGAGTTAAGCCCTTTAATAAGAGAAATGGTGATTTTCATATGAGTGTCGAAAAAACTAAGCCCTCTTATTCTGAGATTGTAGGAAGTACCTTAACACGTCTTGCAAAAGATGACCGGAAGATTGTTGCAGTTACGGCCGCTATGTGTAGCGGAACCGGACTCGGTTCATTTTCTGAACAATATCCAAAACGCTTTTTTGATGTAGGGATTGCAGAACAACATGCAGTAACATTCTCAGCAGGACTAGCGACGCAAGGCTACAAACCTTTTTTTGTGGTATATTCGTCCTTTTTGCAGCGTGCATATGATCAAGTCATTCATGATGTCGCTATACAAAGATTACCGGTTGTTTTTTGTGTTGACCGGGCAGGTATTGTTGGTGAAGATGGAGAAACGCATCAAGGTTTATTTGATTTGTCTTACCTAAGCCATATTCCTAATATGACGGTTATGGCCCCAAAATCCGGAAAAGAATTAGAAGCGATGCTAGAATTTGCATCGACATATAATGAAGGACCAATTGCAATTCGATATCCAAAAGGCAAGGATGATAGTCAATCCTTAGGTGCACCCATTGAATATGGTCAACCGGAATGGATTGTTCAGGAAAATAACAATGTCTTATTAGTAGGGGTGGGACATTTTTATTCACGTCTTGTGCAAGTACAAGAAAAACTAGAAGAAGAAGGTTATCCCTGCGATTTCATTAACTTACGGTTTGTGAATCCTATTGATGCAGGCTTCATCGAACACTGTTCAAAGACCTACCGTCGTATTTATATATTTGAAGAAAACGTCAAATATGGAGGGGTCCAAAGTCGTATTGCACAAATGTTGCTAGAAAGTTCTCAAAACACCAAATACGAACATCCTCGTGTTTATGGTATCGGCATTGATAATCAGTTTGTTACCCACGGTAAGATTACCGATTTGAATCATGCCTTACATATTGATGTTGAGGGATTACTAAGTCGCGTATTAAAGATAGAAAGAGCGAATGAACATGGCGAATAAAGAACGTTTAGATGTATTACTCGTTGAAAAAGGATACATTACTACACGAGAAAAAGCAAAAAAAATGATTATGGCTGGCTTGGTTTTTGTTGATGGGCAACGTGAAGATAAGGCGGGGACAAAGATTGCGATAACAGCAAAGATACACGTAAAAAAAGACCCCAATCCTTATGTTAGTCGAGGAGGCTTGAAGCTTCAAAAAGCAATTCAAAGTTTTGACCTTGATTTAGAAGGCAAAGTGTGTATGGATGTAGGTGCATCAACGGGGGGCTTTACGGATTGTATGCTCCAACATGGAGCAATAAAAGTCTTTTCTGTAGATGTTGGTTATGGACAATTTGATTGGAGCCTAAGACAAGATGCTCGTGTTATTTGCCTTGAAAAAACAAATATTCGATACGTCACAGATGCTGAAATTCCAGATCCCTTAGATTTTGTATCTATTGATGTATCGTTTATATCATTAAAAAAAGTCTTGCCGGCGGTCTATGCATTAATGAAAGAATCGAGCCATATTGTATGCTTAATCAAACCACAATTTGAAGCCGGCCGGGATAAAATCGGTAAAAAAGGTGTGGTTCGAGATCCAGGTGTTCATCAAGAAGTTATTGAATCTCTTATACATACCTTCAGCTCAATAGGCTTAACTGTTATGGGACTCAGTTATTCGCCGATTACAGGTCCGGAAGGGAATATTGAATACTTGATTTGCGCCCAAAAGTTAGAGGATTCAACCCTAGAATCTCGTCAAGATATGAATGAAATATATGTAAAAAGCGTCAATGAACTTGTTAATCATGCACATCGTGACTTGTATAGAAAGTGATGCTATGAAAAAGATACTCATTGTACCTAATCCATCAAAAGATCCTTCTTTTATGATCACGCAACGCGTTATTGCATGGTTTAATAGTAAAAGTGTACAAATATTTATGCCCAGTGAATATCGTCATCATCATGGATTTTCTCATCTTTGTATAGAGGATGAGCAATTATATGAGATTGATTACGCGATTATTCTTGGTGGGGATGGGACGATAATTTCTACAAGCCGAAAATATGTCGATTTTGATATTCCTCTCCTAGGCATTAATCTAGGAAATTTAGGTTTTTTGGCAGAAATTGAGCTGAGCGAACTCGAAGAAGCGCTTCAAGCATTTATTAACGATGAATTTATTGTTGAAGAACGAATGATGGTGACTGCAACCGTACAAAATCATAAAGATATCGGTAGAGCGCTTAATGATATCGTCATTACCCGTCAATCAATTTCAAGAATTATAAGTTATGACGTATATGTCAATGACGCATATATGAATACTTATCGAGCGGATGGTATTATTATCTCAACACCAACGGGATCAACGGCCTATAACTTGTCTGCAGGTGGACCCATTATAACTCCCAACAATGAGGTGGTTATCTTAACGCCTATATGTCCCCATTCATTAACTGCACGAAGTATCGTTTTGTCCGGAGAAGATGTTATTGATATACGATTTGACCAACCGCGTAATAAGCATGTGAATGATTTGCTTGTAACCGTTGATGGGCAAGAAGTGACTCGTGTTAATACCACAGATATTATTCGGATTGGCAAGGCATCTAAAAAGGTCAAGTTAATGCGCTTATGTAATAATGATTTTTTTGAAATTTTACGAAGAAAGTTATCGTAAATCAATAATCTATATGAAGGTGGTCCTATGAAAATAAAACGGCAAACAAAGATTTTACAATTAATTAGTGAACGAGTGATTGAGACGCAAGATGAACTTGCGGACTTATTGCATCAAGATGGGTTTGAAGTGACACAAGCAACAATATCTCGTGATATTCGCGATTTGAAGCTGACGAAGGTTTCTTTGCCGGATGGTCGTCAAAAATACGTCGTACTTCAAGAAAAAACAATGAATCTCAATGAAAAGTATATTCGTGTTTTACAAGATGGTTATATTAGTATGGATCGTGCAATGAATATGATTGTTGTACAAACGTTAACCGGAATGGCAATGGCAGTTGCTGCAGCTATTGACGCCTTAGATTTTGATGAGATTGTAGGGTCTATAGCGGGTGATGATACTATATTTTGTGCCGTAAGAACAGAAGAAGATTGCATTTCTATTATGGAGAAACTGAATCGAATTATACACAGTGCATAAGGAGGATATATGCTGGCATACCTTCATGTTAAAAACATTGCATTAATCGAAGAACTAGATATTGACTTCAATGAAGGCTTAAACATCTTAACCGGGGAGACCGGTGCAGGAAAATCAATTATACTTGGCTCAATTCATTATGTCCTAGGGGCTAAGATCAAAAAAGATTTTATTCGGACGGGTGCAAAGGAAGCGTTTGTTGAATGTGTATTTGACATTCGGCGATTAGGTCCTGAAAAACAAGAGATTCATCGTATTCTAAAAGAAAACGGTGTCGCCGATGATGATGAATCTATTATTATGAATCGAAAAACAGCTCAAAACGGACGGAGTGTATTTCGTGTCAACGGAGAAGTTGTTCGTCAAGAAGTCATTCGACGTCTCGCAGCATATCTCATTGATATACATTCACAACATGAACATCAATCACTTTTAAGTTCGAAAAAACAATTACAAATGTTAGATCGTTATATTGGTGAAGAACTATTAAGCATTCAAGGTCAATTTAGTGATGCTTATAAATTGCATCGTCACTTATTGGATTCCATTAATGAGGATTTATATGACGATGAAAAACGTCGTCGAGAAATAGCCTTTTTAGAATTTGAAATTGATGAAATTGTAAAGGCTGAACTGACATTAGGAGAAGATGAGGAAAATCAAAAAATCTTTGATCGTTTATCTCATCGTAATAAGATTATTACGGTTTTATCCAATATGGAAGGTACGTTTTATGACCAACCGGATTTTTCCTCAATTGTTTCAAAGTATATTGGTGAGTTGAATCGTGTGTTAGCCTATGATGAAGAACTGTCTAATTTTATAGAGAGTCTTGTGCAGGTAGAAGATATCCTTAATATTATACATCATGACCTGTCAAACTATCTAGATGACGAAGAATCCTATGAAGAAGAACTTCATAATGCTGAGGAACGTTTAAACACGATCAATAGTCTTAAACTTAAGTATGGGGATACGATTGAAGATATTCTGACATACAAGAATAAAAAAGAAGAAGAATTGGCACGTCTTGTGCACTTCGAAGAAAACCTTCTTAAAACAAAAAAACGATTAAAAGAGCTGGAAGAGGAGATGAAAATATTTGCAGGGAAATTAACAGCAATCCGTAAAAAAGGAGCTTTAAAGCTTGGTGCAAACATAACAAAGGCTTTAAAAGCTCTAAATTTGGAGCATGCTGAATTTGGTATATCTGTTGAAGCCTTAGATAACTACACACCTTCAGGTAGAGATCATATTGTCTTTATGATTTCAACCAATAAAGGAGAGCAGAAAAAACCTTTATCCGATGTTGCTTCCGGTGGTGAATTAAGCCGTGTTATGCTTGCAATCAAATCCATATTATCAAGCGTTGACGGTGTTGATACCTTGGTGTTTGATGAGATTGACTCAGGTATTAGTGGTATTACAGCACAAAAAGTAGCTGAACGCATGAAGACCCTTTCTAAAGAGCGTCAACTTATCTGTATTACACACCTTCCGCAAATTGCAGCCATGTCAGATTGCCATTTTCTTATTCATAAAGAAACGATGAGCGATTTTACGGTGACTATGATGAAAGAGCTTAATCATGAAGAAAGTGTACAGGAATTGGCGCGTATGTTAAGTGGTGCAAAAACGACAGAGATAACTGTCGCAAATGCAATCGAAATGAAAGCACATGCTACAAAAATGTGATTTCAGTAACATGTGCTTCGAATAATCTTGGATCGTCTTTATTCCACGAGAGTTAAACCGGAAATATCCGGATCAATAAAAAGTGAATAATTCGTATGATAGATGACATAACCTGGCGGGCTTCCGGCAGGTTTTTTTAAATGTTTTTTTTGTGTATAGTCGACGGTAACCTTTGTGCTTAGGCGTGCCTTACTATAATAAGCGGCTAAAGCAGCAGCCTCTTCAAATGCTCGATCCGGTAATTCATCTCCTTCACATTTTACAATAACATGGGAACCGGGAACTTCTTTCGTATGGAACCACCAATCTGAACCATTGGCAAACTTCATGGATAATTCTTCGTTTTGATAGTTGTTTTTTCCAACATACATGTGAAAACCGTCGCTAGAAAGATAATGATAGGGCTTACTTTTGGAACGTTTACGCTTACTATGGCGAAATTTAATATAGCCTGTTGACATTAACTCATGTCGAATTTCTTCAATATCATCTTCATGAAGGATAGAGTCCAATGTATATTTTACGGACTCTAAATACTTGAGTTCATCTCGTGTATTTTTCACTTGCTTGGTAACCGCTTCTTTTGTTCGCTTTTTCTTAGCGTATTTATCAAAAGCTTTGTTGGAATTTTGGATAGCTGTTTTTGTCGGGTCGAGATGTATGGTTACCATTTTATTTGTATAATAGTTAAATAAATCAATCTCTTTAATCCCCGGCTTAATTTGGTATTGATTGGCGAGAATCAGTTCACCTTTTATTTTAAAGGTATCCATATTTTTGGTGTCTTCAAGTTGACGTTCTTGGATGTCCAACTTCTTATAACAACGTTCTAGGGAAACTTGAACAATACGACGTAAATCTTGAGTTTTTTGTTTCATTCTTACTTGGACAGAACGTGCTTCATAAAAATAATTAATCAGTTCACTAATAGAATCAAAAGCTTCTAATTGATGCCCAGGTAAAGTGTCGGTGAGTAGGAGCGAATGATAATCAGATATTTCGCCATTTTCTAAGCGGATGAGTACCGGTTGATCATCATGATCCAAAAGTCGTTGCTGAAGAATTTTCAATTGTTGATAAATCAAAATGAATTCTTCATTTGTCATTCCTTCAATATGGCCATTGCCATCAACATCGGCAGCTAAACATATATTATTTGCAATAAAAGGACTTAAGCCCGTAAAAGCTTGATATAAGGCCTTATACAGGTCTGTTCTTTGATTCTTTAAAAGCGTCAACACGTCATCTTCTGAAGGTAATTCCAAAATATTTTTCTTATCTTGATCCGGTGGGGTCGTGTAAGTCTGTCCCGGAAAGACTTGACGTACACGACTAGTATTTGCACCAATCCGCTTTATACTATCAAGAACCAGGTTGTTTTGGTCACAAAGAATAATATTACTATGTTTTCCCATAACTTCAATAATCAAGTTATAAGTGCAAAGATCACCTAATTCATTCAATTGTTCTAGAGAGATTTTTACAATTCGCTCTAAACCGAGTTGTGTAATGCCAATAATACGTGCATTACCTATATATTTTCTTAATAGCATACAATATGAGGGTGGTGAAGCCGGATTTAACTTATTCTCGTAAGTTAAATGCACCCTTGGCATGGACGCAGAAGCCGTCATTAATAAACGCTGTTTTTTTCCTCCGGCGCGAATATGTATAATTAATTCATCCTTTTCAGGTTGTGTGATTTTATCGACGCGACCACCTGTCAGTGTGGTATTTAACTCATGAACTATACTACTTAAAACAATTCCGTCAATCATAGTGTTCTCCTCTCTTTATGTAAGATAAAGTATAGCATTTTCGCACTTTAAACGCAATCCTGTAATGAATTCGATAGATTTCTATTGATTTTGCAAGAAAAAAAGTGTATAATTGCAAATATGATTTAGCACATTAAAATTATATAATATTAAAGTTACGAAGGGTGGACAAGAAAATGAAGAAATTATTTGCATTATTATTAGTATTAACAATGACGATGTCACTTTTAGCAGGTTGTGGCCAAGAGGCAACAAATGAAGACACCACAACAAACGAAGATACCTCCACAAGCAGCGACGCTACAGAGGGTCCGATTAAGTTAGGTATGTTAACACCGACAAGTGGTGACTTAGCAATGTATGGACAAGCTGTTTTAAATGCAGCTGAACTTGCAATCGCAGAAATTAATACTGCAGGTGGTGTCAACGGAAGACAATTAGAATTAACCTATTATGACAATGAAGGTGATGCAACAAAATCAATCAATCTTTTCAATCGTTTGGCTGATCAAGATAACATTGATGCCCTCGTTGGCCCGGTTATTAGTGGAACATCGCTTGTTGTTGCTCCGGAAGCAGATCGAAGAGGAATTCCTATGGTAACACCAACTGCAACAAATGCCGAAGTTACTGTTGGAATGGAATATGTATACCGTGTATGTTTTACAGATCCATATCAAGGCGCTATGGGTGCAAAGTTTGCTTCTGAAAATTTAGGTGCTGAAACAGCAATTATCTTTACAAATGTAAGCAGTGACTATTCAATCGGTCTTGCAGAATCTTTTACAGAAGCTTTCCCAGGTGAAATATTAGCCAATGAAAGTTATACAAATGAAGATAACGACTTCAAAGCGATTATCTCTAAAATTGCAAGTTTGGATGCAGACATTATCTACATTCCGGATTATTATAACATTGCTGGACTAATTGCAAAACAATTAAAAGAAGCAGGTGTTGAAGCAACACTCGTTGGCGTTGATGGATGGGATGGAATTCAAGTCGATTATGCAGCTGATGCAGAAGGCGGATTCTTTACAAACCATTATTCAACATCAGATGAAGCAGAGGTTGTTCAAAAATTTGTGACAACATATGAAGAAGAATATGGAGAAGTTCCAAATGCTCTTGCTGCCTTAGGATATGATGCAGTTAAAGTTGTTGCAGCTGCAATGGAAAGAGCTGGTTCAACAGATAAAGATGCGGTTCGTGATGAGATTAAAAACACGGATCAAGATGCAGTAACAGGCCATATAAAATTTGATGAGAATGGAGATATTTCTAAGGAAGTTTCAATCATTACAGTTAAAGATGGTCAGTTATTACTTGAAACAAAAGTTTCAAACTAATTTCTTGAATGAACGCATTCTAATATAGATAACAAAAAGGGGTCTAGCCCCTTTTTGTTATGTTAAAACTTGCTTTATCATAGTAATGCGTTATTAAAATAAAAGCATTGCATATGATAATATATCGTTTGTTCTGGACGATTGTTTTACATCAAAACAAAAGATATCTTATCATATGGAAAATAAACGAGGAGGTTACTTATGACACAATTTTTGAATCAAATAATTAATAGTCTTAATGTTGGAAGTATTTATGCTTTGATTGCATTAGGATATACCATGGTTTATGGAATTGTAAGATTGATTAATTTTGCCCATGGTGAGATTCTAATGATTGGAGCGTTTGTGGGGTATTTTTTAGCCACGACATTTTCCATGTCATTGATTCCATTGTTATTGCTTTCAATGATCGCCTGTGCATTAATTGGTATGGCTATTGACCGCATTGCATATAAGCCTTTACGCACGGCCCCGAGAATATCCGCATTAATTACAGCGTTAGGTATGAGTATGTTTTTATCAAATTTATTTAAGTATATCTTTGGGGCATCCGATAAAATCATGCCTCCGGTTAAATTAATCGGAAATATTGATTTACCCAATATAACTATTTTAACGATGACAATAACCGTCATTTGCATGATTGCATTAGAATATACGGTTAAAAAAACCAAGGCCGGTCAAGCAATGCGTGCGGTTTCGGAAGACCGTGATGCAGCACAATTGATGGGAATTAATGTTGACCGGACAATTTCATTAACTTTTGCCATTGGTTCAGCTCTTGGTGCGGTTGGTGGCGTTTTGTATGCTTTAAATTATGGAAATCTTGAGCCATATATGGGCGTTATGCCTGGCTTAAAAGCCTTTGTTGCTGCTGTACTGGGAGGTATCGGTATTATTCCGGGTGCCATGGTTGGTGGTTTTCTTATTGGAGCCATTGAGACATTTGTAAAAGGATACATTAGTTCCAGTTGGGCCAATGTATTTGTGTTTGGCGTGCTTATCATTGTTTTATTAGTAAAGCCAACAGGTTTATTTGGCAAAAATGTAAAAGAGAAAGTGTAGGTGATAGAATATGAAAAGTTTGTTTAAAAAATACGGAGTGAATGTAATTGCTGTCGTCATTTCATATTTTATCCTTTTCTTTGTGATGAAAATGAATTTGATTAATAGCTATTTTGAAGGCGTAATGATTTTTGCTATGATTAATATTATTGTGGCCATCGGATTAAATATAGCAACTGGATTTTTAGGAGAATTAGCCTTAGGACATGCAGGATTTATGGCGGTCGGTGCATACTCAGCTGCTTTATTTGTCAGAGCTGTTGAATTACCGGATACAATCGCACTGATTAGTGGGATTGTGATTGGTGGTTTAATTGCTGGAGTGTTCGGTCTTATTATCGGTATTCCTGCCCTAAGACTGCGAGGAGATTATTTAGCTATTGTAACCCTTGGTTTTGGTGAAATGATTCGATATACAATTATTAATCTACGAACAATAACAGGTGGCGCTTCAGGACTTCGCGGAATTCCTAAAATAACAACCTTAATGGATGTTTTTCTTGTATTAATTCTTGTGACAGCATTTTCCTTCTTGTTTATTCGTTCACGACATGGACGGGCTATTATAGCAATTCGTGAGAATGAGATTGCCGCTGAATCTATTGGAGTTCCAACGACGTTTTACAAAGTCTATGCATTCTTTGTTTCTTCTTTTATTGCAGGGGTTGGTGGAGCATGTTTTGGAATGTATCAACAGTATCTAACACCGGATAAATTCAAGTTCATGTTTTCCGTTGAACTTTTTATTATCGTCGTATTTGGTGGAATGGGATCTATTACAGGAACCATTGTTGCCGGTGTATTTTTAGCTATGTTGGCTGAATTTCTATATAGTTATGAAGAATTACGACTACTTATTTATGCAGTATTATTAATCTTACTTATGATTTTTAAATCAGACGGAATATTAGGCCGTTCAGAGTTTTCATTGGTTAAGACTCCGGCACGTATAAGAGCCCTCATTATTAAATTGAAAAAAAGATTTGGAAAAGGGGTGGCATAATGAGTCTATTACAAACAAAAAATATTGGAATCACATTTGGTGGTTTGCGAGCTGTAAGTAACTTTGATCTGATGATTGAAAAAGGAGAGCTCGTAGGACTGATTGGACCCAATGGTGCAGGTAAAACAACGATATTTAATATGCTTACCGGAGTTTATCAACCGACAGAAGGTGAAATATATATAGATGGACACCTTGTCAACGGGAAAAAGCCATATCAGATTGTGAAGTTAGGTTTAGGACGAACCTTCCAAAATATTCGCCTATTTTCAGATTTATCTGTTCTTGAGAATATAAAAATAGCTTTTCATAAAGATATGAATTATACAACTTTTGAAGGTATTTTTCGTCTTCCCAGATATTGGAAAGAAGAAGAAGAGATTCACACAAAAGCATTAGAGCTTCTTAAGCTGTTTCATATGGAATCGGATGCACATAACCTTGCAAAAAACCTTCCCTACGGAAAACAACGAAAGCTTGAGATTTGTCGTGCATTAGCAACCGATCCCAAGTTATTGTTACTTGACGAACCTGCTGCCGGCATGAACCCTCAAGAAACAAAAGAATTAATGGAAACGATCCATTTTATTCGTGACAAATTTAATATTACGATTTTACTTATTGAACATGATATGAATCTTGTTATGGGAATCTGTGAACGGTTAGTTGTTATTGATTACGGTATGATTATTGCAAAAGGATCACCTGATGAAATAAAAAATAATCCGAAAGTCATCGAAGCTTATCTAGGCAGTTAGGAGGAAAAGTATGTTAACAGTTACAGATTTAGATGTTTTTTATGGGGCAATTCATGCGATAAAATCCATGGATTTTAAGGTCAACAAAGGCGAAATTGTTAGTTTGATTGGAGCCAATGGTGCCGGAAAAACAACAACATTACACGCAATAAGTGGTTTGATTAAACCTAAAAAAGGTTCAATCAAACTTCATGATGAAGAATTAACGACCCTTGCTGCGGATCAAATTGTTTACAAAGGTTTGGCCCAAGTACCGGAAGGACGACGCGTTTTTTCCCAAATGACCGTATATGAAAATCTTATTATGGGTGCTTTTTCACGTACCGATAAAGCAGAAATCGAAGAAAATATTGAAAAAATGTATCTTCGTTTCCCACGATTAAAAGAGCGCCGCAAACAAATGGCGGGAACGATGAGTGGTGGAGAACAGCAAATGTTAGCCATAGCTCGAGCCTTAATGAGTAAGCCGGAGATTCTATTGATGGATGAGCCATCCATGGGATTAGCACCGATTTTGGTCGATGAAATATTCAGTATTATTGAGGAAACGAATTCTTTTGGTACAACGATTTTATTGGTTGAGCAAAATGCCCATAAAGCGTTGACAATATCAAATCGTGCCTATGTACTTGAAACAGGAAAAGTTATCATTGAAGGTAGTGCAAAAGAATTGTTAGATGATGATCGTGTTCGACAAGCCTATCTCGGATAAGCGATAGAATGTAGACGATAAAAAAGCAGGTACATTCCATATTATGGAATATATCTGCTTTTACTATGTTTTAAATGAATGTTTTACTCATTATGATCGATGCGTATAATTTCGTAGCCTTTTTCTTCAAGGGCATTGACAATAGGTGTAACATCTTGGGTATTCAAACGAATAATAATTTCTGTCATATTCGTTGAAGGATTATTAAAGTTTGTCAAATGGGTAATGTTCACTCCATATTCACGTATAATTGAAGATATTTCCGCTAGCTTACCGGCTTCATCTTTTGAGTTGATGGTAATACGAGAGCCTGGATCCATAGCGCCTGTAATTTCGATAAAAGCCTCAATAATATCGGAACGTGAAATGATTCCAACAAGGGTTTGATTTTCATTAACAACCGGAATCATATTAATATCTTTTGCGTTCATAATCTTAGCGACTTCTTCAATTAACATATCTTCGGTACATGTAACAACCTCTTTTTCCATAATTGAGTCAACTCTTGTTTTGCCAAGGATATAGTTTAACTCATAGATACTGAGTGTTGTTGCTTTTGAAGGAGTGAATTCGCTTAACAAAGTTTCTGTGATTATGCCAACAAGTTTACCATTTTTAACAACCGGAAGTTGACTTACTCCGCGCTCGTGCATTGTTTGGAAAGCAAGTGAAACGGACGCTTCCGGAAAAACTGAGATGATATCTGTAATCATTTTATTGCCTACATACATAATGATACCTCCAATCTATAGTCGGTTGACACCTAAACCATAATTAAAACTTATAGTATAATATTATAATAGCATAATTTTCACGAGATGACAATGAAAATGTCTTTCTGACAAAGACGTTTTTAAAAATGCATTGTCAAAAAAGTTGTAATCTAAAAGGGGCTATGGTATAGTAATTAAAGACAAAATTCGAGGTGAACAGATGGAGATAATCATACAAAAATTTGGCGGAACAAGTGTTGCAACTCAAGAAAATCGTCGACGTGTTGCGACTATTGTTAAAAATACTTTAAAAGAGAATAAGAAGGTCGTTGTCGTTGTTTCTGCTATGGGACGATTAGGTGAACCCTATGCTACAGATACCTTAATGTCATTAATAGGTCAGCATCGAGCTAAGGTTTCTCCAAAAGAGAAAGATCTTCTGATTAGTACGGGTGAGATTATTTCAACAGTTGTTATGTCCAATACCTTAAGAGAAGAAGGTATATCATCAATGGCAGTAACAGGTGGCGAAGCCGGTATTATTACAACTGATCGGTTTAACAATGCAGAGATTATTGGTATTGACCCTGAATATTTACATTCACTACTTGAGCAAAACATTGTTCCGGTGGTTGCTGGATTTCAAGGAAGAACTATTCATCATATCACAACAACCATCGGACGTGGTGGTTCGGATACAACAGCCTCCGTCATCGGAGAAGCCTTAAATGCGAAATGTGTTGAAATATATACAGATGTCAACGGAATCATGACAGCAGATCCAAAATACTGCAAGCACGCAAAGTCTATACAAACAATTAGTTATGATGAAGTTTTTCAAATGGCTGATTCAGGAGCAAAAGTTATTCATAAAGGCGCTGTAGAGGTTGCCAAACGTTCAAATATACCGTTAATTATAAAAAATACATTTTCGGATCATAATGGAACACAGATTACAGAGTATAGGACTTTAAATGACGCCTATGAACCCGAAAATAAAATCATTACAGGTATTGCCCATCGCGTTGATCGTATTCAGTTTATAATAAAAGGAGCATTTGACACAGATGCTTTTTATAATGCGCTTGCTGAGAAAAAAGTATCGATTGATATTATTAATATTTTTCCGGATCACAGTGTGTTTACAACTGAGTTAAGCAGTGAATTATTAGCCATTGATGTTATAAAGCAGTTTGACTTAGAATATAGTTTAATTCGAGGGTGTGCAAAAGTAACAGTTATTGGAGAACGGATGACAGGCGTTCCCGGAGTGATGGCGCGAATAATTCATGCACTCAAACAAGAAAATATTGAAATATTGCAAACAGCAGACTCATTAAGTACAATTGCTTGTTTGGTTTATGAAAAAGATATGGAAAAAGCAATTATGGCCTTACATCAGGCTTTTGATTTGTAATAAAGGGGAACGTATTATGGCTCGAACAACCAAAAAACAAAAACATCCCTCGACAACAACATCTTTAAGTATGGTTCAATATGAAATTGTTGTGATGGTGGTTTTAGCTTTTGCATTATTTATTATGGTAAGCATTTATCTTAATGGTGGTGGAATAATCGGTAATTTTTTTCGAGGATTCTTATTTGGACTTCTTGGTATAGGTGCATATATATTACCCATCGGTATCTTTGTAGCTTCTTTCATGAAAGCATTTAACAAAGGGAATAAACGGTTAAACATGATTTTATTGTTGTCATTTATTGCTATTGTTTTTGTTTCTGTAACCGCCCATGTAATATATGTAGAATTCCCGCAAATTTTCATTCGAATTAATGATTCGACCTCTGCATTTTTTCCATCTTTAGCCATTTATTTTAAGATGTCTTCAAGTCATCATGTTGCAGGTGGATTAATTGGGGGCTTAATTGGTGATTTCTTTTTGAAATTATTAGGAAAGATTGCAACCATGCTTGTGCTTATTGTTATTTTCTTATCGCTTTTTATTGGAATTACAGAAAAGTCCATTATTGTTATCCTGAAAAAATTATATAGCTGGCTGGTTAGTGCGCTAAAGCAATTGATTTTATTTATAAGTGGTCAATTGCAAAAAATATCCGAAAAACGCGCTGAGCATAAAAAGGCACAACGGTTAGAGCAAGCGAAAGCACCAGCAATGGAAGAACCCATAGAAGAATCAAATATTCCAAAAACAAATAAACGAAATATTGCCGACTTATTTAAATCAACCATTGAATCCATCGAAGATATTCCCATTGATCCCGATGCAACCATTGAAGAACTTACGGCCAATGAAGCTGAAGTGACTCAAGATGTAGAAGTAGAACCTGTGGTAGAAACTGGAGTTAAGCCTGAGCCGGAAGCTAAAGCTGAAGTTGAAGTAGATAAGGTGAATATTGAGCAGGAAATTCTTTCGGAGATTAAAAAGACACCCAAAACGTATTTAAAACCTCCACTTGAGCTTTTAAAGGCAAATCCTTTATCCAAAAAGCAAAATAATACCTTGTTTTTACAAGAAAGTGCGACCAAGCTTGAAGAAACACTGGCAAGTTTCGGTGTCAATGCCAAAGTTGTGGATGTGTCCGTTGGGCCTTCAGTAACACGCTATGAGCTTCAACCAAGCCAAGGTGTTAAAGTTAGTAAAATTGTTAACCTTGCTGATGATATTGCCTTAAACCTCGCAGCATCCGGAATCCGAATCGAAGCGCCGATTCCCGGAAAATCAGCCGTAGGTATAGAAGTTCCCAACAAAAATCAAGCTGCTGTATTCTTACGTGAAGTCATTGACACCAAAGAATTTGATAAATTTCCGTCCCAGGTTGCATTTGCTTTGGGAAAAGATATTAGCGGAAAAGTTGTGATCACGGATATAGGACGCATGCCTCACTTGCTTATTGCCGGTGCGACAGGTTCAGGAAAATCCGTATGTGTGAACACCTTGATAACAAGTATTTTATATAAATCTTCACCGGAAGATGTGAAACTTCTGATGATTGACCCTAAAGTTGTTGAGTTATCTATTTATAATGGTATTCCGCATTTATTAATCCCGGTTGTGACAGATCCTAAAAAAGCTGCAGGCGCTTTGAATTGGGCTGTTCAAGAGATGCTTGAGAGATACAAATTATTTGCGGCAGCTAATGTTCGAGATATTAGTAGCTACAATAAGATGGTCCTTGAAAAAGAGGATATGAAGAAATTACCTCAAATTGTTATTATCGTGGATGAGCTTGCTGACTTAATGGTCGCTGCTGCCGGTGATGTTGAAGAAGCTATTTGCCGTTTGGCTCAAATGGCCCGCGCGGCAGGATTGCATTTGATTATAGCAACCCAACGTCCGTCAGTTGATGTTATCACCGGTCTGATAAAAGCCAATATACCTTCTCGAATTGCCTTTAATGTATCTTCCGGAGTTGATTCCCGAACGATTATTGATATGAATGGCGCGGAAAAACTGCTTGGAAAAGGTGATATGCTGTTTTATCCGGTAGGTTATCAAAAACCTGTTCGTATTCAAGGGGCATTTATATCGGATAAAGAGGTTGAGAACATTGTAAGCTATTTGAAAAAACGTAAAAAAGAAGACTACGACGAAAAGATTATGAACCAATTAAATAAAGCGGTATCAGAAGAAACTAAAAACTCAGATGATTATGATGAAATTTTTGAAGATGCACTAGAATTATGTGTTAAAAAGCAAAAAGCATCTGCATCAATGATTCAACGAAGTTTTAGAGTCGGTTATAATCGTGCGGCGCGTATTTTGGATCAACTTCATGAAGCTGGTTATGTCGGTGATGATGAAGGCAGTAAACCGAGGAAAATGCTCTTGACGGAAGAAGAATTTGATGCTTTAAAAGCAAAGGCAAATAACCCTGAGGCAACAGATGTTGCTGAAGATACAAATAATGAGGAGGCCCTATGAAATCTGATATTCAAATTGCAAAAGAAGCAACACTTCAACCTATCACACACATAGCCAAAGGTCTAAATATTCAAGAAGATGAACTTGAGCTATACGGTAAGTATAAGGCGAAATTATCCGACGATTTGTGGACACGTGTTGAGAAAAATGAAGATGGTAAACTCGTTTTAGTGACAGCGATTAATCCAACGCCGGCAGGTGAAGGAAAAACAACCATTACAGTAGGCATTGGTGAAGCCTTAGGTCAATTAGGTGTTAAGAGTATGATTGCCTTACGTGAACCTTCATTAGGCCCATGTATGGGTGTAAAAGGAGGTGCAGCTGGCGGAGGTTATGCGCAAGTTGTTCCGATGGAAGACATTAATCTTCATTTTACCGGAGATATTCATGCAGTGAGTATTGCCCACAACTTATTATCTGCCATGATAGATAACCATTTACAGCATGGGAATGTCTTAAATATCGATCCACGTCAAATTGTATGGAAACGTGTTGTTGATATGAATGATCGTGCCCTTCGCCATACCATGGTCGGTCTTGGTGGACGTCTTCAAGGTGTTCCTCGAGAAGATGGCTATATGATTAGTGTAGCCTCTGAAGTCATGGCAATATTATGTTTGGCATCCGATTTAATGGATTTGAAAAAACGATTAGGTCAAATTGTTATTGGATACACCTATGATAAACAGCCGATTACTGCTCATGATTTAAAAGCAGAAGGTGCTATGGCTGCCTTATTAAAAGATGCCATAAAACCGAATCTTGTTCAAACATTAGAAAATACCCCATGTATAATGCATGGTGGACCTTTTGCAAATATTGCCCATGGATGCAATAGTTTACGTGCAACAAAATATGCCCTGAAACTTTCGGATGTTGTTGTTACAGAAGCGGGATTTGGAGCAGATCTTGGGGCCGAAAAATTCTTGGACATAAAATGTCGCAAAGGCGGTTTGAAACCTGACGCAATTGTTATTGTGGCAACAGTACGTGCCCTTAAGTATAACGGTGGTGTCGAGAAAAAAAATCTATCACAAGAAAATGTTGAAGCGCTGAAGCAAGGGATTGTCAATTTAGAGAAGCATATTGAGAATATGTCAAAATATAATGTCCCAGTTATTGTTACATTGAATGCCTTCGTTTCAGATACGGATGATGAAATACGTTTTGTTGAAAATCGTTGCAAAGAGCTTGGGGCAGAGTTTGCCGTCGCTAATGTATGGGAACATGGTGGAAAAGGCGGTATAGAATTAGCAAAAACCTTAATGCACACATTAGATACTAAAAAAAGTGCATTCCAAGTTTTATATGAAGATAGCTTAAGTATTAAGGAGAAAATACAAAAAGTAACGCATGAAATATATGGTGCAACAAAAGTATCTTATGGTGCCGGAGTCAATCAAGCCATTCGAAAGATTGACGAGATGGGCTTATCGCATTTGCCCGTTTGTATTGCAAAAACACAGTATTCTTTATCAGATGATCCTAAAAAGTTGGGGCGACCGACAGATTTTGAGGTTCAAGTTCGTGAAGTGAATTTATCTGCCGGAGCTGAATTCGTGGTAATCATTACAGGTAATGTAATGACAATGCCCGGCCTGCCAAAAGTTCCTGCAGCAGAATCAATCGATGTTGATGAAGATGGAAATATTATTGGTTTGTTTTAGAAAGGAAATCCTATGAACCCGATGATTTTAGATGGAAAAGCAACATCAAAAAAGATAAAAGATGAATTAAAAGAAAAAGTGTCCATGTTAGCTCAAAAAGGAATTGTCCCTACACTAGCTGTCGTGATTGTAGGGGATGATCCTGCATCCCATGTGTATGTAAGGAATAAAAAACGGGCGTGTGAATATATCGGAATAAAATCCTTATCTTATGAACTGACGTCTCAAGCCAGTGAAGACGATGTATTAAGCCTTGTTGAAGAATTAAATAGCAATCCTGATGTCAATGGTATTCTTGTACAACTTCCATTACCTAGTCATATCTCTGAGGAGAAGGTTATTATGACCATTGACCCTAAAAAAGATGTGGATGGTTTTCACCCAATCAGTGTCGGAAATTTGAGCATCGGTAATCCTGGATTTGTTTCATGTACACCCTACGGAATTATTGAGTTACTCAAGCGTTATGATATCCCTATCTCAGGGAAGAAATGTGTTATTGTCGGTCGAAGTAATATTGTAGGAAAACCTATAGCTATGTTACTTCTCCGAGAACATGGAACTGTAACACTGTGTCATTCAAGAACAGCTGACCTAAAAAAAGAATGTCGAGAGGCGGATATTCTCATTGCAGCCATTGGCCGACCAAAGATGATTACCGATGAATATGTTAAAGAAGGTGTTGTGGTGGTTGATGTAGGTATCAATCGACTAGAAGATAATTCGCTATGTGGTGATGTGGATTATGAAAAAGTGGCTCCCTTAGCATCTTATATTACGCCGGTACCTGGTGGCGTCGGACCCATGACCATTGCCATGTTAATGACAAATGTTGTTGAAAGTGCTGAAGTTAAATAGCGGAGGAAAAAGTTTGGAAAAGAAAAGTTTGATTTATTTTGAATCACTAGGATGTGATAAAAATCTCGTGGATTCAGAAGTTATGTTAGGCATGTTGAATCAAGAAGGTTTTATACTAACAATGAATGCCGAAGAGGCAGAAGCCATTATAATAAACACCTGCAGTTTTATTCATGATGCAAAAGAAGAAAGTATTAATACAATCATTGAATATGCCGGACTTAAAGAAGAGGGTCACCTTAAGGCATTAATTGTTGTTGGATGTTTAACCGAGTTATATAAAGAAGAAGTCATGAAGGAGATTCCTGAAATTGATGCAATCTTAGGTGCCGCGAATTATGATCGTATTCTTGAAGCGGTGAGTGAAGCATTAGCGGGACACAAATATATTCGTTTTGATTCCATTGACAATAATCCAGAAGTGTTCATTAATCGAACAACTGAGACAACCAAGCATTACGGATATCTAAAAATTGCAGAGGGTTGTGATAATAACTGTACATACTGTATTATTCCTAAATTACGTGGAAAATTCCGAAGTCGAAAGATGGAAAGTCTAATTGAAGAGGTCCGCTTTCTAGTGGATCAAGGAAAAACAGAAATTATCCTTGTTGCCCAAGATGTAGGGAAATATGGTAGGGATATCTATAATAAAAAAGCTTTGCCTGAACTGATTCAAAAGATTGCTGAAGTAGAAGGTGTTCATTGGATTCGCCTTTTATATGTATATCCGGAAGATGTGACAGAAGAACTTATTTCATTAATGAAAGAGGAGCCTAAGCTATTACATTATATTGACATGCCATTACAACATGTCGATGATACAATTTTAAAACGTATGGCGAGAAAAAGTCGTCAAGAATCTATACGAAGTCTTATTCTTCGTCTACGAGACCAAGTTCCGGATATTTGTATTCGAACTACATTTATTGTAGGATTTCCAGGTGAAACTGAAGAAGCTTTTCAAGAGCTCTATAGGTTTGTAGATGAAATGAAGCTAGATCGCGTTGGCGTTTTCACATATTCAAGAGAAGAAGGAACACCAGCTTACACTATGGATCATCAAATCGATGCCTCCCTTAGTATGAAACGTAAAGATCAAATCATGCTTTTGCAACAAAATATTTCGACAGAGAAAAACCGTTCAATGATTGGAAGAACTATAGAAGTTATGGTTGACGGTTATGTTCCCGACGATGACATATATATCGGACGTTCCTATAAGGATACACCGGATGTAGACGGCTACGTATTTCTAGAAAGTGACGAAACGCTTTTATCCGGAGATTATGTTACCGTGAAAATTGTACAAGCCAATGAATATGATTTGATTGGAGAGATTATATGAATTTAGCAAATAAATTAACCTTGTTACGTGTTGTTATGATCCCGTTTTTTTTACTGGTACTATATCTTGGTCAGTCGGTTACTGCAAACTATCTTGCAGCAGGTATTTTCATAATTGCCTCATTAACAGACTTTCTAGATGGATATATCGCGCGAAGTCAAAATTTAGTAACGAACTTTGGCAAGTTTATGGATCCGTTAGCAGATAAATTACTTGTCACTGCGGCATTAATATATTTTGTTGAAGTCGGTCAATTATCTGCGATTATTGTCATAATAATTGTAAGTCGTGAATTTATTATTAGTGGATTTCGCTTAGTTGCAGCCATGGACAATAAGGTGATTGCGGCAAGTATCTGGGGGAAGATCAAAACATTTACGACAATGATTATGATTATTGTTCTATTATTTAATTTTGAAGGTAAAGTGATTAACATCGTAGAAATAGGCTTGGTATTTTTTGCGACGCTTTTTACAATCCTTTCAGCATTCGATTACATTGTAAAGAACATTAGTATATTTCATGAATAAGGAGAATGTACATGCTAGGAGAAATTATTGCAGTCGGTGAAGAAGTATTATCAGGAGATGTCATCAATTCAAATGCGGCTTATATAAGCAGCCAGCTTTCAGAGATTGGTGTTTTTTGCCGATTTCACACAGTTGTCGGTGATATTGAAGAAGATATTATTGAACAGTTAGATCAAGCTTGCCAACGAAGCAAATGCATTGTCTTATGTGGTGGCTTAGGTCCGACAAAAGATGATTTGACAAAAGAGGCCGTAGCACGTTACTTAAAGAAACCTTTATATGAAGATTTAGAGATGCGCGCTCAGATTGATTCTTGGTTTAAGGGGAGACATCAAGCGCCAACAGAAAACAATTATAAACAAGCACTTATGATCGAAGGTGGAGAACCCTTAAAAAATGGGAACGGTACAGCGCCAGGGGTTTATTATAATCACCAAGGTATTCATATATTTTTGTTGCCCGGACCTCAAGGTGAATTAAAACCCATGTTTGAGAACTGTGTATTGCCGAGAATGAACAAGAATATTGATAAAAGTATTCAAACGGTTACTTTTCGAATGATTGATATAGGAGAGAGTAAAGCAGTTACAATACTCGATGATTTAATGGGGGCTAGCGATCGCCTTATTGTTGCTCCGTATGCAAAACTTCGTGAAGTGCACATAAAAGTGACTTCAATTGAAGATACGGCAAAAGAAAATGAAGTTGCCATACAACCGATTCGAGACGAAATTTATCGACGACTTGGACAATTTATATATAATGAAACAGACAAAGAACTCGTAGAAGTCGTTTTGGATAAATTAAAGGAAAAAAATCAAACCCTTTCAGTTGCTGAATCATGTACAGGAGGCTTGCTATCAAATTTTATTGTTGCTATTCCCGGATCTTCTGCCGTATTTAAAGAAGGTATTGTAAGCTATTCAAATGATAGTAAAATACACCGACTAATGGTGCCGAGTGATTTGTTAAAAATGCATGGTGCAGTGAGTGAAGAAGTTGCAAAGGCAATGGCAACAGGTGTATCCCAAACCTTAGAAACAGATTATTCAGTCAGTATTACCGGAATTGCAGGACCGGATGGCGGAACTCCTGAAAAACCTGTAGGATTAGTTTATATTGCTATAAAAACTCCGAATACAGTCCTTGTTAAAGAATATAACTTTATGGGAAGTCGACAAAAAATACGCGAACAAAGCGCAAAATCAGCACTTATTGATTTATGGCACATGCTTTAAGTAGGAATGAGGCACAAGACCTAATACAAAAAGAAAATATTGTGCTTGTTTGCTCTTAAAAGGTATGCTATAATATTTTATAGAACAAACGTTCGTGGCTTTAGATTTTGAAAGGGGGTACCCGGTTATCCGGGAACTACATGAATACTGATAAGCAAAAAGCATTAGATGCAGCAATTAGCCAAATTGAAAGAGCCTATGGAAAAGGGGCCGTGATGAAACTCGGCGAACAAAACAATGGGCGTAATATTGATACAGTTCCAACAGGTGCACTTAGTTTAGATATTGCCTTAGGCGCAGGTGGATTACCTAAAGGTCGTATTATTGAGATCTATGGGCCGGAATCAAGTGGTAAGACAACGGTAGCATTACATATGCTGGCGGAAGTTCAAAAACGCGGTGGGGTTGCCGGATTTGTCGATGCAGAGCATGCCCTTGATCCACAATATGCACGAAAGATAGGCGTTGATATTGACAATTTATATATTTCTCAGCCCGATAATGGAGAACAGGCACTTGAAATTACTGAAACCATGGTTCGTTCAGGGGCAATAGACATTGTTGTCGTTGATTCAGTAGCTGCATTAGTACCACGCGCTGAGATTGAAGGAGAGATGGGAGATTCTCACATGGGTCTTCAAGCCCGGTTGATGAGTCAAGCCCTTAGAAAGCTAACAGGAATCATTAACAAGTCACATTGTATTGTTATTTTTATCAACCAGCTTCGTGAAAAAGTCGGTGTTATGTTCGGAAGTCCGGAGACAACAACCGGGGGACGTGCCCTTAAGTTTTACGCTTCTGTTCGTTTAGATGTTCGCAGAATTGAAACCTTGAAACAAAACAATGAGATGGTTGGAAATAGAACACGAATCAAAGTCGTAAAGAACAAGATTGCACCGCCATTTAAAAAAGCAGAGTTTGATATTATGTTTGGTCAAGGTATTTCCCGTGAAGGGGATATTTTGGACTTGGCAGCCGAAGTCGATATTGTCAAGAAAAGTGGAGCATGGTATTCCTATAATGATCTTCGCATTGGACAAGGTCGTGAAAATTCAAAAGAATATTTAAGGGGAAATCCTGAATTATTGGCAGAAATCGAACTCTTAGTGCGCAAACATTATGAACTTCCTACCGATGAAATGCCTGAGATAGAGGATACCAAGAAAAAATCCAAGTCAGCGTCAAAAGATGATAAGTCGAAGGATGATAAATCAAATGACACATCAGATAAATAAGATTGATCGAAGTGAAAAAAAGATAAAAATTGAAATAGATGGTATATACCATCTATTTCTTTATAGTCGGGACTTTAAAAAACAGCGTTTTAATATGCTTGAAGAAGGAAGTCAATTATCCGAGAGTGAATTAAGTATATTAGACAAACACGTTATTGAACGAGGGAAGAAGCGAATAATGTTTTTACTTGGAAGGCAAGATTATCCTAAAAAACAATTACAGGATAAGTTGCTTCGAGAAGGCTATATTATTGAACATATTGATGAGATATTGCAACCGTTTTTAGATAAAGCCATTATTAATGACGCGCAATTAATCAATCGACGCATTTCCGGATACAAAACATATAAAAGCCGATTGGAAATTCAAATGAATTTACAAAAAAAAGGCTTTGCAAAAGACGATGTCAAAGCCTTAATTCAAGAAAATATGACATGGGAAGATGAATTAGCAAGTGCAACACATCTACTAAACAAGAAATTTTTCTTAAAACAATTTAAAATGGATGAGATGACCTTAAAGCAAAAAGCGTTAGGATATTTGAGTCGAAAAGGGTATTCAATGGATATTTGTATAAAAGCTTACGAAAGCTTCTATGAAACCATCAGTAAAACTTGACAATATCTTCAAAAAGATATAGAATTTATTTGTTGTAGTTAGTACAACTTGAACTATGACAATTTCATATAGAGGAGGTGTTACGCATGATTCAAATTCCTATTTACGTTGTCGTAGCGATTGTATTAATCTTTATAGCGATAGCTGTTATTACGTTTATGCTTGGAATCAATTATCGTAAGCGTGTTGCTGAAGCCCAGTATGGTAGTGCTGAAGCCAAATCACGTCGTATAGTTGATGATGCCATTAAAGATGCAGAAGGCATAAAACGCGAAGCAAAGCTAGAAGTTAAAGAAGAAATATATAAAATCAAAAGCGATTTAGACAAAGAAGTAAAGGAACGACGAAATGAGTTGCAACGTCTTGAGAAAAGAGTTCTTCAAAAAGAAGAAACTTTGGATAGAAAAAGTGAAACGTTTGAAAAACGAGAACAATCACTTAGTGACAGAGATAATGCACTTAAAAAAGAAAAAGAACGTGTGGAAATAATCAAGCAACAACACCTATCTGAGCTGGAAAAAATTTCCGGTCTCACCCTCGATCAAGCGAAAGAATACCTATTGAAATCTGTAGAAGAAGATGTAAAACATGAAACTGCTGTATTAATCAAGGAAAATGAAGCAAGAGCCAAAGAAGACATTGACAAAAACGCAAGACATTTACTAGCACACGCCATTCAACGATGTGCAGCTGATCATGTGGCAGAATCCACAGTATCCGTAGTAAGTTTACCGAATGATGAAATGAAGGGAAGAATTATTGGTAGAGAAGGACGTAATATACGTACTTTGGAAACTCTAACAGGTATCGATCTCATTATAGATGATACTCCAGAGGCTGTAATTTTATCCGGATTTGATCCAATACGTCGCGAGGTCGCACGTGTTGCGTTAGAAAAACTAATTGTCGATGGAAGAATCCATCCGGCGCGAATTGAAGAAATGGTTGAAAAAGCAAAACGTGAAGTTGAAAACATCATACGTGAAGAAGGCGAAAATGCTACGTTTGACGCAGGTGTTCATGGTGTTCATCCGGAGCTAGTAAAGCTGTTGGGTAAAATGAAATATAGAACAAGCTATGGACAAAATGTGCTTAAACATTCTATTGAAGTTTCTCAATTAGCCGGTATTATAGCCGGAGAAATCGGAATTGATGTACGTGTTGCTAAGAGAGCGGGATTACTTCATGATATCGGTAAAGCGGTTGATCATGAAGTGGAAGGTTCGCATATAACCATCGGAGCTAATCTTTGTAAAAAATATAAAGAAAGTCCGGTTATTATTAATGCAGTAGAAGCACATCATGGCGATGTGGAGCCTGAATCTTTAATCGCAGTCATTGTACAAGCTGCCGATACAATTAGCGCGGCAAGACCGGGTGCACGACGCGAAACGTTAGAATTATATGTCAATCGTTTAGAACAACTTGAAGAAATAGCAGATAATTTCAAAGGTGTAGAAAAATCTTTCGCTATCCAAGCGGGTAGAGAAATCAGAGTAATGGTAATACCAGATCAAGTCAGTGATGATGAGATGGTTATATTATCAAGGGATGTTGCAAAAGAAATTGAAGGACAACTGGAATATCCAGGACAAATCAAAGTAAATGTTATAAGAGAAACGCGTTCAATAGAATATGCGAAGTAATATCTTATATACAATGAATGATGAAATTAGGGCTGTAGATGAAAATCTACAGCCTTTTTAGTTTCTTCGTAGAATTACGAACGGTTTTATGATATAATAATTAAGATTTTATGATGTAAAAATATAACAGTGAATTGGATTAATTGGAGGATATACTATGTATCAAACGTTTGATAACCCTTTAGTTTCAAGATACTCAAGTAAAGAAATGCTATATTTGTTCTCACCAGATAAAAAGTTTAAGACATGGAGAAAATTATGGATTGCATTAGCTGAAGGGGAAAAAGAATTAGGCATTGATATTTCAGATGAACAAATTGCTGAATTAAAAAAATATGCAGATGATATTAATTATGATGTTGCCATCGCTAGAGAAAAAGAAGTCCGCCATGATGTAATGAGCCATGTATTTGCTTATGGAGAACAGGCGAAGTTAGCAAAGCCAATTATCCATTTAGGTGCTACAAGTTGTTATGTTGGCGATAATACAGATATTATCATCATGACAGAAGCCTTAGAATTGATTCGTAAAAAAGTAATTAATATTATGGATAAGTTATCCTCATTCGCCATCGAATATAAAGAATTGCCAACATTAGGATTCACGCATTTTCAACCGGCACAATTGACAACAGTTGGAAAACGCGCGTGCCTATGGTTAGAAGATCTATATATGGATTATGAAGACATTGTTCATCAATTGAACAAAAAAGCCTTAAGGGGTGTGAAAGGAACAACCGGCACACAAGCAAGCTTTTTAAGTCTTTTTAATGATGACCATGAAAAAGTTAAAGACCTAGAACGTCGTGTTGCTGAAAAAATGGGCTATAATAAAACATTTCCGGTAACCGGTCAGACCTATCCTAGAAAACTTGACAGTCAAATGTTAAACGTTCTTAGTTCCATTGCTCAGTCTGCATATAAATTTAGTAATGACTTGCGTCTACTTCAAAACCTAAAGGAAATCGAAGAACCTTTTGCAAAAAGTCAAATTGGTTCTAGTGCGATGGCATATAAGCGGAATCCAATGCGTAGCGAACGTATTTCATCCTTAGCAAGACACGTTATAGTTAATGCGCTTAATCCGGCAATAACGGCTAGTACACAATGGTTTGAAAGAACACTTGATGATAGTGCAAACAAACGTTTATCAGTTTCTGAAGCATTTTTAGCAACGGATGCAATCTTAGATATTTATGGTAATGTTGTTGATGGATTAGTTGTTTATGAGAAGGTTATTCACAAACGTATTATGGAAGAATTACCTTTTATGGCAACAGAAACCATTCTCATGGAAGGAGTCAAGCGAGGTGGGGATCGTCAAGAACTACATGAACAAATTCGTGTGCACTCCATGGAGGCCGGTAAAATGGTTAAAGTTGAAGGAAAAAGCAACGATCTCATTGAACGCATCCTTGCTGATTCTGCATTCGATATGAGTGAAGAAGAAATAAAAACAATATTACGACCGGAAAGTTTTGTTGGACGAGCACCGGAACAAGTTGTTGAATTTATACAATCCCATATTCAACCTATTCTTACTGAAAACAAAGAGGTTTTAGGTCAAAAAGTTGAACTGCATGTATAATATTTAAGGAGGAAATTATGAAAATTGGATTTATTGGTGCCGGAAATATGGGATACGCCATGATTAAAGGCGCACAAACTATTTTTCAGAACGCTATTGTTTATACAGATGTTTCCAATGAACGGTGTGAATACGTAAAGGCTAAAACCGGAATTGAGTATTTAGAATCAAATCAAGATGTTATTGATCATAGTGACATTATTGTATTGGCAATAAAACCACAGTATTATACCTCTGTACTAATGGATATGACTATACCTTCCGATAAAATTATCATATCGATTGCTCCGGGAATGACAATCGAGTTTGTTAATGCCTTTATTAACGGAAGTCCTAAAATTGTTCGAGCGATGCCAAATACACCGGCACTTATTGGTGAAGGTATGAGTAGTGTATCATTTGGTGATTATGATTTTTCGGACGACGAGAAAAAAATTATCATGAGTTTATTCTCCTCCTTTGGCAAAGCAAGGGAATTACCTGAAAAACTTATGGATGCTGTTGTTCCTTTATCAGGAAGCTCACCTGCATATGTATATATGTTTATTGAAGCTATGGCAGATGCTGCTGTTGTTCAAGGGATGCCACGACAAACCGCTTATGAAATGGCGGCTCAAAGTGTCTTAGGCGCAGCTAAAATGGTTTTAGAAACCAAGGAGCATCCAGGTGTTTTAAAAGATCAAGTTTGTTCACCGGGTGGAACAACAATTGCTGCAGTGCGAAGTTTGGAAGAAAATGGATTTCGCTCGGCCGTTATTGAAGCTATGATGACCTGCTATGATAAAACATTAAGCTTTAAGAAAAAGGAAGATTAGCGAGAGAAGAAAGGACATTATGGAAAAGTTTAAACGATTAAGGCATCAAGATATATATCAAGGGAATCGAGTGCACCTTGTTACAGAGCAGTTGCTTTCTCCAGACGGGAAAGAAGTCACTTGGGAATTAATCAAACATATTGGGGCTGCGGCAGTGATACCGGTTGATAATAATGGAGACATTCTTATGGTAAAACAGTATCGACTTGCATCGGATTCGATTACGCTTGAGATTCCGGCAGGAGTATTAGATGAAAAGCATGAAGATCCAAAAGAATGTGCATTACGTGAGCTTGAGGAAGAAACAGGTTTTCAATGTCAACATATGGATTTTTTGTTTAAATTTTATTCGTCTATCGGAATTTGTGATGAAGTGATTCATATATTTGTCGCCAAGGACTTAAAGAAAACAAAACAAAATCTAGATGATGACGAATTTGTTGAGATTAAAAGTTATCCTTTAGATCAACTGATACACATGATTTTTAGTGGTGAATTATTAGATAATAAAACTATTTCTGCCTTGTTGGCATATAAATACCAACTTGAACGGGGGAATAACTAAGGAGAACAATAATGCGTGAGTATATTACAAAATATTTAGATGATTTGGAAATCGAAAAAAACATCTCGGTCAATACACGACAATCCTATGAAAGAGATCTTAATCGTCTGATCACATATCTTATTGACTTTGAAGTGAAAAAGATTACGGAGATTCAATACACGCATTTAAATGAATATATCTTGCTTTTGCGTAAAGAAGGCAAGGCAAATTCCACAATTTCTCGTCATTTGGCGGCATTCCGAGGATTTTTTCGTTACTTAGAACTCATGAGAGAAATAGAGTATAATCCGTGCAAACGCATTAACACACCAAAAAAGCAAGTACATATGCCCAGTGTTATGACCTTGGATGAGGTTGAGTTATTTTTGAATCAACCCGATCAGTCGGCAAAAGGTTTGCGAGACAAAGCCATGCTTGAAGTTCTCTATGCAACGGGAATTCGCGTTAGTGAGTTGATTAACTTGACGCTGACGGATGTGAATATCCCATTAGGCTATATTCGATGTCAAACACACAAAAAAGCTCGAATTATCCCTATCGGTAAGACATGTAGTCAATCGCTGAAAAAATATTTAACAGAATCAAGAAAGTTTTTTGTTCATAAAGAGATTCAAGTTGAAGAGCTTTTTTTAAATTATCAAGGAAAAAAACTTACACGACAAGGTTTTTGGAAAATTGTCAAAGCCTATGCGCTTCATGCAAAAATAGATAAAATTATTACACCACATATGTTGCGTCATTCATTTGCAAGTCATATGGTTCAAAATGGAGCCGACCTAAATGCAGTTAAGGAAATGATGGGACATTCGGATATTGCTTCAACCCAACTATATGTCAATCAAAAAAATCATAAAATAAAAGAAGAATATTTGAAAGCGCACCCAAGAGCTTAAAAACAGTCGAAATCTACGACTGTTTTTTTTATGAAATTATTTTGTAATTATGTAATTACATGATATAATAAATAGGTAATATTGAAACATATTTGACCATAATAGGAGGAATAAACATGGGGAAAAGAGTTGTATGGATTATTTTAGATAGTGTCGGAGTGGGTGAACTTCCCGACGCGGATAAATTTGGAGATGTGGGTAGTCATACCTTGTGTAATACAGTAAATGCGACGAGTATAACCTTGCCGAATCTTGAAAAATTAGGCATTGGACATATTGAAGGTGTACATTGTCTTGAAAAAGTAGCCGAACCAATGGGAAGCTTTGGCCGATGTATTGAAAAATCAAACGGAAAAGATACAACAGTTGGACATTGGGAGATGGCGGGTGTACATTCGCCGAACCCTTTACCAACATATCCAAACGGTTTTCCGGATGAGATTATGATCCCCTTTTCTGAAAAAACCGGACGAAAATGGTTGGCAAACAGGCCGGCATCCGGGACTGAGATTTTAGACGAATTGGGTGAAGAGCACATGAAGACCGGAGATTTAATTATCTATACATCTGCAGATAGTGTTTTTCAAATTGCTGCCCATGAAGATATTGTTCCAATAGATGAGCTCTATAGAGATTGTCAAATCGCAAGAGAATTGTTATCCGGAGAACATGGCGTTGCACGTGTTATCGCTAGACCCTTTATCGGAAAACCGGGAGCATTTGAGAGAACTGCAAATCGGCGGGATTTTTCCCTATCTCCTCCTGGAGTAACTGTTCTTGACCAAGTTAAAAAGGCCAACCTACCTATGGTAGCCGTCGGAAAAATTGAGGACATCTTTAATGGGAAAGGCGTCACAGAGGCGATACATACAAAAGACAATATGGATGGCGTAGACCAAACACTAAACTATATGAAAACGGTAAAGGAAGGTTTGATTTTTACCAACCTGGTTCAATTTGATTCCCATTGGGGGCACCGTAATGATGCTGTAGGTTATGCAAATGGCTTAGTGGAATTTGACGATCGATTACCAGAGCTTATTGATGCAATGACAGATGAGGATATATTAGTTATTAATGCAGACCATGGTTGTGATCCGACAACACCATCAACCGATCATTCAAGAGAATATATTCCGTTATTAGTTTATGGAAAACAATTGAAATCCGGCGTCAATTTAGGAACGCGAGAGACGTTCGCAGATATTGGACAAACTATAGCTGATTTACTGGGTGTAGAATCAATTGATGAAGGTATAAGTTTTAAAAAAGAACTGATATGAGGTGATTAAGATGCGAATGTATGATTTGATCGAAAAAAAGAAACAAAATAAAGCACTTTCAAAAGAAGAAATACAATGGTTTATAGAACATTATATTAATGGGGATATACCTGATTATCAGGTTTCAGCCTTTATGATGGCAATATATTTTAATGGGATGACCGATGAAGAAACATCCCATTTAACCTTAAGTATGGCTGAAAGTGGAGAGATGCTATCGCTTGAAGGTATTGAAGGAATTATTGTAGACAAACATTCGACAGGTGGCGTTGGAGATAAAACAACCCTTGTCGTTGCACCAATGGTTGCCAGTTTAGGTGTTCCTGTAGCAAAAATGAGTGGTCGAGGTCTTGGCCATACCGGTGGAACGATTGACAAATTAGAATCGATTCCGGGGTTTCAAACATCAATCCCCATTGAACAATTTATTGACAATGTGAATTCAATCAAAATAGCAATTGCGGGACAAACAGCAAATCTCGCACCAGCAGATAAAAAATTATATGCATTACGTGATGTAACGGCGACGGTGAATCAACGTTCTCTCATTGCCAGCTCAATTATGAGCAAAAAAATTGCGTCCGGAGCAGATGCCATTGTACTTGATGTTAAGGTGGGGACGGGAGCCTTCATGAAAAATGAACCTGAAGCTGTTGAATTAGCTGAAATCATGGTATCCATAGGAAAAAAACTCGGAAGAGATACCACGGCGATAATATCCGACATGAATCAACCTTTAGGCTTTGCTGTAGGTAATAATCTAGAAGTCATTGAAGCCATTAATACGCTGAATGGCAATGGACCTAAGGATTTACTGGAAGTATCTCTTGAACTTGCTAGCCACATGGTATACCATGCTAAAAAAGCATCTTCTATTGAGGAAGCAAAAAAAATGCTTCAAGAGACCATTGACAATGGTTCGGCTCTAAAAAAATTCATGGAATTTGTAAAAGATCAAGGTGGAGATGAAAGCTATGTTTCAGACACCACAAAATTTCAAGGAGCCAGCTTCAAAGAAGCTGTTAATGCCAAGTCTTCAGGATATATTGCATCCATAGAAGCAGAACAAATCGGCTATTCTGCATTAGTTCTTGGCGGTGGACGAGAGACTAAAGAAAGTGTTATCGACTTAAGTGTTGGCGTTATAATAGAAAAAAAGATTGGTGATTATGTAGCGAAGGGAGAACCACTAGCTATCATACATGGCAATGATTCGACTAAAATCGCCAATGCGAAGGCTTTGATTCAAGATGCCTATGTAATCTCTGAAACAGAGGTTGAACCACCACAGATCATAAAAAAAGTGATTACATAACTTTTACAATTTGATATGTATAACATTGAATTCTGTGTTATAATATAGGACGGCAGGTGTTTATACACTTGCCGTATTCTATAAGAATAAGAGGTGACATCATGTTAAATTTAACCATTGATATTATAATATCTATTATTGCAGCAAGTATTGTCATGTTGGTACATGAACTATCAAAATACTATTTTTCTTTATCGATGTTGCACCCAATCTATCGAAAGAGAAAAGATTTAAAGGTTAACCTACTAAAATATATCGATCCTGTAGGGTTGATTCTTTTTGTATTTACAAGCGTGGGCTGGCAAAAACCGGGAGAATATAATCCAATCCAATTTAAAGATAAGGAAAAAGGCTTTTTCTTTTTAATGCTAGTCGGTATGGCAGCCAATATTTTGTTGATTTTAGCACTTATTCCCATTTTTATGAACCTTTATGGAACGACGCGAACGGTTGTCGGAAGTTATGGGATTACTTTTGTATTTCGATTGATACAATATAGTTTTGCATTAATCATCGTCAACTTGTTGCCTGTACCACCCTTGGATATGGCTAAAATGATCTATTCCATTAATCCGAATTTTTATTTCAAAATGATTCAAAATGAACGCATCATTCATGCTGTATTTATATTGTTAATTGCCTTTAATATTTTAAATGCTTTTGTAATGTCCTTATTTACTCCGATCCAGCAATTTTTAATATAAAAATATAAGTAGGTGTGATGAATGAAATTATCAATTCGACTGGACTCATTTGAAGGTCCCCTAGATTTATTGCTTCACTTAATTGATAAAAACAAAGTCTCCATTACGGACATTCCAATTGCAATTATTACCGACCAATATATTGAGTACATTGAAGCAATGGAACAAGATAAGATGGATACAATGAGTGTTTTTATTGAAATGGCAGCAACCCTCATCCAAATTAAGACAAAAATGCTCTTGCCAAAAGTAAAAAATGAAAATAATGAAGAAATTGACCCTCGGCAAGAATTGATGGAACAGCTATTAGAATATAAAAAATATAAGTTGATGGCTGAGCATCTTAGAGATAAACAAATTGATGCCCAACAAGTGTTTTTTAAAGTACCAACAATTCCTGAAGAAGTTCGCAATTATGTTCCCAAAGCGGACCCTAATGAATTGCTTAAAGGTATGGATTTTTCCCTTATGTATAAGATATTTAATGAGGTCATTAAGAAAAACAAAGATAAGATTGACCCGATTCGAAGCAAGTTTGGAACAATTAAGCGTGAGACATTTACGGTTCATGATAAAATGGAAGAAATCCTTCGGAAGAAGAAGACCGTATCAAAACTTAATTTTCGAGAATTATTAAATCAACAGATAACAAAATCAGAAATGATTGCGACGTTTTTGGCAATTTTGGAACTTATGAAAGTCAGTAAAATCAGAGTGATTCAAGTCAATGTTTTTCATGAAATAGATATAGAATTTATTTAGAAGAGGTCCTTATGGAAATTTTTGAATATGAAGCGATAATTGAAGCTGTTTTATTTACCATGGGTGAAGCAGTAGCTATAGATAAATTGGCGGAAGTTATTGATCTTGATCAAGAGACAACAAAAAAAATCCTTCATCAAATGATGGATGCATATCAAGAAAAGCATCGTGGTATTCGATTGATTGAGCTTGAAGGTGCTTACCAGTTATGTACAAAAAAAGAATATTATGAATTTATTAAAAAAGCGACAAACAAAGTGATTAATCACCAATTAACGGATGTATTAATTGAAACACTGTCAATCATTGCATATAAGCAGCCCTTGACGAAGATGCATATTGAAAAAATTCGAGGTGTAAAAACAGATCATGCAGTGAATAAATTAATTGAATACGGATTAATTGAAGAAAAAGGACGTTTAGATAGCCCGGGCAGACCTATTTTATTAGGGACCACGGAAGCGTTTTTGAGAGGCTTTGGATTAACGTCAGTTGATGAATTACCAGACTTAGACGAACAACAGTTAAATAAAATACGTGGTGAAGTTGAACAAGAGTTACAAATGAGTTTTCACGATCAATTTGATGATCAGAAAGATGAAATACGTTTAACAAACGATATAGGTGATGAAAAATGATGCGATTACAAAAATTTATGGCAATGGCAGGAGTTGCTTCTAGGCGACAAAGCGAGAAGCTAATTGAAGCAGGAAAAGTAAAGGTTAATGGACATGTCGTAAAAGAGATGGGTATGAAAATCGATGAAAAACGCGACACAATTCATGTACAGGGAAAAAGAGTCTTTATTAATGAGGATAAATTATACTATATGCTTAATAAACCTCGCGGTTACGTAAGTACAGTTAATGATGAAAAAAATCGAAAAACGATTATGGAACTCGTGCCGGATGAAGAAAGACTATATCCTGTAGGACGGTTAGATCAAAATACATCCGGAATACTTTTGCTGACAAATGATGGAGACTTAACCTATCGATTGACACATCCAAAACATGAAGTGACTAAAAAATATGTCATTAAAGTAAAGCCAATTCCTTCAAAGGAAAAACTGAGTGAGCTACGAAAAGGTGGAGATATCGGAGTATATTCGATTGCTCCTTGTGAAATTCGCCTGCGACGATTTGATGAAGAAGAAAATACAGGAACCTATGAAGTCACTATTAGTGAAGGTAAAAATAGACAAGTTCGAAACATGTTCGAATATATAGGATGTGAAGTCGTTACTTTAAAAAGAATTGCCATTGGAGAATTAACGCTTAAAGGCTTACGACTCGGAAAATCCAGAAAACTCACTCCGGATGAGATTGTATATGTGAAAAAACTAGCCGGAATATAAGGAGACCGCATGTTTGAAATACGCATCACTGAACGTGTGCATCAACTTATTCAACCCTATATCCAATCGGGTGATGTGGTTCTTGATGCAACAATGGGGAATGGGAATGATACACTTTTTCTAGCTAAAAGCGTCGGTAATCACGGGCTTGTATTTAGTTTTGATATTCAAAAGCAAGCAATTGAAGCTACACGCAATCAGCTGATTGAAAACCAATATGACAAGCTTTTCTTGATTCAAAAAGATGATCAATTCAAGAAGATGCCATCTGAAGAAGGTATTTATTTGTTGAATCATTCCCATGAGAATATTGATCTTATCCCAATCGAACAGTTGGCCAAAGAACAAAAGATATCGTGTATTTTGTTTAATTTTGGATATTTGCCTGGGGGAGATAAGACGATTACAAGCCATTCTCATGTATCCCTTGAGGCAGTTAAAAAAAGTCTTTGTCTTGTTAAAGAAAAAGGAATCGTATCTTTAGTTACTTATCCCGGACATGCGGAAGGGCAAATAGAAGACCTTGCTATTGAACATTTATTAAGCGGTTTATCTTCGAAATATTTTGAAATTCTGAAAATCAGCTATGTGAATCGTAGTGAAAGAGCTCCAAAACAGTATCTAATTTACAAATTACGAGGTGATTGGTATGTATAAGAAATGGTTTGGTTTTTTACTTAGACGTCGAATTGTTGTTGCTTTTTTACTACTTATTCAAATAGCAGTTATGGTTGTTCTCTTATTATACAGAAGTGAGAATTCATGGATATTTAATGGATTGATGACGGCGATTAGTGTTATTGTTGCTGTTCGCATTATAGCAAATCGCACAAAAGGTGCATATAAGCTAACATGGGTTTTTCAGATTCTTTTATTTCCCATTTTTGGCGGACTTTTTTATTTGCTTTTTCAATTTCAAATGTCGAAAATGAAATACAACAAGCGAATCAATCATTATAAGTATATATCTGAACCTTTATACTTACTTCCAGGGAACTTATATTTAAGCGAAACACACCTTCAACGCAAATATTTGCCCCAGATGAATTATTTGCAAAAGTTTGCGGGGTTCCCCGTATATACACACACGCGTACTCAATACCTTTCTTCAGGTGAAGAAAAGTTTAAAGCTATGCTGTTGGAGTTAGAAAAAGCAGAACACTATATATTTTTAGAGTATTTTATAATAGAATCAGGAATTATGTGGGATAGTATTTTGAAAATCCTTAAGGCAAAGGCGGCTCAAGGAATTGATGTACGATTAATCTATGATGATGTCGGATGTCTTTTTTTATTACCCAAGGATTATCCAACTCAATTAGAAGCGTATGGAATAAAGTGTATTGCATTCAATCGATTCAATCCATTATTCTCTGCCAAACAAAATAATCGTGATCACAGAAAAATTTGTGTTGTCGATGGAAAAGTTGCTATAACCGGTGGTGTGAATTTAGCCGACGAATATATTAACCACATTGAAAAATATGGACATTGGAAAGATGCGGCAATTTTATTGGAGGGTCATGGAGCTTGGAGTTTCACCTTGATTTTCTTAGAAATGTGGTATCTGGCTTCCAATACAGAAGAAAACTATACTGCCTTCTACCCATGGAAAGCAGAAAAATGTCAAGTACAAAATGATGGACTGGTTCAGCCCTATTCAGATAGTCCTTTAGATGATGAAAATGTGGGAGAACATGTTTATTTACAGATTATTAATAATGCAAAAGACTATGTATATATTAATACACCCTACTTAATTATTGACGACAGTATGGTATCCGCCTTATGTTTAGCAGCCAAAAGCGGGGTTGATGTTCGGATTGTTACACCCAATAAATATGATAAACGGATTGTGCATGTAACAACACGTTCGTATTATCGAGAGCTTATCAAAGCCGGAGTCAAAATCTATGAATACACCAATGGTTTTAATCATGGAAAAACATTTGTTTCCGATCACTGTGTTGCAACGGTAGGAACAACGAATCTGGATTTTCGAAGCTTATACCTACATTTTGAATGCGGTGTATTACTCTTTGACAATTCAGCTATTCATGATATATATGAGGATTTTATAAAAACGCTTGAAATTTCAAGACTAGTTAAGGAGGATGATTATACAGGAAATATTTTATTGAATTTAGCGCAAGATTTTTTGCGTGTATTCGCGCCATTAATGTAACAAAACCATTAATAGTTCACTTGATTTTTGTTGATTTCTTATGTAGAATGAAGCGTATGATAGTTGTATTGTTAAAATAAATCTATGGAGGGTAAATATGAGTTTCCAAGAGAAGTTAAATGATTTAGATACTCGTCGAAATCGCATCGAACTTCAAGGTGGTCAAGAAGCTATTGATCAGATGCATACAATGGGAAAAAAATCCGCACGCGAACGTATAGAGTTGTTATTTGATGAAAATAGTTTTGTAGAAATCGGTGCTTTTATTCAACAAAGAGCAACGGATTTTAATTTAAATATTAAAGATGTCCCTGCAGATGGAGTCGTAACTGGCTATGGTACGATTGAAGGGCGTTTGGCTTATGCATATAGCCAAGATTCAACTTTGCTAGGTGGCTCTGTTGGTGAGATGCATGCCAAGAAGATTGTGACTTTATATGATTTGGCGATCAAAATGGGTGCGCCTCTTATTGGTCTAGTCGATAGCGCTGGACTGAGATTACAAGAATCAACAGATGCATTAGATGCAGTTGGTCAAATCTATGTAAAACAATCGATAGCGTCTGGAGTGATTCCGCAAATCACCGGTATACTAGGTCCATGTGGCGGCGGATCTGCTCTTGTTGCGGGTTTAAGCGATTTTACATTTATGTCTAATAAAAATGGTCATTTATTTGTCAATAGCCCCAATACCTATAGCGATACCAAGAAAAACGAAAGTTTCGGAACCGCAAGATATAATTCGGAAATATCGGGATTAGTTGATTGTGTATATGATGATGAACAAGGATTAATTCAAGATATACGCCATCTTGTCGAATTATTACCAGCCAACAATGCTGAAGAAGCACCTTTCGAAAATGTTAATGATGATTTAAATCGTCTTTCTCCTGAATTAAATTCGGTGATTTCAAGTCAAGGTTTTAATAGTCGCTCAACGCTCCAGTCTATATGTGATCAAAATAATATCTTTGAAATAAAACAAAATTATGGTACAGAAGTAATTATCGCTTTTGGAAAAATGAATGGAATGACAGTTGGATTTATTGGGAATCAAACCAATGAAGGGGATGGGCGATTGACAGTGCAGGCAATGAAGAAAATAACGAAATTCGTTACTTTTTGTGATGCATTTAATATACCCATTGTAACCATAAGTGATGTTATTGGATATGCAGCAAACAGTTCAGATGAAAATCAAGGATTGGCTAGAGTCGCTGCCAAGATGACCCATGCATTTATACAAGCATCGGTACCCAAAATCAATGTTATTACTTATCGTGCCTTTGGTTCAGCATATGTAAGCTTTAATTCAAAGCACTTAGGAGCTGATGTTGTTCTTGCATGGCCAACAGCTGAAATCGGAGTAATGGAGGCAAGCAGTGCGGTACGTATTATGTACAATGATGAAATTACCGATGGAACACTCACAAATGCAGAAAAATCAAACAAAGAAAGTGAATATAAAGAAAAACAATCGTCGCCTTATGTAGCAGCAAGTCGTGGCTATATTGATGATGTAATCGAGCCTGCTGCAACACGTAAACGTGTTATTGTTGCTTTGGAAATGCTATATACAAAGCGCGTTCCAAGTATAGACAGAAAACATAGCACAATATAGGGAAGGTGATGGTAGATATGTTATTAAATCGCGTATTTTTTTTGACGACAACAACAACTTCTGAACGATTACAAGAAGGTCTCATTGCCTTAATTAGTGGAATGGCAACAGTATTTGTAATATTAATTGCTATATCTTTAATTATAACCTTATTTAAGTATATAAAAAGTGGTGAGATTGTTCATCCCCATGAGCAGTCAAAAATAACGGCTGTTGTAGAAACAAAACAACACGAAAATGATGAAAAAAAAGATGAGACAGAATTAGTTGCTGTTATAACCGCCGCAATTGCAGCATCATTAAATACAACAAGCGATCAATTACAGGTGAAGTCTTTTAGACGTATCCCAAAAAAGAATCAATATAGTCGATAGGAGGAACAAACATGAGAAAATTTCAAGTTACAGTTAATGGAAACACATATGAGGTCGATGTAGAAGAACTAGCTAGTGGAGCCCAAGGAAATACGAGTCAGGTAACGTCTACAAACACTCCATCGACAAGTTCAGCGCCAACATCGGCGCCTTCACCAGCTCCCGCTTCAGCAGGAACGAGCGGTGACACATTATTAGAAGCACCTATGCAAGGAAAAATTGTCTCTGTAAAAGTTTCCGTTGGAGACGTAGTCAATGAAGGGGATGTTGTTGCTGTTTTAGAAGCGATGAAAATGGAAAATGAAGTAGTTGCTCCGAACGCTGGAACAATTGCAAGTATTAATGTGACATCCGGACAATCCGTAGAAGCAGGAGATTTAATCGCTTCTCTAAATTAAGCATAGGGAGGATTTATTCATGAACATTTTAGGAAGACTCGCCGAGGCTTTTGGGAAGTTTATAGATTCATCTGGAATAAACTGGTTTGTTCAAAATATGAACTTAGATCGTGGTTTTGATTTTAACTACATTTTTTCCGGAAGTCTTGGTAACTTATTAATGATTATTATTGCTTTTATACTTTTGTATTTAGCAATCAAAAAAGAATTCGAACCCCTTTTATTAATACCCATTGCCTTTGGTATGTTTTTAGTTAATCTGCCAATCTCAGGAATTATGGATGGACCGACGACACAATTGACATTTAATGGAATCACTCAAGATTTTCAAGGAAGTTTAACTCAAGTAGCTGCACGCTTTGCCTATGCCTTTGAATCGCAAACCGGTGCAAACTTTTATGATCATGCAAAAGAGATTCCCGGAGGACTATTATATTACATTTACTATGGTAATAAACTTGGCATCTTTCCTCCATTGATTTTTATGGGGGTTGGTGTAATGACCGACTTTGCTCCGCTGTTAGCGAATCCAAAAAGTTTTTTATTAGGTGCTGCGGCACAATTTGGTATTTTCCTAGCCTTTTTTGGAGCGCTCGCCTTTGGTTTTACTAATGGGGAAGCAGCATCCATTGCAATTATTGGTGGTGCAGATGGACCGACGGCCATATATACAGCCATTAAGTTGGCCCCCCATTTATTGGCTCCAATTGCAGTGGCGGCATATTCATATATGTCATTAGTGCCTATTATACAACCTCCGATTATGCGTGCCCTCACATCAAAAGAGGAACGAATGATTAAGATGCAACAATTGCGACCGGTATCACAACTTGAAAAAATATTATTTCCAATCATTGTTACCTTGCTGGTTATCTTGATATTACCATCAACAACTGCTCTTATAGGAATGTTAATGTTTGGCAACTTAATCAAGGTGTCTGGTGTTACTGAAAAGTTGGCTGAAGTTGCATCCGGACCATTAATGTATACAATTACAATATTTTTAGGAATTACCGTAGGTGCGACAACGAAAGCGGCAGATTTCTTAAATACCGCGACACTATTTATTTTGATATTAGGACTTTTAGCATTTGCTTTCGGAACAGCCGCCGGTGTCCTATTAGGAAAAATTATGAGTAAGTTATCCGGTGGTAAACTCAATCCGCTTATTGGAGCCGCCGGTGTTTCAGCTGTACCTATGGCGGCACGTGTCGTTCAAAAAGTGGGACAGAAAGAGAATCCATCTAACTTCTTGTTAATGCATGCGATGGGACCAAACGTTGCAGGAGTTATCGGTTCAGCAGTTGCTGCCGGTGTCTTTTTATCCTTGTATTTATAAGTGGATATTCGATGAAATATCAATAGAAAAAGGAGGTCAATATGTCAGAAATTATTCAAAAACCTGTTAAAATAACAGATACTATATTAAGAGATGCGCACCAATCATTAATTGCGACACGTCTGCGAACTGAAGATATGTTACCCATTGTTGAAAAGTTAGACCAAGTTGGATATCACTCAGTTGAGATGTGGGGTGGAGCTACCTTTGATTCATGTTTGAGATTTTTAAAAGAAGATCCGTGGCATCGATTACGATTGCTACGCCAAGGCTTTAAAAACACAAAAATGCAAATGTTACTACGCGGTCAAAATTTACTAGGATACCGTCATCATCCGGATGATGTGGTGGAATATTTTGTACAAAAAGCCGTAGCTAACGGTATAGATATTGTTCGTATTTTTGACGCGCTAAATGATATGAGAAATATTAAAACGGCACTCGATGCAACTAAAAGAGAAGGCGGACACGCACAAGTAGCGATTGCATATACTTTGTCAGATTTTCATACTATCGACTATTTCGGTGAGCTAGCAAAACAAATTGAAGATATGGGTGCAGATTCTATTTGCATCAAGGACATGGCAGGATTGTTGCTTCCTTATGAGGCAACCAAACTTGTGACTAAGGTGAAAGAAGTAACAGATTTACAGATTCAAGTGCATTCTCACTATACTTCAGGTTTGGCAAGCATGACTTATTTGAAAGCGGTAGAAGCCGGAGCAGATATCATTGATTGTGCAGTCAGCCCTTTTTCAATGGGGACGGCTCAACCGGCAACCGAAGTTATGGTGGAAACGTTTAAAGGAACGCCTTATGATACAGGCTTGAACGAAAAATTATTAGTTGAGATTGCTGATTATTTTCGACCCATTCGGGAAGAAGCATTGGAGAGTGGCCTGTTAAATTCTAAAGTATTAGCGGTTAATATTAAAACCTTGCTTTACCAAGTGCCGGGAGGCATGTTGTCAAATCTTGTGAGTCAATTGAGTGAGCAAGGGGCAAGTGATAAATTCTATGATGTCCTTGAAGAGATTCCACGTGTACGAGCGGACTTTGGCTATCCGCCACTCGTAACACCTTCAAGTCAGATTGTCGGTACCCAAGCTGTTTTAAATGTTTTAGGTGGACAACGCTATAAAATGATTTCAAAAGAATCAAAAGCATTGGTTCGTGGTGAGTATGGACGGACGCCAATGCCCATATCCGACGAAATCAAAAGGCAAATTATTGGGAATGAAGAAGCCATAACATGTCGTCCGGCTGATTTGCTCGAACCGGGATTAGACCAACTTAGAAAAGAAACCATGCGTTGGGCACAGCAAGATGAAGACGTTCTCTCATATGCCCTTTTCCCACAAGTTGCAAAAGAATTTTTTGAATACAGGGAAGCCCAACAATCAAAGGTTGATCCAAAACAAGCAGGTATTGCTCATAAAGTATATCCTGTATAAAGACGAAGTATTTAATTGACAAATAGCATCTCATGCCTAGAGGTGCTATTTTTGACGTGACTTCATTTTCTATATTCATTTTCGAATAAATAATACCTTGTAAATTCAGAATTAGTACGTTATAATATAAAAATATTGAAAGATAAAAATGAAAAACATTCATTTTTCATATAATTGAAGGAAGATAGTGCATTATGCAGGAGGATGTCATGTCACAACAAAACGATTTAATTAAGCGTATCAAAGTACATTATAACCAATTAAGTAAAGGACAAAAATTACTCGCTGATTATATTACAAACCATTATGAGAAGGCTGTTTTTTTAACGGCGGCTAAGTTAGGAACAATCGTTGGAGTAAGTGAATCTACTGTTGTCCGATTTGCCAATGAATTAGGATATGATGGATACCCTAAATTGCAGCGTGCACTTGAAGAACTTGTGAAAAACAAGTTAACGTCTATTCAACGTGTCAATGTAACATCTGATCGTATTGATAAAGATCAAATATTAAAGCATGTACTGCATGCAGATATGGAAAAGATCAAAGTTACCTTAGAAGAATTAGATAATGATCATTTTAATAAAGCAATTGATTATATTATGGAAGCAAAAACAATATATATTGTCGGTGTGAGAAGTAGCGCATCATTAGCGGGATTTTTAGGTTTCTATTTTAATTTGATGTTCGATAATGTAAAGCTAATCCATACCAATAGTGTTAGTGAAATGTTTGAACAGATTCATCGTATCTCTGAGGAAGATGTTATGATAGGAATTAGCTTCCCGAGATACTCAAAACGTACCTTAAAAGCGATGGAATATGCGAAATCTAGAAAAGGAAAAGTTCTTGCGATTACTGATAGTCCCATTTCACCCATGGTTCAATTTTCAGACGTCAGTTTGGTGGCGCGAAGCGAAATGGTCTCTTTTGTAGATTCCTTAGTGGCACCCTTGAGTCTTATAAATGCAATTATTGTTGCTTTATCAATGCGGAAGAAAGATACAATAGTAGAAAGTTTAGAACGATTAGAAAATATATGGAATGAGTATCAAGTTTATGAAAATGATGATGATATTAATTTGAATTATAGTCTTAGACTTGATCAACATTAGTTTGGAGAGCATATGTATCAAACAATTGTCATAGGTGGAGGACCGGCCGGAATGATAGCTGCTATAAAAGCAGCTGATACGGGGAAACCGGTACTTCTTATCGAAAAAAACGAAAAATTAGGAAAAAAACTATATATAACGGGTAAAGGTCGATGCAATGTTACGAATGCAAGTGATGTCGAATATCATTTAAAGCAACAAACATGCAATGCAAAATTTTTATATAGTGCCTTTTATTCTTTTGACAGTAGCTTACTCATGGCGTTTCTAGAAGAAGAAGGATTACGACTAAAAGTTGAACGAGGGCAACGAGTTTTTCCCGAAAGCGATAAATCATCAGATGTAATTAAAGTTTTGGAAGAGGCTTTGTTAAAAAGAAATGTAGAAATTATGTTAAACACACCTGTCAAACAAGTCCTTGTCGATAAGAACAAAATTCATGGAATTCGAACAAGCAAAAACGAAGATATCATAGGCAAGTATGTGATTGTAGCTACAGGTGGAGTGTCCTATAGTATGACAGGATCCACCGGTGACGGCTATCAATTTGCAAAAGCATTTGGCCATAAAATCATTCCTC
The DNA here is from genome assembly GCA_002342805.1 of Clostridiales bacterium UBA2432. Lineage (GTDB taxonomy): Bacteria > Bacillota > Clostridia > Lachnospirales > Vallitaleaceae > UBA1351. Next base: position 11,646 of record DDQW01000015.1, on the reverse strand, counting down.
CCCTTCAAGGATTAGTCCCTATCGAGACAATTGAGGAAGATATTTATGCATTACAAGGATTGTCACTACGAAACGTTAAAGTGAGTATAAATAACAAAGAGAATGAATATTATAGTGACATAGGTGAAATGTTATTTACACATTTTGGTGTCAGTGGGCCCTTAATTTTATCGGCAAGTAGCTATATTCCAAGAAATGTTAAACTAAAAGATGTCCAGATTCGTATTGATCTCAAACCGGGATTGGATTATGATAAGCTTGACAAACGCATCTTAAGAGATTTTGATCAATTTCAAAAAAAAGCAATTCAAAATGCTCTTAAAGGATTATTGCCACAAAAACTCATTCCGCTTATTTTGCAGCGATCTAGTTTGGATGGAATGAAATCGGTGGATCAAATCACCCGAGAAGAGCGCCTTGCATTGGGGCATCAGATTAAGAATTTTGATCTTCATATAAAAGCTTTTCGTAAGTTTAATGAAGCCATTATTACCCGTGGCGGAGTAGATGTTAACGATATAGATCCTCACACAATGCAGTCTAAACATATTAATGGCTTATTTTTTGTCGGTGAAGTTTTAGATTTAGATGCATTAACGGGAGGATTTAATCTGCAAATCGCATTCTCTACAGGCGCATTAGCAGGTATAAGTACACTAGAGTGAAAGGATAAAAATAATGATGATTAGCATTCGTGGTGCCAATACGGTGGAAGAGAATACAAGAGAAGCAATTTTAGATAGTACAAAAGAACTATTACAAGAAATTATAAATGCAAATGAATTAGAGGCTTCTCAAATCATTTCAGTATTTTTCACAGCAACCAAGGATTTGACTAAAGTCTATCCGGCTGTAGCTGCAAGGGATTTGGGATTGACAGATTGTTCCTTGATTTGTTGTCAAGAAATGTATGTCGAAGATAGTTTGAAACAGTGTATTCGAGTTTTGTTTCATGTAAATGGGACAAAAGAACAAAAAGAAATTCAACATATCTATTTAGGTGGAGCCAAAGTACTACGACCGGATATAGCAAAGCCCCTAAGTATAGCAATTGACGGACCTGCAGGTGCAGGAAAAAGTACAATAGCTAAAGCATTGGCTCAAAAATTAAACTTTATATATGTTGATACAGGGGCAATGTATCGCGCTTTAGGATATTACATATATCATCAAATCAATGACGATATTTATGATGAAGAGAAGCTATCACAGTATATTCAAAATTACCTTGATCAAATACATGTAAGTATTGATTATGAGAATGGTCAGCAGCTAATATTTGTCTGTGATGAAAACGTAACATCAAACATTCGCACCCAAGAAATAGGACATATTGCCTCTATTATTTCTGCAAATAAATATGTTAGACTATTTTTAGTCAAAGAACAGCAAAATTTGGCGAAAATAAAATCAGTTGTTATGGATGGAAGAGATATAGGTACCCATGTATTACCTGATGCACCACTTAAGATTTTTTTGACAGCGAGCGTGAAAATACGTGCTTTGCGTCGCTTTAATGAACTCAGGGAAAAAAATCAAACTCCTCATTTAGAAACAATACAAAAAGAGATTGAAGAGCGAGATTATCGTGATATGCATCGCGAATTTGCTCCTTTAGAGCAGGCAAGTGATGCAATAGTTATAGATACATCGGAGATGTCTATTGATGAAGTTGTTACATCCATATATGAACGCGCCAAAAAGTTAGGACTGTGATTTATGAAAATTATATTAGCTAAAACAGCAGGATTTTGTTTTGGAGTCAATCGAGCTGTCAATCGTTTAGATACTATGATTAAAAGCCATACAAATCAAGAAATTCCTATATATTCATATGGTCCGGTCATTCATAATCCACAAGTCGTGAATCGATTTAAAGACCAGGGCATTATTATCATTAATTCTCTTGATGAATTAGAGGCACATCCTCCGGGTAAAATCCTTATACGGAGTCATGGAATTTCCGAAGTGGAACTTACAAAATTACAAAATAAAGGATTTACGATTATAGACAGTACGTGTCCATATGTAAAAAAAATTCATAATATTGTTGAAAAAGAAAGTCTAGAAGGACATTCAATTCTTATTATTGGTGATGAAAACCACCCTGAAGTAAAAGGAATTGCAGGTTGGGCAAAAGGGGATGTAACGATTATAAAAGAACCTGATGAAATAGATTCCTTGGAATTTAACCCAAATATAACCTATACGGTTGTGGCTCAGACGACTTTTAATATTGAAAAATATAAACTTATATTAAAAAAATTGCAAAAAAAATCTATTCGTGTTATTATTAACGAGACTGTTTGCCAAGCCACTGTAGAGAGGCAAACAGAAGCTTTAGAACTTGCGAAAAAAGTCACAAAAATGATTGTAATTGGTGGCAAAAATAGTTCAAATACACAAAAGTTGTATGAAATATGTAAGAGTCAATGTAAAGATACTTATTACATTGAAACTATAGAAGAATTAGAGTTGAATGTTTTCAAAGATAGTGATATTATAGGTATTACAGCGGGAGCTTCAACTCCGAAGAACATAATCGAGGAGGTCATTTCAAATGTCAGAAATGCAAAATTTTGAACAAATGTTGGAAGCGTCTATAATCCAAATTCATAGAGGAGAGATAGTAGAAGGTACTATTATTGGTGTCAATGCTGATGAAATATATGTTAACATCGGTTATAAATCTGATGGTATCATTCCTAAGAGTGAATTTTCGAATTTTCCAACAGTCGATCTACGTAATGAAGTTGAAGTAGGTCAAAAAATCCGCGTTAAGGTATTAAGAGTTAATGATGGAGAAGGCCAAGTACTATTAACGTACAAACGTCTTAAAGCAGAAGAAGGATTGAATTATGTAGAAGAATTATATAATTCGAAAGAAGTCGTTACGGCAAAAGTGAATTTAGTATTAAAAGGTGGATTAGTAGTTATTATTAAAGAAGTCCGTGTATTTATCCCTGCATCACTTGTATCGGATGAGTATGTGTCGGATCTTGAACAATTCAAGAACCAAGAATTATCATTCATTATTACAGAGTTTAACCTTAAGAAAAACCGTATCATTGGTAACCGACGTATTTTAATTGAAAAAGAAAAAAATATTAAAATGGATGAAATTTTCGAAACAATTAATGTTGGTGACGTATTAGATGGTGTTGTTAAAAACATCACTGATTACGGTGCTTTTGTAAACGTTGGCGGTGTTGACGGTCTAGTACACATTTCAGAACTCTCATGGGGACGTATTCGTTCGCCTAAAGATGTTGTAAAAGTAGGCGACAATGTGAAAGTTCGCATCTTAGACATTAACAAAGATAAAAAGAAAATCTCTTTATCAATGAAGTTCAAAGATGAAAATCCATGGAATGACGCAGAAGAGAAATACGCTGTAGGTAATATTATTACCGGTCGTGTTGCTCGTATGACAGATTTTGGTGCTTTCATTGAGCTTGAAACAGGCGTTGATGCATTATTACATGTATCACAAATTTCTGTAAAGCATGTTGAAAAACCATCGGATGTTTTATCTGTTGGTGATGAAGTAACGGCAAAAGTTACAGACTTGAACTTAGACGAGAAAAAGATTAGCTTGTCTGTTAAAGAACTTGAAAAAGAAGATGAAGTTCAAGAAGATCAAGTAACTCAAGACCAAGCTACTCAAGATTTAGAGACAGAAGAATAAAACGAATTAAATATACATAAAGAATACATAAAAAATTATGTCATTATCGTAAGGTAGTGGCATATTTTTTAAAATTAGGAGCGGAGCAATGATAAAAGACTATGAACAATTTAAGGAAGCTGTTTTTAAGCTTTCAACAATTGACTTAAATGCCTATAAAGAACGACAAATGAAACGCCGATTAGATTCTTTAATTCGAAAAAATGGATTTCAGGGATATGATAATTATGTTACAGCATTAAAGACGGACAAAAATGTATATGAAGAATTTATCACCTATATGACCATTAATGTATCAGAATTTTTTAGAAATAAAGCACAGTGGGATGTTTTGGAAAAAAATATTTTTCCATATTTATTTGAACGTTTTGGAAAAAATATTACCATATGGTCAGCTGCATGCTCGACTGGAGATGAGCCTTATTCATTAGCTATGGTCTTAAGTAAATTTATGCCTTTGAGTAATATTAAAATTATTGCGACAGATATTGACCAGCAAATATTATCAAAAGCAAAAGTAGGACTCTATAATGAAAAGGCGATTGCCGGCGTTCCTGAAGAATTCAAAAAACAGTATTTTACTCAAGTTGGTCGTTCATATAAAATCAATGATAATCTAAAAAAGTGTATTGAATTTAAACAGCATGATTTGTTAAAAGATAGTTATCCTAAAAACTGTGATTTAATCGTTTGTCGTAATGTTCTTATTTATTTTACGGAAGAAGCCAAAGATAAAATCTATACACGGTTTAACCAGTCTTTAAAAAAAGACGGTATTCTTTTTGTGGGAAGTACAGAGCAAATCATTCAATCCCACCGCTATAATTTTTTGTCAGACTATACCTTTTTTTACAAAAAAGCGGGGGAAATTTCTCGCTAAAAAAGAATAGCTTTCGTAATAGCACTAAACAAAGGGTATGCAATCGTTTTGAAGTCGTCGATTTGGATATATGTAAATGTTTCATCCGTATCAGCATGAAAGAGTTTAATGGATTTATGGGGCGTTTGCAAACGCTTAATTTCTTTTTCACTAAGAGGACATCGAATATAGGTGTCCTTTTTTTTAACATATGCTGTTGTCTTGGTCGCTTTTTTCTTATAGTCGTGATGGACATAACCGGCTACTGATTTGTGTATTGCATAATCTTCAACCGGTAAATAATAATAATCTTTATAATTAGAATAAAAATGTTTTAGTATTCCGGTATATACTGGAAGAGAGCATATTAATCGATCATGCAATATCTCAACGTGACCATAAGGGGTTTGATGGGTGAAAGTATAATAATGTTTACTTTGGGGTATCGAGGCAGATAAAACCAGGGAGTCAAGATGATTAGGTGCAGTTTCCTTGTGATAATTGATAGGCATTGTTTTTTCATAAAAAAGTGTAAATAAAGGATAAAACGCGTTGAGATAATAAAGTCCCATCATATCTTCTTCGTTATGCAAGAGTAATATTGGTTTTAGTTTTTCATTTCCTTGAACATACATATGATATAGTTCAATTAGTTCTCCGCCACTAAATGGATCTAAGCGTTTATAACCGAGTAACTGTTCGACCGTTTTCAACTTTAGATTCTCTATTCGAAGAAAGCCTTTATAGGGCTTCAATGCTTGATAGTAATCAATGGATTGGCATCCACTAATCTCTTCTTTAATTTGATAGAGTGCTAATCGTGATTTAATAAAGGGTAAGTCAAAACTTTGTCCATTAAAATGTACAAGATACTTGTATTGAGATAATTGTTGATTAATCCGATATAAGAGTTCGTATTCATCCGATTCTTTATCGCATAAATATTGTTGCAAGTAAAAAGTGTCCTTTGTCTGAAATATGAGACCGACAAGATAAATCATATGTCGGTTGCGGTCAAATCCGGTCGTTTCTATATCGATATAACAACAATCTTCATAAAATGAGGGTAGTTCTAATATATAGGCATATTCAGTTTCATGTATTTTTTTAGTAATGATTTGCATAAGGCGTCCTTTCAGCGATGAGGATGATAACTTCCTGTTTATTATACGTTGTATGATTAAAGAATTCAATGTATAATATTAGCAGAGAATACTTAAGAAAGTGGGTCAAATATGAATATTGCAGTGCTTGGGCCAAGCGGAACTTATACAGAAAAAGCAGCAAAAGAATATATGCAACGTCGTAACTTAGAAGGGCATTTACACTATTATTCCTCAATGCGTAAAACATTAGATGCTATTGGAACAGAGTGTTCATATGGAGTAATACCGATTGAGAATACTTTAGATGGTTTTGTACAAATAATCCTTGATTTATTGACCCATTCAAAGTTAAAAATTATTCATGAAATTGTTTTACCCATTCGATTTGGTTTTATTTCAAATACAAATACTTTGTCCCAAGTAGAACGTGTCTATGCACAGTTTAAGACCCATAATCAATGTTTGGATTTCTTGGAAAATTTTACAGAAGATCAAATTGTTACAACCCAAAGCAATTCAGCATCCTATCAAATGTTAATCGATGGCGAAAAAACAGATGGTGCCATCGTACCTATGCATTTTTTGCATCAGGAACAATCTTTCCCACTAGAAATGGATGATGTTGCGGATTCGGTTGAGAATGAAACGCGATTTATTGTATTATCAACTGAACTCAATGATGAGGTTAGTGCTTTTGAAGACTGGAAAACCCTCTTAGTTATTCATGATGATCAAGATCGACCTGGACTTTTGGTTGATATTTTGAACGTTTTTGCAAAAGAAAAGATTAACTTAGTATCCATTATTTCACGTCCGACAAAAAAAGGGCTGGGAAACTATAATTTTTTTATTGATGTTGAAGGGTGTTATCAACGGAATAAAAAAGTGCGGGAAGCCGTGCTTCAAGTTATGAATGAATTTAATGTCGTTGTTTTAGGATCATATTATCGTGTTAAATAAAGGAGACGTTTTGGAACAAAAACCAATATCTACAATCAAAAAAGTTTTATTAGAGACACCTGTCGAAAAAATAGAAGATTTTATCGACCTGTATAAGGAAGATACTCGCAAAGGGGTCCAAAATCTTGTGCGAAGAGCTGCTAAGGAAAAAGAAGCCTACGAAAACGAACAATTAAGGGTAGAAAAGATGCTCATGTATGAGCGCCAGTTGCCAAAAGAAAGTATTATCGGTGGTATTGATGAAGCCGGAAGAGGTCCTTTGGCAGGTCCTGTTGTGGCAGCAGTTGTTATATTAAATCCAAAAGATCCGATACTATATATAGATGATTCAAAAAAACTCTCTGCACAAAAACGAGAATATTTGTATGATGAGATTATATCTCGAGCCCATGCCTATGGGATTGGTGTTGTTTCAGAATGTGAAATTGATGAAATAAATATCTTGCAGGCAACATATAAAGCCATGCGCCATGCCATAAGCCAATGTAACCTTGAGCCGGACCACTTGTTAAATGATGCAGTGATTATTCCGGATGTTGCTATAAAACAAACAAAAATTATCAAAGGAGATTCAAAAAGTTTGTCGATTGCAGCTGCCAGTATTTTGGCTAAGGTCACTAGGGACCGATTGATGCTTGCATATGATGAGCTTTATCCTGAGTATGGATTTAAACGTAATAAAGGTTATGGATCAGCGGAACATATTAAGACTATTAAACAAATAGGGCCTTGTCCGATTCATCGGCGAACATTTATCAAAAATTTTATCAATAAGGAGTGATATCATGCGAATTGATATCTCAAATATATTAAATCGATCAAACAAATCAGTAAGCGACAATCAACGTTCACAAGGAATAAAAGGTGTGGATCGATATGTCTTGCCTGAAAAGGGGCAATTGCTGGAAGGTGAAATACTCGATATATTACAAAACAAAGTAACCATTCGCCTCTTGAACGGACAACAAATGACAGCAAAGATGCTAGAAGATTTTCCTTTTAAAATTGGTGACCGATTGACTTTCGAAATTAAGGATTCCACAACAGAGCAATTGACACTGAAACCGGTTATTGACGGAAGTTCAACGCTTCAAAATATTTCAGATATATTAATTAATGCTAAACTTGAAGAAACGCCCAAAAATATAGAGCTCATTAAACATTTAATGGATAAGAATATGCCGGTGAACAAAGAGACGGTGCAACAGCTCCATATGTATACAAAGCGTTTTCCGGAAGCAAAAATAGACACACTTATTTTTCTGGTAAAAAATAGTTTAATTGTTTCCGATGAATCTATATCTTATGTCGATCAACTACTGAATGATGAGCAAAATATTTCGAAAGATTTAACGTCGTTTAGTCGAATGGCTTCAACATTAATCAAAGAACCGGACGTGCAGATGGTCTTAGATAAGTTGGTGCCAGCGGATCAGCCAGCTTCGATTCTAATAAAAGCGGCTATTTCTTTGGTTCAAACCGACTCACGTCCACTAAGTCAAGGCTTGGAATTAGCTCCTCAACAGCTAGAGCAAATTGAAACGACGCTCAGAGAAACTGTTCTTCCCCAATTGCCGGAAGCAGTCAAAGCGGCTGTTTTGGAAAAAATGCCGAGTTTTAATGCAATGAAAACAATCAGTGACTTGAATACCTTTTTTGAGAAGTTGCCGATCACTGAAGACATGAAAACCTATATAAAAGAGGCTTTAGCTGAACGCTTAACAGAAACTGTATTAAATCAATCGATGTTGCTTAGTCGTGGCGACTTAGAACGCTATGAAAATATATCGAAACACTTTAATAAAATATATGAACGTTTTGTTGATGTTCTTGGCTCGAACATGCAAAATGAAAGTTCTCAATCCGGAGAAAAGGTTCTCAAGGAAATACAACAATTGAAAACAGGGATAGAAGTGATGAATCAATTACAGCAAAACTTTCAATTTGTACATCTCCCTATTATGATGAACCAACAATTTGTAAATAGTCAATTATATATTATGAATAAGAAAAGTCATAAAAAAAATAATGATGAACGTATAACCGCTTTGTTACGTCTTGATTTTAGGAATCTAGGCCACATGGATGTATATATAGCAAAACACGCAAAAAATGTTGAAGTTACATTTTATGTTGATGGTCAGGATTCTGAACGACTATTACAGGAGAATACATTAACATTACATAAACAATTAATAAATAAATCCTTCAATGTACTTGGCCTAGGGGTGCGATTGCAAGATGAAGATTTAAGCGGTATAAATGCATTTTTCAATGGACAAAACGCAAAAACAGAACCCAAGCGATTTACATTTGATGTTAGGGCGTGATAAAATGGATAAACGAAAAAAAGCAACAGCGATAAGTTACAATCCGGGCGATCAAGCCCCCAATGTTGTCGCTACAGGAAAAGGAATTGTCGCAGAAAACATCCTCGAGAAGGCCTCAAAAGCAGATGTCCCAGTCTATAAGGATGAGAAACTCGCTGAGGAATTAAGTCGTCTAGATTTAGGGGATCAAATTCCGGAGGAACTTTATCAGATTGTCGCGGAAATCATGATCTTTGTATCTGACTTAGATCAATTAAGGGATAAAATGGTGTAAGATGAATAATCGGTCAAAAGGTACTCTATATGAAGAAAAAACATGTGTCTATATTCAAGAACAAGGCATGGAACTTGTAACAAAAAATTATTCATGTAAATGCGGAGAGCTTGATATTATCGCCAAAGATCAAGATAGCCTTGTGTTTATAGAAGTGAAATACAGGTCATCAATGGCCTACGGACATCCTTCATATGCCATTGATTATCGAAAACAACGAAAAATCACCCAATCGGCGGTATGGTATACAAAAGAAGTTCGTTGGATTGACCGACCGGTCCGATTTGATGTTGCTTTGTGGACCGGTAATCAATTAGAATATCATAAAGGAGCATTTAACTATCATGGATAACTTGTTTCAATTTGACCGTTTAAAAAACATCAAAGAAATTACACATTGTTATACAACACGATTAGGTGGTGTAAGCAAAGATGCTTTTGCCTCCTTAAACATGGGCTTTAATCGTGGAGATGCATATGAGAATGTTATTGAAAATTATCAACGGGTGACCACAACATTAGGACTATCAATTGAACAACTGGTCTTATCGGATCAAGTACATAAGGATGCAGTCATGGAAATAAATGAAGAGCATTTAGGAATGGGGATTTGTCGTGAAAGCACCATAAAAAACATTGATGGTATGATGACAAATAAGCCGGGGATTGGATTAACCACATTTTATGCAGACTGTGTTCCTTTGTTTTTCTATGATCCGATTCACAAGGCGATTGCTCTTAGCCACAGTGGTTGGAGAGGAACCGTTAAAAAAATTGGATTAAAGACTCTTGAGGCCATGCAAAGAAAATATAAGACACAAGCAAAGGACGTTTTAATTGGAATTGGACCGGCCATTGGAAAATGTTGTTACCAAGTATCTGATGATGTGAAAAAAGAGTTTGATTTATCCTTTAATGATGATATAATAGGAAAGATTGTGTTCCCATCCCATGACGATTCCAAAAAATATATGTTGGACTTAAAAATGGCAAATCAATGCATGTTTGAACAAGCAGGTGTCAAATCATCGAATATTGAAGTGAGTTCATTATGTACGTCATGTCATGAGGATTTGTTTTATTCACATCGACGCATGGGAACCTCAAGAGGAAGTCAAGTGGCAATATTCGCTCTAAGATAAGAGGTGAATTATGAGCAAACATATTATTAAATCCATAGAGGAAAATAGCATTGCAGAAGAACTGGAATTAATGCCTGGAGATGAACTAATATCTATAAACGGTCAAGACATTGAAGATGTTCTTGATTATCGTTATATCGAAAATGACGAGGAGATTGAACTCCTTATATATCGACCGTCAACAAATGAAGAATGGGAATTATTCGTTGAAAAAGAACCCTATGATAGCTTAGGTATCGAATTTGAATCCGGATTAATGGATGAATACAAGTCCTGTCATAATAAGTGTGTATTTTGTTTCATTGATCAGCTTCCTCCGGGAATGCGAGAAACCATGTACTTTAAAGACGATGATGCACGATTATCCTTTTTGCAGGGGAATTATATTACAATGACAAATATGAAGGATAAAGACTTTCAACGCATCCTTGATTATAAATTATCACCGATTAATATTTCCATTCATACTATGGACATGGACTTACGTAAAGAAATGCTACATAATCGTTTTGCCGGTAATTTGATTCAATATATGGATCAATTATATGACGCCGGTATAACAATGAATGGACAAATTGTTTTATGTAAAGGAATCAATGATCAAGAGGCGCTGGATTATTCTATACGGGAAATGTATAAATATGCGCCTTATCTTCAGAGTGTATCGATTGTTCCGGTGGGACTTACAAAGTATCGAGCCCATTTAGACAAGCTTGATCCCTTTAGTTCAGAAGATGCAAGGCAGATCATTGATCTTGTTTCAAAATACCAAGTCGAGTTTTTTCAAAAATCTGACAATCATTTTATTCATGCCGGGGACGAATTTTACTTTTTAGCTGGCCAGGATGTTCCAAGTGAGGCGACATATGATGGTTATTTGCAGTATGAAAACGGAGTTGGTATGACGCGATTAATGAAAAATGAGTTTCAAGAAGCGCTACACAATTTTTCATTTGATGACAAGCAGAATAACCTTTATTCAAAAGTGACTATAATCACCGGAAAATTGTTTCAGCCGGTGATGGAGTTTTTTAGTGAGCAAATCAAAAACTTAGAAAAAATAAGAACAAAGACGCAGGTCGTCGGAATTGAAAATGATTTTTTCGGTCCGCGAATAACTGTGTCAGGACTTGTAACCGGACAAGACATTATTAAACAGTGTCAACAATTAGATTTAGGTGAATGCATCTACATTCCTGAGAATATGTTAAAATCAGATGAATATGTGTTTTTAGATGATATAACCTTAGAAGAACTTAGTGAAGCGTTAAACACCAAGGTTGTACC
>DDQW01000081.1 GCA_002342805.1 Clostridiales bacterium UBA2432 | reverse complement strand
CATTTTTGCTAAAAAAATGAGTCGCGAACATAGAATTCCATTTGAAGTGTCTATCGACCCTTTCTATTCTGAGAGCAATCTGAAGTCCATTGATAAATCGATTGAGCAAATTAAGCAAGGGAATGTTGTCGTGAAAACAATGGAAGAACTTGAGGCAATGGAAAATGAGTAGATTTGTTTTTTCTGAAAGAGCGTGGGAAGAGTATTTGATTTTGCTCAAAATTACAAATATAATAATGAATAGGCAGGGGCAGTAAAGAATAATTAGATAGAAAGTGAGAAGGGAATTGATGGCATCAGAGAAAAGTAGAGAAGTATATCAGGTACTCAAGAATAAAGGTTTTCCAGAAGAGTTTTGCAAGGAAGTTGCATATAAATATATGAATACTGATTTCACTGCAAACCGTATGTTAGAATTAATCAGATTTATGGTGATGGTTTGTAGTAAAACTATTTTTAAGTTAATTGCAGCGTGCCAAAGAATCATTGTTCATAAAAAGTCCCCAAGTTCCTCTTATGAAGTGGAAGTTGGGGATTTTATGCAATTTAAAATTAGCTGTCTGTTCCGACCAGATGTGTAATCGTGCCCATAGGAAAAAGATATCTATATAAGAAAGGTTTGTGAGGTAAGACCGACACCGTGTATCGCACCAAAGAGGGGCATAACAAGAACCATACCACAGAATTCTGTCATGGAAAAAATCGGTTTGAGAATACTACACTTAGCAACAAACGCAAGCGGAGAAAAGCAAAAGATTATCGAAAGCTTGGAGAGCGTACAGATGTAACTGAGAAGGAAAGAGAGGTTTAAAATAATGGAATTTCAATTTCAATATCGAATCACGTATGGAAACGGCCAATTCTATGATCGGCCACATGTAATGACCGTTCAAATATCTATGGATGAGTATAAGAAAATTATTCTAGGTGTTTTGGAAGGGAAACGAATTGAAAAGATAGATGACATTTCTGAAGCTATTGAAAAAATGACTGAAATGGTTCACTACATAGACCGTTGGATTAACATGAATGGATCCCAGAGTATAAGCGCTTAAAAAATATGCAAAATCCAATAGAAATTTTTGAACGACCTGCGGCAAATATGACGATCTATCGAAATGATGGCTCCAGTGTTATGATAAAATATGAGTTTGGGAAAGTTGAAGTTATCGACTCGAGAAACCCTTGTTCAAGTATTATTCGTGAGGCGGATTATTTTATATCGACTATTGTGTGAGTGATTAGTCTTTTACGAAAGACAAAAACATAAAATACCACACAAAGGTCTTGTATAAAAGACTTTTGTGTGGTATTTTTAAGTTGAGGTGATAATCATGATGGTCAAACGAGAAAAATACATAGAAGAAATTAGAAAAGTAATGGGGAAACAAGTAATCAAAGTATTACTTGGTATGCGTCGTGTTGGAAAATCTACACTGCTATTACAGATACAAGAGGAACTCCTTAAGCAAGGTATTAAAAAAGATCAGATTATAAGCCTAAATTTTGAGTGGTTAGAGTTTGAACCGCTTAAAGAGTACAAAGCCTTATATGAATATATTGAATCAAAGAAGCTTAAAGGGAAAAAAAGCTATATTTTTCTTGATGAAGTTCAAGAAGTTGAGGGTTTTGAAAAAGTTGTGAATTCATTAAATTCAAAAGGGGATACTGAAGTATTTATCACGGGTTCAAATTCAAAACTTTTATCAGGCGAGCTTGCAAGCTATTTAACAGGTCGCTTTTACACCATAGAAGTACTGCCTTTATCCTATAAAGAAGTCAGTGAAGGGTTTTCAAAAAGTGAGGATGTTTTTATAGATTACATACGCACAGGTGGTATGCCTGGAAAATTCCAGTTTGAAGAAGATCGAACTGCTAAAAATTATCTTATGGATATGTATCAGTCTATATTGTTAAGAGATATCGTTAAACGTTATAATGTAAGAGATGTTGACTTACTACAGCGATTTATGTCATACCTTATCAATAATATTGGTCAGATATTTTCGGCAGTGACGATTACGAATTATCTTAAAAGTGAAGGACGAAAACTTTCAAAAGAGACCATTTATAACTATATTGAAGCGGCAAAGAGCACATACCTTGTTCATGGTGTGCCGCGATATAATATCAAAGGTAAAGAACTTATGAAAACCAATGAAAAATACTTTATCAATGACTTAGGCATTAGACATCTCTATTTTGATAACGAAAAGGATATTGGACAGGCGCTGGAAAACATCGTTTATTTGGAACTAAGGAGAAGAGGGTATGAAATATATGTGGGCAAATTTGATGATAGAGAAGTTGACTTTATTGCCCTTGATGGAGAAAGTACAAAATATATCCAAGTCACCTACCTTTTAGCTGAAGAATCAACGATTGAAAGAGAATTTTCTGTACTTGAGGCAATTGAAGATAATTTTCCTAAAATCGTTATTTCAATGGATAAAGTGAATCGCTCAAGAAACGGCATTGTTCATAAAAATATTATCGACTTCTTATTAGAAGATTAGAGATTCAATTAATCGCTTCCGATCATGAAAAAAATGAAGGGACGAACATATCGGATTTTATAATATACGAGGAGAAAAACTTATGAAAAAATTTGTAATACTTTACACCGTAATATCAATGATTTTACTTCAGAGCATAGGAATATATGCAAATGAAGGAACAGAGTATCTGACTGAAGCTAAAATTTTGCAGGAATTAGGATTATTTAAGGGAAGCAATGAAGGATTTGAGTTAGATCGTGCGCCAACGAGAGTTGAATCTGCAGTTATGCTTATAAGATTGATTGGAAAAGAAAACGAAGTGCTAAACAACACTTATGAACATCCTTTTACAGATGTGCCGGAGTGGGCTAACCAATATATTGGTTATATGTATGAAAATGCTTTAACAAAAGGTATAGGTGATAATTTATTTGGTTCCAATAATTTAACAGACGCCAAGTCTTATGCAACATTTGTTTTGAGATCATTAGGCTATGACGATTCTATTGGTGAATTTTCTTGGAATACGGCTTTGGATACCTTGGTTGAAAAAGGTATAGTAAGCAATGAAGAAAATTCACAATTAAAATCAAGAGATTTCTTGAGGGGTGAAATGATAAACCTTTCCTATAATGCATTAGAAGTGAAAATGAATGGAGTAGAAGAGACATTAATTGAATATTTGATAAACAAAGCTGCGATTGATAAAAACATTGCAGAAAAACATGAATTGATTCCTGAAACTAAATTAAGTATAGAAGAGGCTCTTAAAAAACACATTGGAAATGTTTACAAATATGAAGTACCTATAAAAAACAAAAGCGAAGGCTATGCACAGTTAGACGTTAATATTCAAGAAATAGTACCGGAAGAATTATTTGATTATATATCAAGGGTAAATAGAACGGGATATGCTGGTCTTATTGATGAAAAAGTAGATATTGATAAATATCACAACAAATTTTATTCAACAGATTCTTTAAGTGCGAGTTCTTTTTCGAAGATAAGTGAGAGCCCATATAATGTTCAATTACTTTGGAAAGAAGGGGAATACGGAAATGAGTATACCCATGAAGCTCTACTTTTTAAAGATGATAAAGGAAATGATATAGGCTTTGCAATTACAGATACCAGCACAGTTACAGAAACAACCGTAACATTTACATTTGTACCATATAAGCAAGAGGTTAACGAGAAAAACGAAGATGAGTTTAATAACATTGTTGAAGCTATTATTTCTCAACTTGAAGCTACATATTTTATTGAAAAAGATAGCAAGCAAATAGTTCGTGAAGTTTATAATGATAAAGGTGATTTTGCATATTTATTTGATTTACCAATCAAATTAAGCAATGCAAGGGCCATACCCATTCAAAAAAATAAATTAGATGATGCAAATTCAATAATCACACAATATTATGCAAATTATATTTATCAAAGAGATAGAGAAATTTACACATACCAGACCTTTGATTTTATGGAAGGCGAGAATGGATATTACTTGCATGAAGATTGGGTAGATTCTTTCGGTTTTATTATCATAGTTGACAGTAAAGATAAACCGATTGCATATGGATTTACTAAATAAAGTCACCAAGGCCTACTTCATTCCTATATCGGAATATAAGAGTTTAAAAAATATGCAAAATCAAGCAAGCTTCGCTACGTTATCACTTCGCTCTGCGAATGTACCCAAAATAATTCAGAAGCTCCTATGAATCCATACTATAGAGAATCTGTCCAGTTAAGTATAACCTATCCAGATAAGTTTATAATTAATTATGCAAAGTTTGCAAAGGAGTTTTTGGATGTATAGATTTTTTACATTAAATTATAAGAATTTCAAAACTTTAAATGAAGGTGGAAATGATTATAGAAGTATTATAGCTCAGCCGATTGAACTTCTTGCTAATCAACAAGCGTTTAAAATGCATAAAATAAAGAAGGATAAATTATATAGAGAAACAGTGAATTTGGTGTATCATATTTCGAATGCTGTGTCTGAATATCCTAGATTTGAGATCTTTGGTGATGATTTGGCTTATATGGGATATGAAGGTTATGAATACAAGGAATTTCCAGATGAACGTATTGAAGACCAGATGAAGCTGGTAGATTTGTTACTAGGATTTTCCTATACATATTAAGGCTTATCGATGAAAAAGGATTAAATTAAGCAAGGGGCAGTAAAGAATAATTAGATAGAAAGTTAGAAGGGAATTGATGGCATCAGAGAAAAGTAGAGAAGTATATCAGGTACTCAAAAATAAAGGTTTTCCAGAAGAGTTTTGCAAGGAAGTTGCATATAAATACATGAATACTGATTTCACTGCAAACCGTATGCTAGGATTAATCAAATTTATGGTGATGGTTTGTAGTAAAACTATTTTTGAGTTAATTACAGCGTGCCAAAGAATCATTGTTCATAAAAAGTCCCCAAGTTCCTCTTATGAAGTGGAAGTTGGGGATTTTATACAATTTAAAATTAGCTGTCTGTTCCGACCATATGTGTAATCGTGCCTATAGGAAAAAGATATCTAAAGATAAGACGGACAATGGGGCCGGCGAAAATTATCTGAAGAGGAAGGGCAACGATTAGGTTAAAAGGAATATTCACAAGCCATATAAGAAAGGTTTGTGAGGTGAGACCGACACCGTGTATCGCACCAAAGAGGGACATAACAAGAACCATACCACATACCATAGAGCCTGAGATAAATAAAACTTTTTTTGGAATAGGATCCTCATCCTTTATAAAACGGAAAGCAAAACCTTTGGCGATAGGGCTTACAATAAACCAATCAGCAATAAAGGCAACAGCAAAGGCCAAGGGAAACCCTAACCAGACATCGGTAAAAAATCCCTCATGGTAGCCGTCAATACGGTAGATATTGTAGACTGTCATGGCGTAGACCATAAAGCTACACATAAAAAATGTAAAAATGAGACTTTCTTTTTTGTTAATAGGCATAAATTCCTCCAT
>DDQW01000065.1:29565-60625 GCA_002342805.1 Clostridiales bacterium UBA2432 | reverse complement strand
TGTTCATTAATCACTTGAATGGTCGCAAACATTCCCGGTCGAATACGCCCATCTGCATTATCGATGATAATCTCAATGGGATATAATCGCGTGGCACTATCGGCTGATAATGAGGCTGCTGTCACCTCACCCATAAAGGGTTCTTCAAAAGAACCGATCATCACTTGAAGTTGGTCACCCTTATTAATTTTACGAATTGTCTCCGGTGTTACTGAAGCTGTTACCTTGATTTGTCCAAGATCTTCAATAACAATTGCCGCTTGTTGATTGGATGCCATAGCATTTTCGGTTAGATTTAATGCTGTCACATATCCGGAAATTGGTGCTGTCACTTCAAGGTCATTTAATGTTTCTAGAGCTACCTCATAACCTTCTCTGGCCATATCGATTCCGACAGAAGCTTGTGCATAAGAGGCACTCGCTTGATTAGCACCTAGTCGAGCCTGATTTAATGCTTGCTCCGCTTGTTCTAATTGTTTTTTCAAAATGGTTAGTGACTCCGGAGAGGCTTGTAAGCGTATTTGCTCATATTCAACTTCTGAAATAATACCTTGATCATATAATTCTTTATTTTTTTCTAAATTATCTACAGAAAACTCATAATTTTCCAGGCTCATCTCATAGTTGCTTTTGGCAAGTTCATATGCAAGTTCCGCGGATTTAATACTTCCTTGTGCACTGCTAATGCCTACACCGGCCTGATTAGCTGATGCTTGGGCTTGATTGACAGATAACTGTGCTTGTGTTACTTGATTCTCAACATCACTTGGATCAAGACTAAACAAGACTTGCCCTTCTTCTACGTAATCTCCTACCGCAATATGTATATTATCGACATCCGCGGGGACCGGAGCCATTACAGGTACACTGGATTTTGCATAGGTACTTCCGATAAGCTCTATATAAGTTTCAACCGTTTCAACCCTTGCAGCCTCACCTTCAACCGTCACCTTTTTAACTAATGCCTCATCACTATTTTCTTCATCCTTGGGTATGATTCTTGGAATCACTATGGCACTAATGATGCCCAATACAATCAATATAGTTACTAATTTCTTCATCGCTAATCCTCCTAAATGTTTCATTATTATCACGCATATCGCGTAGTGTACGTATAATACTTTTAATGTTTAATTCCAATAACTGCAGCATATTTTTCATAAATGTATAGTCATCGCCGGATTCTTCTAAAATGACCAGTATACTCTCCACTAAAGCTGCTGATGTTGCCTTTAAATAGATTTTCTGATCAATAAGATCACCTAAATCGCCAAATTCTTTCTCGAGTAAAATCTCCCCTTGTTTATATAGGTGGTCAATGAAATCATCTTTTACATTTTCATACCTTGTCCCTTGACTCCGTAAAAAAAACAAAAATAATTCTTCTCGATAAATCACATGTGCATTGATTAACATGTCCATGATTTCTTTATTCAATAACACATTAATATCTAAAAAAGGAAAATCAAAGTCTTTCATGGGTTTCTTTTTCTTTTCAAACAATTCGACCACCGGTCGAACCAGTTCATTAAACAAGCTCTCTTTATTTGGATAATACCGATATAAGTTACCTGTTGATAGTTTCGCTTCACGGCTAATTTCGCGCATGGACGTTTTCACATATCCCGATTCCAAAAAGCACTTCATAGCTGCTTGTTTAATGCTATCTCGAACTTCATCTTTCAAGACTTGCATACAATAGTAAACCTCCGTTCATTATTCATCGTTACCTTAGTTTACCACCGCAACTCGATGAATTCAATTAAAACTTTATTAAATGTAAATTAAAAAAAGTGGCATAGCCACTTTCATTTATACTTTCTTATTTAAAATTTTCCATTGATTTTCATCTTCATCTAACTGTAATGATAGTGCATTTACCGAATGATATATTTCCAACATCGCTACACCTAGGGATGCTGCTATAAAAATCAAACTTGTTGCAAACATATATGTTGCAATCACCTCAATATTCAGCAAAATGAGAAATATACTAATCACATTAATTAGAAAACCAAAAATCGCTAGAATTTGCATATTACGAATATACGTTAAGCGTTTATGCATAACACTGATCTGCCGATAAATCACTTGACTGGATTCGCTTAAATACTCTTCATGTAAGGATCTCACTCGCTTAGATATAGCTATAAATCGGTTTGTATAGGCCAACATAAGTACAGACAAGGCCGGAAAAACAATTGCCGGTGTTGATATATCAATAGCTTCCATATGCCTACCTCCTTCATCTTTCTTATTATTATATGTTTATTCCTTATAAAAAACAAGCCTTCCTTCTATTGACGAACCTTATAATACAAATTATAATGAAGCAAAGCAACTGTAATACAAAAAACTAAATCCCTCACATACAGAAAAAGGTGAATAAGATGATCGATAAAAAAGCTATTGAGGAGCATGTGCGCGGTATTTTGATTGCTCTCGGTGATAATCCAGACCGAGAAGGATTGCTCGATACTCCAAAACGCGTTGCAAATATGTATGCCGAAGTTTTTGACGGCATGAATTATACAAATGACGACATTGTAACCCTTCTAAATAAAACGTTTGATGAAGATCTTGATTTTGAAGCCATGAGCAAAGATATGGTCGTTATGAAAGATATTGAACTATTTTCCCATTGTGAACATCATCTCGCGCTTATGTACAACATGAAAGCAACCGTTGCCTATATGCCAAAAGATAAAGTCATCGGATTAAGCAAAATCGCTCGCATTGTGGATATTGTTAGCCGGCGACTTCAGCTTCAGGAACGAATCGGTACGGATATTGCACAAATCATGCAAAAAATCACTGCTTCCCCGGATGTTGCCGTTATTATCAAAGGTGAGCATAGTTGTATGACCGCAAGAGGCATTAAAAAAGCCAGCGCCAAAACAATTACAACCACTTTCAAGGGGCGTTTTAACACAGATGAATCTCTATATTTAAAGCTCATGTCGATTTATCAAAGCTAATTATGGTTTAGGAGTGTCTTATGTTTTTAATGATTGATAATTATGACTCATTTGTTTACAATCTTGTCCGCTATATGGAAGAACTCAAGGAAACCATTCAAGTCTATCGTAATGACGAAATTACGATAGACTTTATTTATCAACTTCAACCCATCGGAATCATTTTATCTCCCGGTCCCATGGACCCAACCCAAACAGGTATTTCTCATGATATCATTCGAGAATTCGCAGATAAAATTCCTATCTTGGGTGTTTGTCTCGGACATCAAACTATAGCCCATGCATATGGTGCCTCCATCATAAAAGGCCAGCGTCCTATGCATGGTCAAGTCACCTCCATTAGTCACACTAATCGAGGTGTTTTTCAAAATCTTCCGACTAAATATAAGGTTACAAGGTATCACTCCCTTATTATTGACCCGGCCACATTACCCTCAGAATTCATCGTAACCGCTCAGAGTGAAGATCATGTCATTATGGGTATTCGCCACATCACGCATCTGGTTGAAGGCGTCCAGTTTCATCCGGAGGCTGTTCTTACCGAACACGGACATCCATTATTAGCCAATTATATCGCTTGGTGCAAGGAGGTGGCAGGCTTATGAAAAGCCTTTTCATGCGTTCTTTTCAAACCGAACTTGATCCATATATAGTCTATAGCCAGATGAATCTACCCGACGACTGCATTTTTCTTGATAGTTCAAAAAAAGATTCTCTCTACAGTCATTATTCAATAATTGGTCTTAACCCCTTTTTGACGATTAAAGTCGTAAAGGGCCAACTTTATGAGAAGATATATCCGAACACAGATTTTTCCCTCCTTGCTGAAAAGAATGTGTTTGCATATCTAAACCGTCTTATTACTGAACATCATATCGATAACACCACTTCTTACCCCTTTATTGGTGGCGGAATCGGCTACTTTAGCTATGAACTGGGAAAAACCCACCAGCATATTGCTTCTAGCACACAAAATCTCTTTACCCTTCCGGAATGCTATTTTGTCTTCTATGATAATCTTATTATTCTTGATCTGAAAAAACAAGAGGGTTTAATTACCGGTTTAGGAAAAATCAAGCCAAGTGATTTATCTACCTATGAAATTCAGTCACACATCAGCACCATGGTTGGGAAACCATCTTCAGCATTATTTCCTAAATCCACCAGTGCATCTCCCGTCTTTTCCTCAACCTTTACACGTCAAGCTTATATGAAAGCGATTGATCGGATGCGGAATTATATGGAAGATGGCCATATTTATGTTGCCAATATGACCCACACTTTTCACGGTCCATGTCATCAAACAGCCTCTAACGTCTACGAAGGGCTAAGAAGAATTAACCCTGCTCCTTTTTCGGCTTACTTACCTTTAGATGGATTTCAAGTATGTTGCTCTTCTCCTGAGCGCTTTATTCAAGTCCATAACAAGCAGGTTCAAACCCGTCCCATTAAGGGAACTGTCCCACGAGGTGAAACCCATGCCTTGGATCAAAAAAATCGAAAACAGCTTGAACAAAGCACTAAAGACAAAGCCGAACTTTTGATGATTGTTGATCTTGAGCGAAACGACTTAAGCCGAGTATGCCAACCCAATAGCGTTCATGTCCCTGAGCTTTTTAAGATTGAGAGTTTTTCCAGTGTTTACCATCTGGTCAGCACCGTTACCGGTTTACTTAAAGACGGAAAAACATCTGTTGATTGTTTAGAAGCTACTTTTCCCGGGGGGTCCATTACCGGAGCTCCAAAAATTCGTGCTATGGAAATCATTGAAGAACTTGAAAGGACGTCCAGACAGATCTACACTGGTTCTATCGGATATTTTGGTTTTGATGGAAGCGCTGATTTTAACATTGTCATTCGAAGTATTGTAATAAAAGATGACCAGGCATATATCGGCGTCGGTGGTGGCATTACTTATGAATCTGATCCTGTAAGCGAATTTCAAGAAACGCTCGATAAAGCCAAAAATCTTTTTTCCGCCTTGAATGCTACTGTAAATATCGACGAATTCTAAAAAGAATGATATGATATGATTAATGGAGGTCAATTATGCATATACCCACACTTGATGATGTGATTTTTATAGATATCCCCAATACGAATGCCCTTATACACTACGATGAAGGGTATAGCTTCGGTATCAGCTTTTTTGAAACCATCTTAGTGACACATCATGGAATTTTTTTAGACAAACATGTTCAACGCATTAATCGCAGTCTAGAGCAGTTTAATATTTCTCAGCGAATTTCCGTGGAATTAATCGAAAACATTATTCGTCACTATAAACTATCAACAACCGCATTGAAACTACAGGTATCCGAAAATAACATCATTGCCTCTGTACGTGGCTTGTCATATACGCCCGATTATTATCAACGCGGGGCTCATGTGACTCTGTCAAAATTTGTTCGCTCCCGTCATAGCCCACTCATTCATCACAAATCCGCCAATTATGGAGATCTCATATTGGCATTACGTCAAGCCAAACATGACGGATTTGACGATTGTCTTTTAGTCAATGAACAGGGCAATCTAACCGAAAGTTGTATCGCAAATCTTTTTATTCTAAAAGATGATAAAATCATTACGCCACCTCTCAGTGACGGTTTATTACCGGGCGTTATACGTGATTACCTTATCCATCATTACACGATTATTGAACATTCATTCACTCTGAATGATTTAATGCATTGCGACGGGGCTTTTCTTACCAATAGTTTAATGGGCATTGTTCACATTGATAGAGCCAACAATACCTTCCTTCCTCTACATCCTATGATACAAAAAATGGCTCAGCAATACTTTCAAATGATTCAAAAGGAGTAATAATATATGAACACTCAAATTGATAACATTATAAATCACCCAAAATATAAAAGGTATTATTCAAAAATACAAGAACATGAAAAAGGGCGTTCATCATGTAAACACGATATGTTTCATTTTCTTGATGTCGCACGTATTGCTTATATTCTTAATTTTGAAGATGATTTATCAATTCCTAAAAATCTTATTTATGCGACTGCACTTTTACATGACATCGGACGATTTGAACAATATGAGCGTGGGATTGATCATGAAATTTCCAGCGCATCTTTATGTTTGGAAATTCTTCAAGATACTGGTTTTACAGAAAACGAAATTCGTCAGATACAAACGGCCATTATCAATCATCGAAACATGGATATCAAAGATGAAAAAAATCTTAGCGGAATCATCTATCGGGCAGACAAAGCTTCTAGGCCTTGCCATTCTTGCCTCGTTCAAGATGTATGTAATTGGCCTATTGAAAAGCAAAATCTTATGATTAATTATTAACACAGATACGAAAGGAGTAAAGCTATGCAAATTGGAAACACCTTATTTGATTTTAAACATCATGGCTATATTATGGGGATTCTTAATGCAACACCGGACTCTTTTTCAGATGGTGGCCTGCATAATACAACCGACGCTGCAGTAAAACGAACCCTTGAGATGATTGAGGAAGGCGCATCAATTATTGATATAGGTGGAGAATCAACGCGTCCGGGTCATGAATCTGTAAGTATAGAAGAAGAAATAGCACGTATTGTGCCTATTATTGAGGCCATTCGAAAAGAAACAACGATTCCTATTTCTGTTGATACAAGTAAAAGTCAAGTTGCTCATGCAGCTCTTCATGCCGGAGCATCCATGATCAATGATGTATGGGGACTAAAAAAAGACCCTGAACTTGCAAACATCATCGCAAAATTCCAAGTCCCTTGTTGCATTATGCACAACCGTGAAGATACACATTACAGTTCGCTAATCCATGATGTTATTGACGACTTACAGACAAGCATCGATATAGCCCTTAACGCCGGCATAGCTCAATCTCAGATTATTATTGATCCAGGTATTGGATTTGCTAAAACCTTAAATGATAATCTCTACATGATGAATCATTTAGATGAGCTTCAGGTCTTTAAGTTACCTATTCTTCTAGGTACATCACGAAAGTCCATGATTGGTTTAGCGCTGTCTCAACCTGTCGACAAACGTGTTGAAGGCACCATCGCGACGACAACGTTTGGATATGTGCAAGGGTGTCGACTATTCCGCGTTCACGACATCAAAGAAAATTATCTTGCACTTAAAATGATTGAAGCAATCAAAAATGGAGGCTAATATGGACCAACTAATTATAAAAGATCTAGAACTTTTTGCATATCACGGTGTGAATCAAGAAGAAAAAAATATGGGACAAAAGTTTATTCTTGAAGCGATCATTGATCTTGATCTCTCCTCTGCCGGAGAAAACGATCAGATTGATTCAGCACTAAACTATGCAAAACTCTGTCATGAACTTCAACACACCTTTACGGATTATAAGCATGATCTGATTGAACGTGCAGCAACGGTATTATGCGACTACATACTCACCCACTATGCTCAAGTCAAAAAAGTCGATATCACTCTAAAAAAACCTTGGGCACCGATTCATCTTCCTCTTGATTATCCTGCTGTTCGTCTGGTGCGCGCTTGGCACAAAGCCTATATCGCTCTAGGCTCAAACATGGGTGACAAAGGACAGAACATAAAAAAAGCTCTTGACTATATGAATAAGGCTCCACATACGCAGCTTGTAAGGTCTTCATCCTTAATTGTGACTGCTCCTGTCGGTTATACGGATCAAGATAACTTTTTAAACGGTGTTTGCGAAATAAAAACCACGCTTTCTCCAACAAAACTTATGGATTTTCTCCTCGACATCGAAAACACACTCGGTCGAACACGAACACTTCATTGGGGACCACGAACTATTGACCTTGACGTCCTTTATTATGATGATTGTATCACTGACGATCCCCATATCACTCTGCCCCACCCAAGAATGGCCGAACGGAAATTTGTCCTGGAGCCTTTAAACGAAATCGCACCTTACGCAATACATCCCTTGTTAAAAAAACGTACTTTTGAATTAATAAAAGATACCGATATAGTTTAACTATCGGTATCTTTATTTTTAACCTTCCAATGTCCTGTCTTTTTTGAACCTATACGCTCTATTTTTCCCAATTCTTGTAGTGATTTTAGTCTTCGCTGTACAGAAGATTCTGTCACTTCAATCGTCTCAGCAATTTCTCGAACCGTAAGTTCATTATTCTGTTGAATGAGAGAGAGGACTTCTTCTTGTTCCTCACGAACGACCATGGTTTTTGTTATCGTATTTTCATACAGCGTCTTTCCTGTTTTCATAGTCATCCTTTTTTTTCTGAAAATCCTTAAAACAACAAATAAGCCTTTTTCTTCGATTTCAGGTTCTTTTAATCCTTGATTTTTACATATCTCTCGCATCCTAGGAATACCACTGCCCCACTGTTCAACATATCCTGCTTTTAAAAATATATTTGATAAAATACGATTTCGAATTTCTGATCGTCCATTATATATCTCTTCAGCCGTTAGTGATTTTGGCAATCCCCCCGGAGATGTAATCTCAATCTTTGAATCAAAAATGGCTATTTTTATATCAGCACCTAATATTGAATAATCTCGATGTATTAATGCATTGATAACTCCTTCACGAAGAACTTCCTCAGGTATTTCTAATATATCTTTTCTCTTAAGTCCACTTCCTTGAAGAATTCCGGAATAAGACAAATGATTTTTTATGAATGCAATTGTTTTTTCTAATAGCTCAAATATATTTCCCGAATACTCTTTTTTATCACTAAAATCTATAATTGACTCTCCTAAAAATTTCCCACATCTTATCGTCGAATTATCTTTCTTCCCTAATATAATAGCTCCTGCGTTTGTCAAGTATTCCCGGTCACCAACACGATTAATTAATTTTAAGTTTTCAATTTTTTCTTTTGTAACCCTTGCTTGGAATTCATTATTTAGCGTCGCAATTAATCTCGAAACATCAGTTTCCATAAGTTCCTCATGGACATCCATATCGAATGAAATATTCAACTTATGTCTCTCAAGCTCTTTAATCATTTCTTCATCCGCTTGTTTATTCGTCCTACCTACTCGAATATATGTACCATTAGCTCTACCTTTATTTTTGACATAATAAGGTGTATTACTCCCTGGAAAAACTTGAATAATAAGAATCATTTTTTGATCCATTGTGTATGTATATATTTCAGGTAAAATCATTGGAAAAATAGCATCATGAAGAATATTGGGAACTTTTTCGATAAGCTCATGTATCCTCTCCGGTTGCATGCCTACAACATTACCATCATCTGATACTCCAATCATTAGAATGCCACCTGCTCTATTTGCAAACGCACATATCGTTTGTGCAATTTGATGATTCTTGGGAACATCTCGTTTAAATTCAACTGTCTTTGATTCTCCCTGAGCAATTAATTCTCGTATCATATCCACACCTCCAAAAACATTCTTAAATATTAATCCTATTGTAGCACAAAAAAAAATAAAACTCAATTTATTCTTCGGTTTAAACTTCGATTTATAAATGAGTTTTATTTATTGGATTTTATTCAACATCATACGCCGGCAAGCGATTAAGAATCTTTTTACGTTGTTCTGCGATTAATCCCGATCCATGTCCCATTGGACATACAACGCACCAACTTCTTGGCTTAAAAAATATCCCCATTAAAATTCCGACAATAAATGATATACCCATAAATCTTAAGAATGCAAACGCCATCTTTTCAAATACAAAACCTGTGTGATACAGGGAAATGCTAAATACCGTAAGCATGACAATCAGCAAAATATTTTTAGCTTTTTTTGTACGCATATAAGCCGGTAATTGTCGATGCATAGAAATCTTTTCCAAAAACTTTCCTAAAAAAGAACCTCTAGGGCAATATTTAGAACAATGAATTTTGCCATCTCCTTTAAGAGCATGCACTATTGGTGCTCCCATACAGACTACTCCTAAAATACCAAAGCGCGTATCTAAAATACCTAAAACAAAAAAAGTAATAATTAATATCCATGTCCAATGCTGTTGCGATTTTTTTCGAGTTGAAATCTGCTTCATATCTGCCTCCTGTTGCTATATGTTTATTGTATACACTATCTATATCCAGTTAACATAATATATCAATATTCAGATTTTGTCAATAAAAAAAAGAACCCAACCTTTTTTAATAAGCCAACCTTTTATTGTGAATTTTTGACACTGTATTTAGATGTTCTTCATTAAAAACAAAAAAATAGTAACTTGAGGATTCGACTGTTTGAGTGAAACGAGTTTCGAATCCGGTTACTATTTTTGAATGTTTTTGATGTTAGATCATCTTAATATTGTGTATTGAATAAACAATAAAAGATTGGTTTAACCTATTACTTCAATGTTACTTCTGCCCATACATCTTCATTTACAACAACTTCATACTCTTCAAGCTTTTCTTCATACATTGTTGAAAAGGCTTCTGAAAGCTGTTGATATTCATAGTTTTCACGAATAGACGCTACTGTTGCTTCTACTTGCTCAACCTGCTCCTCAGTTGATGGAAGTTTTTCTTCTAACTTGATGATATGGTAACCATAAGATGTTGCTACAAGGTCACTTATCTCACCTTCTTCTAGGTTAAAAGCGGCTTCTTCAAATTCAGGAACCATTTGGCCACGACCAAATGTGTATTCACCACCGGTTTCCACTGAACCCGGGTCTTCTGTATTCTCTGTAGCTAACGTTGCAAAGTCTTCACCAGCTTTTGCACGTTCTAATAAATCTTCTGCTTTTTCTTTTGCTGCTGCAATAGCATCTGCCTCAAGTGGTTGATTTGTTGTTTGGTCCACTGTAGAAATCAAGATATGTCGTGCACGTACTTGATCACTGTAATTTTCCACTCCAACACTCATAATATCCGTGTAGGTCGGGTCTGCTTCAACAGCTACTTGAACTGCATCCTCGTCAACTTCAACATCTTTTGTCATTTCTTCAAAAACAAGTTCGCTTAAACCGGTTTGAATCATAATATTTTCAATGTTTTCAAGATCAAATCCATACTGAGCTACAATCGTTGGATCAAAAGATTCATAAATACTTGACGCTTGAGTCATGTATTCTTCTTTAGCCTCTTCTGTTAGTTCCAAACCATATTCATTGGCTAAGTCTTCCATAACTACACCTTGGACTGATACACCTTTAATCGTGTCTTTTATACCGTCCTCTAATGTCACACCTTCGCCCATTTCCATGTCCCAATCTGATATTCCATATGAACCTTCGTACATACTTTTATAATAATAAGTCCAAAAATTAATTTCACTTAACATAATCTCTTGATCATCAACTGTGAAAACTACCTCATCATTAAAATCAGTTACTGTTACATCTTCTCCACCTTCGTTATTGACTGCTTCATCTTCTGTTACTTCGTTTGCTTCGTTTTCAGCGTCCTCTGAATTACAACCAGCAAATAGACTAATTGTCAGAACGAGCACTAAAAGCATTCCTAGTGTCTTTTTCATAAATTCACTCCTTCAATAAAATTGGTTTCACCACGTTAGTTTTCGTGATGAAACCTACAACTATTACAGTGTAATCTATTTTCGTGACAAAATCAATGAAAATTCGTGAACAAATTATGAACACATTGATTTTATTGTGCTACGTCGTGATATTCTAATAATATTCTTGATAAAAGAATGGCACATTCCTGACGCGTTGCTAATCGATCGGCCTGATATGGATAATAATAAGTATCGGTCGATTGAATCACTCCTTGACGGACCAATTGATTAAAATATCCAAAACTCCAATGCCCATTTGATGTATATGGATAGGGCTCACCATCACTATATAGGGTAAATGTCCGACTCAAAATCGTCGCCAATTCTCCTATGGTAATGGTGCCATTGGGGTCAAAACGACCTTGCCCTTTTCCTTGAACAATTCCTTTCGCAGCCAAAGTGTAAATATATTCTTGCGCCCAATGCGTTGTCGCTACATCTGTGAATCCACTTGACGACTCAGTAGTCATACCGGTTGCCATATAGAGCATTTTACTGAACTCTGCGCGGGAAACCGATTGACTCGGCTTAATTGTACCATCGGTATATCCATTAAGAACACCCAAATCATACAACATCTGAATAGCTTTACTTGCCTCGGCCTCATCCGGCATATCACTAAATACAGGTATCTCAGCATCCGCTCTTGCTTCTAATAAAACAATATTAAAAGGGGTCTTGAGATTATTCACCTCAATACGCCGTTCACTAAAGTCTACAGGAACTGAACTACCTGATGTATAACGTATAATGACGTCCCCCTCCGTATTTTGACTCCAACTTTGAATCATAATAGGTGTCGTCACCGATTCATGGCTCCATTTAAGCGCGACTAAACCCGCCTCTTCTGAAACCCAATCTACTTCATAGATGACATGCGCCTGGCTGGCAAATAGGCTCATCAAACTGACAAACATAAGTAGTAAACTCATAAATCCTATTTTTATCGATTGTTTTATTGTTTGTTTCATCATCTCATCACTCCTTAAAGCTCTTCAGCTTTTGCCCAGAGCGCAAAAAGCTCACCATAAGTAATATTTGCCTTTGGACGTAAATTTGAGACATCTGCAACAAGATTCTCTGTCACAGCTTTTGCAATGGCCGGTCGATACTCCGGATTAATAGCGGTATTTCCATTAACAAGTGCAAGGTCTTGTGCACTTGCCCTAAACCCATATCCCTCACGAACATCAACAGCTTCTAAAATCATAGCTATTGCTTCTTCTCGTGTGACTGATTGTCTACCTTTTATCCTATTCTTTTTAACACCCGAATAATATAAACTATTCAGTTGATTTGTCGTAATAAATGCATTTACGTCAATCGTAGTTGCATTACGAATCATACCATCAACAATATTGATCAATACATTTTCGCTTACCACTGCATTTGGATTATAGCCATCAAGCCCAAGCACCGTATACTTATTATCAATATCTTGCTTATAGGGATTTGACCAATGATTTAACTGGCTTGGTCTTATCTCAGCACTACCTTCTTGCATATAGACGCCATATGCGCCTAAGTCTCTTGTTTCTATCGTATATAAGCCATTTGCACGTTCATAATTTCCCGTCATTAGAGTCCAACGATTTGCTTTATCTAGAGCATATGCTATGGGATTTTGAATATAGCTTCCATACAATGACCGTGTTCTAAACGCATAGGTAATTGGTGTTTGTGTGTAGTCAAGTAAAGTATTCACGCGATTATTGCTCACGCGTATAGCTACATTTTGAGGCGCGGATACAACTCGTAATGCCGTATTGGGCATCGTATCATTATAAAAAGTATCTGCTGAATCAATAGTGATTTCGACCCTTGGTGCATCTTTGTACTGTCGCACCTGGCGTTCAACTTCATTCATCCAAGCATCATGGGGAATTGATAAAACCATATCTCCGGCATCGACTTGGAAGAGAATCTGATATTCATCAAAAGCTTGTGCAATGGTGTAGGGAATAATAACTTTCCGGCTTTTAATCGCTCTGGATTCAAAATGTGATACATCCGCTGTATACATATATGCATTATCTTGAATCAATCGACTTATCAAACGTTGATCGACACGATTATCCCGATTATCATCCTCATCGACTTGGTCGCTTCGGAATCGATATATCAATTCTTGTGTATCTCGATTATATATTAACTCAAAGTCTTCACTTGGCAAAATTTCTAATGCCGGATCATAGCTTCCGTCATATTCATCACCCGATTGTAGCACGAGAATTTTTAAAGTTGGAGAATATTCAAGAGACTCTTTAATAATTAATTGTCCTTCTTCTTCTCCGGTAATTGTTACCACAGTTTTTAAGCGGAAATAATAATAACGGTTACTGATAAGTTCATTGACTTTAATTAATGTTGTCTCTAAATCCTCAACATTCCCGGGGATATCCGGATCAGGAGCTCCCGTTTTAATATATTGAGCATCAGTAAAACTTGGATTTTGTGCCACTTCAATTTTATAGGCATACTGTCGTTGAACTTTACTCTCTTCAGGTGTGTCTTCATATTGTAACTCGCCTAAATCCTTAAGCCATTCAAGGGCAACATAATCACTACCTACTCCGGCGTCATAACTATATTCTTCCATGGTTTCATCCGAAGGAATACCTACACCACGCGGGTAGCCGGGATTATCTACATCAAGCGTCTTCCCATAAACCGGATTACTCCAATCGCTAGATAATCCTGTCTCTGGGTTTGTCGCGCGAATGTAAAAATAATAACCGGTATTTGGAAACAAATCATTCACCTCAAAGGCATGTTTTCCATTGCTTAATCCTTCCGGAATAAGTAAGTCAAAGGCTAGCGAATTTTCAAACACATCATCCCGGCCATAACGAATCTCATAGGTATATGCCCGATTATAAAACCAATATGCATCAATGGCCTGTTCTTGTGGATTGGTCGTTTCTAAAAACGGAACCTTAGGCGTCGGAAGCACTTCATCATCTTCAGGATCTGTCACCACCACAATCGATGATGGATAATGGGCTTTTAATACTTCTTCAATACCATCAATTTCTCGATAAGGTTGAATTAAGAACAGATAGCGTGAATTGGGTTCAAGCCCTTCTTCCGTATATTCAATGCGTCCATCTTCTATGACAACATTATTTGTAATATCCTTCCAACCACCATCTTCTGTGCCAAGTTGACGGACGTATTCTGCAAAAATATTGGCATCTACATCATCTTCATTTGCACTATCTAGGGCTTCTAACACTTGGCTATATAAAATCGCGCGGAAATTAAATCCAAGACTTGATATTTCAGAATTTTCGCCTAAATCAATTGTTCTATGTTTTAAGATTACTTCTGTACTTGCCTCTGGATCTTGTCCTGTAATTACCCGAATCGAGGTCATAGTATCATCGATAACAATCGACTCTGTCACATCATCTTCCTTTGTAAAGATAATATCTCCATCGTCATCATCATAACTTGCTAAATAGCTTGATGCATCTTCGAAAACATGATCACTTAGGGTTATTGATGTCGCTGAATCTTCTCGTAAGTATACTTTGTGAGTCCAACGGTCAAAATAATTGATAGATTCATCCAAGTTCATTGGCATAACTTCAAGCCACTGCATTTGTGATTCAACCGATACTGATGTCTGGCTTGTATCAATAACTTTTAAGGGTGGTGTTGACATTACCGGTGGTGCATAAACAGCACCATTATTATCATAATATAGAGACACAATTGTTGGCTCACTGCTTAATGTTTCATCACCATATTCTTTTTTTGCTTGAACTTTTACATAGTAAAGTTTGTTTGGCTCTAATGGTTTATATGTATTGCTTGCCACATCATAATATGTATCTAGTTCGATATGAAAACCGCGAATACTATTACGCATATCCTCTTCAGCTTCATTGCGTATTAACACATCGCCATCGATCTCTGTATAATTTGCATCCGAAACAAGAGGCGCTGAATTTTCTAAAGCATCCAAGGAATTAGCCACCCATATATCATAGGATACATTCAAATCTGTAATCAACGTTTCTGCTTCTTGACCAATTCCATAACGTCGAAAAGCACCCCAGACAAAATTTATATAATCTTGTCCTTCTGTCTCTAGGTAAAACCCTTTTTGACTTTCTTTAAATTTCTCCCAATCCAAAATATTTAGATACGGTGCATCCGGGAGCAAATAATTTGATAATTCATTTTGATCCGTATATTCTGCAAACATCTCTTGCGTAATAAGATTAGGTACATAAGGCTTAGCCGGTACTATTTTTGATTCTGAAGGAAAATAAACAACTTCATTTGAATCTGCGTAGAGAAAATGTAAATTTCCTTCTGCATCTTCACGTTGGTAGGTGATGGCCAAACGGTATTTTGTGTTCTGCATGGGTTTATTTACAATGTAATAGCCTTGTTCTCCGGCTTCTTTCCCAAATATTGCAATAACAGCCTCTTCATCATCCACAATTTCCAATAGTCGGATTTCCGATAAAGTATAGTCCGCGAGCGCACCATCCCCAATACCTGAACCTGTACTCTCTACATACCACTCTAGACGAAGCGTTGTATCAAGTTCAATATAGGACAAATCACTGATGGCAAGATAATACCAAACATTGGGATTGTTTTTATTATAATAGACATTTTTACCTTTATATGTATTTAGTTCCGGCTCAACTAAGAAGGAATATACCGTTCCGGATTTTGTCGCTTCATTCAGAGTATACCTTAACCAACGTCGTCCTTCTCGGTCTGTAAATCGTTCAACTTCCTCATGACTTCGGGACAATGGTGGTAATTCTATAACACCGGCATCTTCATCAAATTGTGTTTTGTTCTCTTTGGCCACACCACTTGTATAACGAATACGATATTGAATCTCATCCGCTACATCGTCTCCCGGTGCATTCATATCTTCCCAAACGACACTAATGGCCCCATCATTTTGCTCAAACTCCACCTTAGGCTCGGTCATGAGATAGAGGCTTCGTTCTTCAAGATAAGGCGCTGCAATTTTACGTTTTTCGATGAGTTCATCTTCATTATTATATATATCATGATAATGATAAGGCGCAATGCGAACTTCATACAAGGAACCTGTCGATAGATTTTTATCCCCAGTCCAGGACATGCTTTGATCTCCATCCGAACTCACTTCACCTGCAAGAATATTTAAGGGAAATTCATCATTTTCTCCGGATGCTAAATTATTAAAATAAAAATTATAGGCATAAGGAGAATGAATATCATCAGGTTCTGGCGTCTGTGCCCACTGGTCTGGATTCGTCCAGTCAAATGTCATATTGAGTTCGTAACGATTTTCATTCAAGTTTAATAATGTCGAATTAAGCTTGATTTCGTCAAATGTCTCAATCGTTTCTTGAACATTTGCATGAATTGGTGATATTCCACTTACCATGATCATTAAGGCTAATATATAGCTAAGACTTCGTTTTCGCATCATCGTATCCCTTCTTCCTACCGGTCAATATTTTTAAGCAATGTCATCAGCTGTTCAACTGTTACTCTTTGTTTCGGATTAATCAAGCCATAAGGCAGGTCAATAAATTGACCATTGGCTCCTTTTAGAATTGTATCCCTATATGTTGCATTTACATCATTAATATCTTCAAGTATTTGATAATCTCTTATACGTACAGTGTTCAAATCGATACGATGTTTCTTGGCATAAACTTGTATATACAGATAATAGGCCTCTTCATTCAGACTATAATTATAGGCACTTAACCTTGGTACATCGATTCCTTGATCCTTGAGGTAATTTGCATGATCTTCACCCTTTTGTGCACCGAGAATTCGGGCCATCATTTGAATAAACTCTTGGTTTCTTATCGCTGACTGAGGATTTCTTAATGCTGTTTCACCAAGGACTTCAAGTAAATTATACTGACTGAGTACACTTAATGCTTGGGATTCATAGTTTTCACTTATGGATTCATCCATATAATAATTTCCTAAAATTAAGGGTAATAGTTGGGTACTTTGTAATTGATACTTACCACCAACATAAGCTGCAACCTGCTCTATCCACCGTCCGCTTTGTTCTTGAAAAAGTTTATGATTTTGTACATTTGTCGATTGAATCGGTGACAATTCATAAATCATGGGTTTTGCTAGGGTTTCAATTTGGTACGATGTTCCTGTTAGCACATCGTCAAAGATGTCTTGTCCTTCGTCATAAAACTCGTTTTCTACTTCTTTTATCAATGTCTCAACAAGATCAACTAATCGAGCGTCATTAATACCTTGCTCAAGTTCATCCGTTAATTCTTCAATTAATTCCGGTTCTTTTGATCGAATAATATAATCAAGTTCACTTAAAAACATCAAATCCACTTCATCTTCAAGGACATCACTACCTAAGACATTCATCGTAACCTCGATTTGAGGACTTGTTGCATCATAAGACAAGACTTTTTCAATATCTTCATCAACCTCTATCAATATTTCCACAAAGTAATCTCGCTCTTTTGCATTATAGCGATTAATTTCTTCTTGAAGTTTACCAATTGCTGCTGTGAAATCGAGTCCGATACTCTCCGGACGTATGGATATCTTTTGTCCCATTTGTTCATATACAAGCATCACCTGTCCATCATTCAGGGTCTGAATGAATTCAGCCGGCAAGTAGTATTTTGTTTGTTCATGTGCTTCAACCACCAGCTGAACACTTCTATTTCTGTTAGTTTCAATTAATCCAATCCCATAGGCATCACGGTATTTATATGTCACACGATTACGCGATTCTTCTAATTGAAAATATGGTTTTTGTTTCAGTTTTTCTGCTTGTTCACGATAGTAGTCCAAATACTCTTGATATTTCAAGTCTTCTTCATAGTCGTCTTGATTAAAATCCGTACGTGTGGTAATGGTCT
The DNA here is from genome assembly GCA_002342805.1 of Clostridiales bacterium UBA2432. Classification (GTDB taxonomy): domain Bacteria; phylum Bacillota; class Clostridia; order Lachnospirales; family Vallitaleaceae; genus UBA1351. The sequence continues at coordinate 42,285 of DDQW01000065.1, read as the reverse complement.
CTGAAAATGCTGATTCAGGATATGCCGGGTTACCGTCTAAATCCACTTCATCAGTTTCTGTCTCATCAATAAGTCGAACTTTTATACTATAATATGTTCCGGATTCTAAGCCGGTAATACGATAATACAATCGTCGCGTATCCGTTAATTCCTCCGTCTGAATTAATTGATATCTGTAGTCACCACTATTATCTTGCCCCGTTCCGGGCCTTGCAATCACATAGGCTTCATCTTGCTCGCTTCGAATGTGGATTTCATCTTGGTAATCCGCACCTAAAGGAAGATCAAAACGTATTACTGTTTCATAATACGGATCATCAATTTCATCATAAACAAAGGTTAAATTTGTTGCTGTTTGTATACGCCCTGTCGTAATCGTATCCACCCGCCATGTAGACTTCATTGTTTCATTATATGCATTGATACTTCGTATATAATAATAGTATACTTGGTTAGGACGATTTTCATTATCCTCTAAAATAATCAAATCGTCATTGTCCGGATCCACACGGCATAAGCCCGTTTCTCCCTCATATATTGGGTCTCCAGTTTCTGAATACCCTGTCAACATGGTATATCGATAGTCTTCTCCATCTTTGACAACATGCCACCCTTGAACCACACCACGTTGGATTAACGCCTCAAGAAGGTCCATATTTTCTTGGAGCTGGTCCGTATCTTCCAACATCTCTGTATACACATCCATTAAGGGAACTTCTGTCGCTGCTTCTACATTCGGAAATCCTTCTTCTTCAAAAGCTACAATTTCAAATTCAAAGGAATCTCCGTCAGCGTCCAGTCCATCCGGTAGATTCCAGGTAACTTCTGTCTCTAACCGAACGTCATCCTCCGATTTAAAACGTACATCAAAATTATTGGGTGATAATGGATCCAAATCACCTTCATCCGGTTGTGTTGGCAAGGTCGGGGTCGTCATACTAATGACTTCAGACGGCTCACTATAGTACTCTGTTATTTCTGTTGCTGATTCAGTGACTTCAAGGGTTGTAATAACACGACTGTAATAAACTTTATTTTCTTCCAGTCCTAATAAGCCGATACTATTTGTTGGTACATCAAAAACAAGAACCTCTACAGGATCCCTTGCTTGGAGCCTTCTTAATTGATCCTGACTTATATTTGCTGTCGCTGAATCTAATGTAATCTCAGTCGAATAATCATTCGGATTATAAGCGCCGTCAAATAATAAAGCTTCTCGTGATTCAGAGAGCAAGACTTTATACTTTATTGTCGTCTCATCCGTAATATTAATGTCTTCTTCACGTTGTGGATCTAAGAAGCGGCGTACAAAATCATGTAATTTGGGATCTTGTTTTGTAATAAGCTGCCATTCAAGATATGTGCCCACTTTTCCATCTTCAACCAATGGATCATTTATTGACAATTCAATTTCAGGTAATTCACGAACAGTTTCACTAAGTGTAATACTCTTTGGTATGGAATAGTCTGTCGATATATAGGAAGAAATTCCTGCCTCACTAACTTCTGCAATCGCGCGCATACGAAGATAATAAACGTCTTGTTCTTCTAAGTCTAAATCGATAGTGCTTCCCGTATTAAAATCAAAGTCATAGATATACTTTCCTTGGCCTTCATCATACGTATACTCTGTTTCGATAGTTTGCGTCCAAGTTCCTGCGTCTTTAAGCATGACACCATCTTGACCTGTAATCTCGGCAAAAGAATCATATCTACCTACCAGCTCCATGTCAGCCGAATTATGGGTAGCCATATCACCACTAGTTATTCGCCACAATTCATATTCTGCATCAAGATTTTGAGTAATTTTATAGAGTGCAAAAATATCATATCCGGTCTGATTTTCTGCCGTAGTATCAAGAGCTGATCGTTCTCCAATAAGCATTTCATAATATACAGCATCATAAATCCATCGGTCCCGATCCGTTCCGACCCATTGCAAGTCAAAGTGAATCTTGTCTTCAAATACCGAAATATCTTCTCCACGAGGCGCAATCAGTTCCGGTAATTTGGGTGCAATTAATCCGGATTCTTCATGATCATCGGCTTTATAATTTAAGACCTGACTCTCTAATTCAGAGCCTTTCCATACCGGGATTACTTGATAATAATTATAATTACTATTCCATCGTGCATCCACAACAATCCGTATATTGTCTTCAGTCGTTTGCGTCGGATAATAACTACTCCAAAGGCTTAGGCTTTCAATCTGTTCATTAATATTTTGATCGGCATAGCGAACATCATAATGAATATTCTGTGCATTTTCCACATAATAGGGTTTAATATCAAGGTAGGCTTCATCATCCACACGAACGACTTTATATTCTAAATGCGTATATGCATTCATCTCAAAAAAGTCGGTCCTATAGCGTTCTTCACCTGTTATTAATGTATTCAATCCGACGGAAAATGTCGCTTCATATAACTTGCTACTATCTAGATCAGGCCATTCGACTACATGCCCTTCAATATCATCATCAATTTTGCCTAAATCATCTATGTTTTGAGCTATATACATGGTATAGGTATTATCAGTAAGATTATAAATATAATCCGCCGTTTGTGATGAGCCTATTGCACTAACCGTTTCGTCTCCATTTTGATTTAACCCCATCTCAAGTTCTAAGAGATTATCCGGATTAGTGAGTTCTTCCATGGAAAAACTGGCATCAACATTTGGCGATCCCGTATATGTCGAAAAATCTTGATACGTATACTCCCATGTCATCTCATCCCAAGTTTTCGGATGTTTAAAGCTAATCTCCATTCCGGGATAACTACCGGCTTGTTCCTCTGGATTGCTTCCGTCATATTCGACGATGACTGACTCAACATCACGAGGATCGACGGGACGGATGCCAAAATTTTCCAAATTTTTAAGTATATATAACTCATCCACTTGGGAAACACCATCCTCACCAGGTGCCTTCAAAGTAATTGGCATAATATTTCCATCAACATATCCATCAAACCAAATATACATTGTATTATTGGGTCGATCCCAATCTGCAATAAATCGACGATTCGGAATGTCTGCATTGGCAAGCTCAAAAGCAAAACCGGTTACATCTGCACTTTGCGTATATTCAATATCAAATGAAATCGCACTTGACGTTGTCGCTGCAAAACTCTCCGGTAAATTAACAATCGGTTTGTCTAAATTGACCCATGTCGGAATGCCTGAATAATCTACTTGATTCATATTAATATTATCACCAGGATCGCCCAATTTACTAACGGTGTCTGCTCCGTCTTTTTCATTGAGTCCATAATATACGGATAGATTATCTAGCTGCTTATATAAGTATACTTTCGTTTGTTCTCCGTTTTTCAAATAATACTCTAATTCATAAAGTCCGTTTTCCGTCACATCAAAGCTAAAGAGCATATTACTTGAACCTCGTACGCTATTTCCTTGATTAAAATTTATATCCATGGTTCGACTACGCTCCCACGTCAACAAGGGTTCTGCGGCTTTTACTTCAATCCTTTGAACATAAAAAACAGATGCCATCAGCATCACTGACATTAACAGGCTTATTCCTCTATATACGCGTCGATATTGTTTATTCTTCATCATTATGCACCTCGTTTATTATAGTAAAAATCTACAGACCTATCCACTCTCTATATTTATCGGCCAAATCCCTTTAAGTCTAAAGGCTAAAATGAAAAAAAGGCACTATATTCTAGCACCTTTTTTCTTATAATTTTTTTAGAATCCCATTGATGCCATACTACCAAAAAACAAAAGAATATATAACAAGAGTACAACGACACCTGTTATAGTTCCAATGAGATTGAAAATCTTAGCTTTTTTCAACGCCTCATCTGCCTCAGCTTGTGTTGTCGCTTTACCGGCATTAAGTGTAAACACTAAACCAACAATACCTAAAGGTAAACAACATGCAACCAAGTTAATAATCGACCATACTAAAAAGGGTGTTGTGTTCACATTAACACTACCTCTATCCTGGTGCGTCGGTTGCGTATAGGTTGCTTGTGGTTGTGGTGGCGTTTGCGGTGCTTGTGGTGTTTGTGGTGGCATTTGAGGTGAATAAACTTGCTGTTCCTCTACCGGATTGTTGTTAACCACTTCTACATTTTCTTCTTTTGTCTCTGTTGTCTCTTTTTCTACTGGTGTTTCTGTTGATTCTTTTGGCTCCATGGGCGTTCCGCATTCTGTACAAAACTTAGCATCATCATTAAGGGGTGCTCCACATTTTGTGCAATACATAACTCATCCTCCTGACATAAATGTTTATTGTGATAATAAAATAAAAGGTTTTACCGGTATGTTTCTCAAGACAAAAAATGCAACGATAATTATAAAAAGTACATGCATCTGTTTATATGAAAAGTTAAAAAACGGTAAAACATCTCTTCCAAGCACGATAAATAAATATAACTTTAACAAATAATAGGCCATAAACGGCATCAGAACAACAAACATAATATTATGCCCCATCGCTTCAAACAAATGAAAATGGACAAGATCATAGGCCGCTCTACCGCTTCCGCAACCGGGACAATTTAACCCTGTCCATCGCCGAAAAAAACATGGCACAGGGTTTCCGTATAAGTAAAGAAATGCAATTAAACCTAGTACAATAATAGGGATTGCAATTCCTATAAACCATCTAAACGTTTTGCTTTTTATATCGATTTTCATTCTGTCTCTTCCTAAACTCAATTTATCTATCCTTATTCTACCCTAAAAAAGTTAAAATTTCCACAACTTTTCGCAAAATCCATAAAATCTATTACAGAAATATATTACTCTCTTTTGTTCTCTTTAATATAATTCGAAAAACTTAAGCCTGTATATTTTTTAAAGCATTTTCCAAAATAATTCGGATCCGGTATACCAACTTCTGCTGCCACCTGATACATATATTGGTTTTCTTTTGACAAACTAATTGCATATTCCATACGGCATCCATTTAAAAAATCAATAAAAGAGACACCCGTTTCTTCTTTAAACGCTCGACTTAAGTAACTAGCGTTAAATCCAAACTTAAGTGCTACTGAAGTCAAATTCAACTCCGGTTCTTTAAAATGTTCGATAACGTACTCTCTTACTTTGCCGATAGACGAAAGCTTAACTTCATCCACCTGTTCTCGTTCTTCACGTGGGGCATGTCGGTCCAATTCTTTTTTTATGTTAGTCAGTGTATCATTAATTTCAATTTTATTAATGGGTTTAAGCAAATAATTCGTGACACCAATACCAATACATTCTCTTGCGTAATCAAAATCATTGAAGGCTGTTAGCATAACAATCTTTAGATAGGGATACCGTTCAATCGCTAACTTAGCAAATTCAATACCATCCATAAAAGGCATTCGAATATCGACAAATAAAACATCCGGATTGAGTTCATCAATGGTATTAATGGCCTCAATTCCACTTGATGCTTCACCCACAACTTCAAATCCCAGCATCTCCCATTTGATGGTTAACTTCAGCAAATTTTTGATTTTTTGTTCATCATCAATAATCATCACTCGATACATCCTGTTTATTACCTCCTTTGGGAATTTTTATATCCACACATGTATATTCTCCCACGACACTCGTCACTGTTACAACATCTTTTTGATCGAAATAGTATTGGATGCGCTCAATAGTTCCTTTAAATCCAAAGCTTTTTTGGCTTTTTCCTTCCATGATTTGTTCAATTCGCTTTTGGTCCATACCAATTCCTGTATCATAAATAACAAGATGTACCTTGTCTTCTTTTTCAAATACTTGGATTTTTATAATACACTTTTCACCTTTTAGTCGGACACCATGATATAAACTGTTCTCAACAAGAGGTTGTAAAATCAACTTAGGCACACGAATATTTTCTAATTCCGGATCCACTTCATAGACATCTTCAAAAATATCTCCATAACGTAATCGTTGTAAGGTTAAATAGTCTTTGACGATTTCCACTTCATCTTTGATCGGAATCTCACGACTGCCACGGCTCAAAAATTTTCGATAGAATTTTCCAAGTGTATCGACTGCTTCATAAACATTTTCTGCAGGTTCAGTTAATGCTAGATAGGCAATGGTATCTAATGTATTATATAAAAAATGTGGCTTAATCTGTTCTTGCAAGACTTCTAACTCTGCTTGCTGAATAGATTTTTCCTTCTCCAGCAGTTCACTTATCAATTCATTGAGTTCCACAAGCATATCGTTATAGCTGTCTTTTAAATAACCTATTTCATCATTTGCAAGGGGCAGGCTCACACGGCGTAACCACCCTGTATTAACAGACTTCATAGCACCGGCCAGTCTTTGGATCGGATGGGTAATATAACGTGTAATAAAAAATCCAATCATTCCAATAACTAAAACTGAAACAAAAAAGACAATGGCTAATATTTTCCCCGCTTCATCGGTCAGCACTTGTGTAAAATGAATTTTTTCATAGGATTTCAGAATAAAGGGAGTATTGTCAATGACTTGATAGGAAACAATCCCTTCATTTCCAATCGTTTCTTGCGCATAACTTGCACCGCTATATTCAATAGCATCTAAGGCTTCATGATAGTTTTGCTTGGATAAAACGGTTCCGTCAAGGCCAAAGAAACCAAAAGACTTATTTTCTGATGTCATATTGCGATAGGTATTATCGAACAAATCCACAGATAAGTTAATCATAATACTTCCGATTGGACGTTGCGTTTCTAAATCATTGACAACACGAATTAAGGAAATGACCGGCCATTCAATATCCCGTCGTATTGCTCCTCTTCCGTTAATTGCCAAGTAATAGCCGCCGGCTCTAGGGCGAACATCTTCAAGGAGTTCCTCAAGTTTCTCCACATCAATGTGGGTAACTCCAATCCCTGACGATACATACTCATAATCTTCTTGGAATACAAAAACAGACGAAACATTATTAAATAAATTCATAGTATCATAGATAGCGCGCACTGCTTCTTGTTTTACATAAAAGTCGTCTTCATCTGACTTCAAAAAGGCAACAACTTCCTTGTCTGTCATAATCAGCTGGCTCATATTATCTATACTTTCAATCTCTGCATTTAAGTTGTTTCCAATTGATTTTAAGGTATTCATATTACTTTCTAAGGTATATTCAATCATGCTTTCTTGAATGATAAAAGCGTATATCCCATAGAAAACAAGCAGGTAAATGAGAATAATCGCAATAAAAAGATATTTAACTTTTTTATCCAAATTCAAGTCGTTAAATTGATCTTTTAATCGTTTTTTCATTCTCATCACCTGCTTGCATTTTCTTTTATTCTACCATAGATTATAGTAGATACCAACCGAAACTACAGATTAATCTGAATCGATAAAGGTTGTTGCTCCATTAATGTTTGACTGCGCTCATCCGGTAAAAACGTACCTACATATAAGGTAAATGTTTGACTATCAATCCTTCGTTCTCCAAGCTCATCTACCGCCATCAAAGCCGTCCAAGGAATTTCAATAGAGACCCGTCTTGTCTCTCCTGCTTCAAGACGAATACGCTGATATCCTGACAAACTGACATTTTTTACAGCATACTTTGATTCTTGATCTTTTATATAACACTGAATAACATCTTCAGTTCCTATTTGGCCTATATTCTCAGCCTTTACACTAACTTTCATAAACTTATTTTCTTTGACTTCTTCGATATATGCCTCTTGACACCGAATATCCCCATATGTCAATCCATATCCAAAGGAATATAAAGGTTCCTCTGTATAATAACGATAAGTCCTGTTTTCCATTGAATAGTCTGTAAATTCAGGCAATCCTTCTAAGGTACGATAGAAGGTTATCGGTAGTTTCCCTGATGGTGATGTATGTCCAAAAAGAATATCCGCAAGGGCTTTACCACCACGTGCTCCCGGATACCATGCCTGTAATATGCCTTGACAATGTGTGTCTGCATAGCTTAAGTTAATAGCGCTTCCTGCAATGAGACACAGAATCACCGGTTTACCTGTCTCCACGACTTTTTCCAGGAGTTCTTGTTGAACCTTGGGAAGTTCAAGATCGACTTTATCCCCGGAACCTACATGATTTCCTTCGTCCATTTCTTCACCTTCAAGACGTTCATCCAAGCCAAGACATAATGCAACCACATCGCTATGCTCTGCAACCGTTATGGCTTCTGATAGTCGATCGTTTGCTACCGCTAAGGGCTCTGTTCGATCCTTCCAAAGTTCGCATCCCTTACTATAAAGTACACGTGCATGGTCACCGACTTCATCTTGAATGCCTTCAAGCAAGGTTATATATCGAGACGATGTTCCATAGTAATTGGCCTTTAAGGCAAGTCGACTATTGGCATTAGGTCCAATCACACCAATGGTTTTAAGGGCACTTTTATCTAGGGGTAGAATTCCTTCATTTTTCAAAAGAACAATACTTTTTCTTGCAGCTTCAACGGCAAGCTCTGTATGCTCTTTGGATTCAATAACTTCATAAGGTATTTGATCAAACTCCGTATCATCAAACAATCCTAACTTATATCGTGTCGTAAATAATCGAACCGCTGCTTCTGTAATCTGATCTTCTGTTACGAGTCCCGCTTCATAGGCTTGTAGCATATATAGGTAAATATTTCCACAGTTCAAATCACAACCTGCATCCATAGCAAGTGCTGCCGATTCTTTTGGTGATTTTGTCACCTTGTGATACATATGAAAATCTTTAATCGCCCAACAATCAGATACAACATGACCTTTGAATTCCCAACGCTCACGTAAAATATCTCTAAGAAGAAAATAACTTCCGCAAGCCGGCTCTCCATTGACGCGATTATAGGCGCCCATAACGCTCTCGACCTGACCCTCTTTGACGCATGCTTCAAATGCCGGCAAATACGTTTCCCAAAGGTCTTTAGGTGTTGATATGGCATCAAATTCGTGACGGAGGTCTTCCGGTCCGCTATGCACCGCAAAGTGCTTTGCACAAGCAGCTGCATGCATGACATCGCCATCTCCTTGTAGCCCTTTAATAAAGGCCACACCTAGTCTAGCTGATAAATATGGGTCTTCCCCATAAGTTTCATGGCCCCGGCCCCACCTTGGGTCTCTAAAAATATTAATATTGGGTGACCAAAAAGTCAATCCCTTATAAATATCTCGATCTCCATGTTTGGATGCTTCATTATATTTTGCACGCCCTTCATCGGCAATCACTTTAGCCACATGACTTAAAAATTCGTCGTCAAAAATAGCGGCTAAACCAATGGCTTGAGGAAAACTTGTTGCTGTACCAGCTCTTGCCACACCATGCAATGCTTCATTCCACCAATTGTAAGCAGGAATTCCCAAACGAGGAATTCCTGCTGAATTATAGGTCAATTGGCTTATTTTTTCATCTAATGTCATCTGTGCAACAAGTTCTTGTGCACGTTTTCGATTCTTCTCATGTTGATACATATTGACCTCCTATATTTAACTTTAATGTATTAACCTTTAACGGCTCCCATAACTAAGCTTTCTTGTATGCGTTTACCCATGAATGCATATAGAATCAAGACAGGGAATGTTGCAATAACAAGTGCTGCTCCAATGGGTCCCCATTCTGTCGTATATGAACCGGATAAGTTTTGAATACCAACAGATAATGTTCGATATTTTGCCTCGCTTATAAAGATAACTGCAAACATTAACTCGTTCCAGGCTTGCAAGAAAACAAAAATACCAATCGTTGATAATGCCGGTCGCATTAAGGGTAAAATAATATGCCAAAAAATACCATATATACTAGCCCCGTCAATACATGCCGCCTCTTCAAGCTCACGCGGAATACTACTGATAAAACTGCTACTAATTAATATTGCCATGGCCAGTGCAAATGCTGCATAAGGAATGATTAAGGCTTGATATGAGTTGGTCATTTTTAAATTCCTTAGCATAATAAATACCGGTAATATTGCTGCATGAATGGGTACCGTTAAGCCAAGCATAAACATATTATTTGCAAACTTACGACCTCTCCACACCATACGCTCTAAAGCATAGGTTGCTGTTAATGCCGCAATAATAGTTAATGCTATTGTACCGGCGGTTACTATAAAACTATTCATAAAATAAATAGCCATATTCCCGGTTGTTAATGCTGCAGTATAATTTTCCCATAGCCATTCTTTAGGTAATCCAATAACATTTTCTCCGAAAATCTCGTTATTGGATTTCAATGAAAAAGTAAACATCCAATAAAGCGGGAATATTTGTACAAGTGTCCAAAAACAAAGGAGTGCGAAAACGATATTTTTTCCGACTTTGCTTTCTTTTTTCATTTAATCCACCTCCGTTTTGAACGCTTTTTTAATTAATATTGCAAAGAAGAAACATAAGAAGATAATCATAATGGCAATTGAACTTCCATAGCCATATTGGTTCCTTAAGAAAATCCTAGAAACCATAAGTGTACTTGGAACTTCACTGGCATGTGCCGGTCCTCCATTAGTTAAAACATAAATCATATCAAATGCTTTCAATGATCCGACCACTGCAAAAATCACACATACTTGCAATACCGGTTTTAATAGTGGAATGGTGATGTACCGTGAAATCTGATTATCTGTTGCTCCATCAATTTTTGCTGCTTCTCGTAAACTCGTCGGAATCGATTTGATTCCTGCATACATAAGTAGCATATGATAGCCTACATATTGCCATAGTAGAGGGACGAACACGGCTAACAAAGCCGTATCCTGATCCCCTAACCATGTTCTTGTGAGATCATCTAATCCCATAGAACGAAGAGCCATGTTGATTAATCCATATTGTGGATTATATATCTTCATCCAAAGTTGTCCAATAACTACTGTTGAAATCATTACCGGAATAAAAAATACGGTTACAAAGAATCTTTCTCCCTTTCTTCCTTTCGCTAAGGCAAGGGCCAATATTAATGCTAACCCTAGCTGTAGTGTCACGGAAAGCCCGGCTAATAAGAACGCATTCCTAAGTGACTTAACAAAGCCTCCTGACCTACTTGTAAATAACCCGATGTAGTTGTCTAATCCTATAAATGTCGCCTCAGTCATACCATCCCAATCAAGTAGGCTATAATAGCCGGACATGAAGATTGGCACAATGATAATTGACACAAACAAAACAGTTGCCGGTAACATGAATAGAATGATTGCTGTTTTGTTCTTCATGACTTTGTCCATTATCGATCCTCCATAACTTTATGTTGTGCTTATTGTCCCAGTTGATCTGCCATTGCTTCAGCAAATTCTTCCGGTGTTAAGTTTCCAATATATAATTCTTGTAATAATGCAAGGTATTCTCCTGCATCGCCTGCTTCCATTAATGTATCAAACCATAATGTGAATGATGTTGCATTTCTTGCATTTTGAGCTACTTTTTGTACTAAAGGTTTAATATCACTTTCATCATAATCTACATTCCATGCTGCAACACCTGCACCATCAAGATATGCATATTTTGAAATGCTTCGTGCTAATTCAAACGCTGCATTTCCAGCTTCTTCAGGATGTTCAGTTGATGCTGCTACCATCAATGTATCGGATGCTCCACCCATGAAGTCCGTAATTTGTGCATTTTCATCATTTAATACAGGAATTGGTGCTAAATCAAAGTCTTCAGGAGTTTCTGAGTCTGTATAGATTGAACCTGCCATCCAGCTACCTGTAATATACATAGGCACTGTTCCGTTGTAGAATAATTGACTTGCTTCATCGTTTGAAAGGCCTGCTGCACCTTCAATTAAAGCGCCCATCTCAATAAGCTCAACTAAACTTGCTGATGCATTGATAAAATCCGGATCATTGTAACTTCCGCTTGTTTTTGTTAATACATTGTGTACTTTTTCAGGACCTGCTGATTTTAATGTTAATGCATCATGTGTCATTGCAAGTACCCAAGTATCTTTTACACTAATACCGATTGGTGTAATTCCATCATCTAAGAATGCTTGATTTACAGTTTTCCACTCTTCAAATGTCGTTGGAGCCGTTAATCCACGCTCATCAAACATTTTTTTGTTGTAGAATAACAATGAAACCGGTGTTGAGTATGTTGAACCATAAATTTGGCCATTATATGTTGCATTTCCTAACGCCGCTTGATTTAATTCATCAGAGTAGTCTGCATAATAATCATCTAAAGGCATAACCTTTTCGGATTCAACAAACGCTTGAGAGAACCCACCACCCCATGTAAAGAAGATGTCCGGTAAATCATTAGCAGCTACCGCTGTCTTAATTTTTGTTTTGTATGATTCATTTTCAAATGTTTCGTGAACAATAGTTACACCAGGATGCGCTGCTTCATAATCAGCAATTGCATTTGTATATGCCGGATTAAAGGCATCACTTTCTGTTGCAATACTCCAAAGTGTCAATGTAACTTCTTCAGCATCATCGCCTGAATCTGTGTCAGTATCTGTCGATCCTGAATCCGTTGATCCTGAATCTGCTGAAGTATCTGTGCCTGTGTCTGTGGAACTGTCTGTGCTTCCGGCATCATCGCCACCACATGCAGTTAAAGACATTACAAGTGTTAATACTAAAAATAACCCCACTACTTTTTTTGTAAAACCTTTCATAAACTACCTCCATTTTTTAATAGATTGATTTCAGCTACAAATAAATTATATAAAAAACTAACCAAAACATGAACGGACAATCTTTGCTGCAATAGGTAATATTTTTACCTAAGAGTTTTCCACTCAAAATCATTTTAGTTTTTCTTCGGATGGGATTCTCCTAAATC
>DDQW01000065.1:0-29418 GCA_002342805.1 Clostridiales bacterium UBA2432 | reverse complement strand
TGATTTTGAGTGGAAAACTCTTAGGTTTTAATCTATCTTTAATTGCAATTCCCTCATTACATAAGTATAATAAAGAAGACTTCTCTTAATAGAGAATATAAAATAATTAAGGCGGGTATTAAAATGATTGAATTTTTAAAAGTATTTTTTCTCGGTATCGTTCAAGGTATTACTGAATGGCTTCCTATTAGTAGCACCGGTCACATGATTTTAGTCGATGAATTCATAAAACTTGATGTCAGTCCCCAATTTATGGAAATGTTTTTAGTTGTCATACAATTTGGTTCTATCTTGGCTGTCGTTGTTCTTTTCTTTAATAAATTGTTTCCTTTTGATTTTACTCCTGATCGCGAGCATTTTATAAAAAAAGATATTATGATTTTATGGTTTAAAATATTTGTTGCCTGTATTCCGGCTGCAATCATCGGTCTCTTATATGATGATATCATCAATGAACTGTTTTACAATTATCAGACCGTTGCCCTCATGCTCATCTTATACGGTATCCTATTTATTATAATTGAGTATGCCCATAAAGGCAAACTTCCAAAGATAACCACCTTGGACGTAATTTCTTACAAGACAGCTTTTCTCATCGGTATCTTTCAGACACTTGCACTCATTCCCGGAACGTCGCGTTCAGGAGCAACGATCGTTGGTGCAATGATCTTAGGTGCTTCCCGGGTCATTGCTGCTGAATTCACTTTCTTCTTAGCAATCCCTGTCATGTTTGGCGCTAGTTTGTTAAAACTTATTAAATTTGGATTTAATTTTACGGGTCAAGAATTAACAATTTTAATTGGAGGCATGATTGTTGCCTTTATTACCTCGATCCTTGCCATCAAATTTTTAATGGGCTATATTAAAAAACATGATTTCAAAGTGTTTGGCTACTATCGTATCATTTTAGGCTTGATTGTACTCATGTACTTCCTTGTTTGACAGAGCTAATAGCAAAGGACAAAGGGGCATTATGCCCTTTTTTATTTTTCTATTTACGCGAACATAAGTTCGTGTTATAATGAACTTGGGTGATTTTATGAAAACAATAACAAAACCAATAGAAATGATTAGTTGGACTGAAAAAGACGGCAAAATCCATCCCATACGGTTTAAAATTGAGTCTAGCGAAGGCGAACAAATCGTTTACAAGGTTCAAAAAGTCTATACACGGGACTTCGACAAAATAGCCGGTAGCAAAGTATATTGCTTCACCTGCGAAATTGCCGTTAATAACAACCTGCGCATCTGCGAACTAAGATACAACCTCGACACCTGTTGCTGGTACCTCTTCAAGTTATAAAGAAAGTAGGTATATTGAGTAGTGGGAGTACCGGACCTAACTTTATCCAGCAATATCATCCTAAATCAATAAATTGATTCAGGACGATACTCCCAAACAAAGTCAGGACCGAAGTTCCCATGAAACTCAACATACCTACTTTTTTTAAGGTTTTCAGCTTATATGACTTGGTAGTTACTCTTCAGTATCTTCGTCTAAAAATGTGTATCCGGATACCGCTTCTAGTTGTGCTACAGCAAGTTGATAGTTTCGCTGCATATTTATGAGATTGGCTTCCATACGTTGTTGTGTAAGAGCAATTTCATTGAGAGTATGACTTGTTATAAACCCAAGCTCCATACGCAGTTGTGCACTTCGGTAACTTTCATTAATGAGCTCTACACTTTTTTCAAGAGCTTCAATTCCTTGTGTGATACTGTCAAGATTTTGATACGCTTGAATAAGACTTTTTTCTTGAGATAATTTAGCTGAATCATATTGATATGGAGCTTTTTTAAAACTATGTTCTGCTTCACGGCGTACATATACATTCTCAGGATAAAAGCCACTTGTAATTTCATATGTAGACTCTGCTATTTTATACGACATCTCCGCTCTTACTAGCGACGGATGGTTTTCTAACATATATGTCTGTAACTCAGACAATTCTGGAACTTCAATATTTCTCGCACTAATTTCTTCCTTAAGAATCCAATCTTTTTGTAGATCTTCATTCATTAACATATTAAGATCCATCATAGAATGACTGAATGCTAACTGTGCTTCAATTAATTCCGATTTTTTTGCGGCAACTTCAGATTCAGTTTCAAGAACATCTGAATTTGCTACTTGTCCAAGTTCAAATCGCTTATTCATAAACTCATAACTTTGTTCAGCTTGCTCTAAATATTTTTCTGCTAGTTCAAGATTATTTCTAGCATGAATCAATCCAGCATATGTTGATTTCACGTCAAGTTCAACGCCAAGGAGTTGAAGATCATATACACTATCTGCTAAAGTCTTCAAATATTCTTTCTGAATCTTTGCCAGCTCAGCGCTTAAGTCTACGTCATAATTTCCAGTTGCAAAATCAAGCTTAGCCAACTCTAAAACCTTTTCACGACTATATAAAGCTTCTTCTTTCTCAACCCCTGCAATCTTCACATCAAAGTTATTTTCCATTGCAAGTTCAATAGCTTTTTCTAAGGTAAGAACTTCAGGTTCAGTCAAAACGTCAAGTTCGACATCTTCTACATCTTCTTCAGCAAATATCGGTAATAATGTACTTGCTGTCAAGATAATAATAAGCAATGCTGCTATAGCTATTTTTATTCGCTTTAAATCAATCACTTTACTCTTCATTAAATTTCTCCTTATTTTATAATGTCAATATAATAATTAATCGAATCCCATTCTACGACGTAATCCAAGGTTTCTGCTAACCAGCGCAAAGGAACCATGGTACGTCCTTCAATAATCTCCGGAGCCACTTCGAGTTCATCTATATTACCATCAACAACTGTTGTCTGATCACCGATAATAAGTTCGATACTTTTATCTCCGGTTGATGTAACTTTTTGTAACTCTTCATTCCATTCCACATCTTGATCTAATGCTTCTAAGAAATTACGCATTGAAACCAATGTATGGCCCTTGCGTATCACCGGTTCTACGTCAAAGCGTAAATTTTGTCCATTTAAAAACACCATTACTTTATCCGGTTTTTGTGATACCTGCGTTTCTTGGAATTGGTCCTTAATCTCGGTCACACCCAGATTCGTGCTAATCCAGATCGTTCCATCTGTTTCTACTGCCACATCATAGATGTAGTTATTTGGAATTGGTGTATTTGTCGCTTTATACTCAACAAGTGCATCTGTCTTATCAATTTTTAACAAGCCATCACCCCATGTTGCTGCATATATATTGCCTTCTTGATCTTCCGCAATGGACTTTATAAAATATTCCATAATGGAACGTTTATTATAGATGGACCATACTCCATCCTTGAATGCAGCCAATCCATTAATCGTTCCAACCCATAAGGTTCCGTCAGTTGCAAGATACAAGTCATTCACTCGATTCGAGGGCAAGTCTGAATTATTTGAATCATACACAGTCCATTCGCCTTCAGCATCTAGATAAGCAATGCCACCAACATCTGAATAATTCGGATGCGTTGCAAACCATGTTCCGCCTTGTTCATCAAGAACAATCTTTGTCACGTCCGTACTTGGAATCTCTGAATTAAGTGTATTATAATTTGTTCGATTTCCTTGTGCATCAATATGATAAGCGCCATAGTTGGTCACTCCATGCCATATGCCGCCTTCAGTATCTGCTGTTAAACTTGTAACTGTCTCGCCATAAATCGAATTATTATTCATATAATATTGATCCCACTGGCCATCCGTTTTAAAGACACTTACACCGGAGTTTGTTCCAAAATAGACGTTTCCATTTATATCAATAGTCATACAATTTATAAAATTATTACTTAATCCGTATGGTGTCTTTTGATATGTTGTCCATTGGTTTTGCTGATTGATTTTTGCAACACCGCCGCCGCCTGTAATAATCCAAATGCCCTCTTCAAAAGGATATACTTCGACAACTTTATCAACCGTTAGTAAACTATTCATCCGTGTATATTGTTTGGATACCCGGTTTGCCAGACCATAGGTCGGCATGGAACTTCCGATTACAAAAACTAACATTAATGCGATTATTTTTTTCATTCTCCACATCCTTCTTTCTTTATACTCCTCCATATTTGCATAGCTTCAGTTTACTTTTTTATCAAAATACTGTCAATAGTTCTAACCATTTCTTAATAAAAATACTATAAATACTTAGAACTCATCTTATTCTGTCTCAAACTTAATCCATTCTCGGTCTAGAAGATTGTAGTCTTCGTCTTCAATCATTTCATCAAGAATAATGACATAATAATATTCATCTCGATCTAATCTTTCTGTCGGTTCGATTGTAATGACTTCCTCCTCGTCATCAATGTAGGCATCAAAATCCACTTTTTCACCACGCAAACTTCCCCGTCGTACTTCTATGAACTCATCAATGTCATTGTCACGAATCCTTCCACCATTTGCGTGGAAAATTGGTTCGTTAAAGTCAATTTCAATCTCAACATCTCGATCAACATTTCTTGTATTATTTCTAGGAGAAAAATCAATATCCCAATCTTTTTCAGGTATTTCTCCGGTTCTAAAGCGTGATGTTATTTTATCATTTTCATTAGCATCGCGATCTTCAATCGACTCGTCAAGTAAAATAATGTAATACAACTCATCTTCTCTCAACTCGTAATCCGGCACAATTTTGATACTTCGATTATCCCCTTGAATAGTTCCTGTATAACTGACTCTGGTCCCCGTTGATCGGTCACGTCTTAACTCAATAATATCTTCAATGTCATCATTATAGATTGTCTCACCATTCGATTTGAAAATCGGCTCATCAAAGACAATCCAAATCTCCGTATCTATAGCCACATCTGACTCGTCGTCCTTGGGGGAAAAGCTTGGAACCGGCTCTTGACTGTCTTCAGCCAGCTTGGGCGGTCGACTAAGTCCAACAGAATGCTTTATGTCAAAAGGTTCGCTTTGATATGTAATATAGTTTGATAAGGCATGCATGGTTATCACTTTTCCCAATCCTTGAAAAGCCACAGAACTGCTTACTGAGGCTTCTTCAATGACTGTTGCTTGTTCTTGGAAAATCACAGAGTCCTTGGCTCCTGAATAGACCATGAGCTGTTCAACACGTCCGGCTTCAAGTCTGAGCATTGCTTCATCTTCTATGATTACAGTATCCACTTTTCCCCTAATGTAGGTAGCTTGTTCATCAAGTTTATTGCCCCTCAAAACAACTTCACGAATGCCTTGACCTGTAAGCGTATCATCTTCAATCGATCCTCCATATGGCACAATAACCTGATCGATCGTCGTATTGCCGGTCAGTCGAATCCGTGTCTCTCCTGACGAATCCTCTAACCAAATACGTTGAATTTTTGCATCATTAAAGACCACTTCCCGTTGATTATCCGTTTGAACATTAACATCACCTAAGCTCACTATATGATTAAAGTATAAATCACCTTCATCCGCATCTTTATCAACGGTTAATGTGGCCGTATAGATACTATTCTCCTGTAAATCATTGGCTTCATCAATCCATTGACTATAAGGATTCAATCGTTCTCCATCCAAGAATTGAACAATCGATACACAGGCTTCTGCTCGAGTTAATGGCTCTTCCGGTCGAAAACGTCCTTGTTCATCACCAATCATATAGCCTTTATCGACGACGGCCATAACACTTTCTTTGGCCCAAAGGGCAATCTTTGCATCATCTGAGAATCCTGTTAATTCAATATTTTTTTTATAAAAAGGCATCAATTTATGATAAACAACAGCAGCTTCTTGGCGTGAAATATTCCATCCACCTCGAAATGTAAAATCCTCATATCCTTGCATGTATCCTGCCGCAACAGCTTTGGAAGCGTCATAATAATACCATTGAGAAGTATTCAGATCTGAAAACAGAATATTTGTTGTACTTGTTAGTCCAAGGCCACGATTAATAATTTTGGCAAACTCTCCACGAGTTACCGGTGCATCCGGGCGAAAGGTTCCATCATCGTATCCTGTAATAATACCCCGATTTAGTGCTGCGTGAATATAATTTTTAGCCCAATGGTTATCAATATCCATTAAGTCGCTAGAACTGTAATTTGGTTGAATCATGAGTGTCAACATCATAATACTTACAATGAAGACGCACACGCCTTGTCGTCGAATGTTTTGCATAAGTTCTCCTTTACAAATTTTCAAAAAATTATTATAATTATTGAAGATGCTCCCATGGCTCAGTCGGTAGAGCGATTCACTCGTAATGAATAGGTCAGCGGTTCGATTCCGCTTGGGAGCTTTTTCCTTTATACATCATGAATAACTCATCTTTTGTTACCTCAAAGGGGTAATTCTTTAGCTTTGCTTGATTAAGCATCATTTGCTCAGCATACATTAACATTTGATCATCCCTTAAATTCAGAGCAGGTAATAAGACATCCACTTCTTTCTCAAACGCTTCAATCGAATGAATTCCCAAACACCTTAATAATCGGTTCACTTTATCTTGATCTTGATATAATCGCAGATAACTGCTAGTTAAAATTCCATTGGCATGGCCATGAGATAAGCCGTGGTGATAAGTCAAAAAATAGCCCATTCCATGTGGCAAGCTTGTTCCTGTCTGAGATATAGCCATGCCGGCAAATGTCGATGCGGCAATAAAATATTGCATATGCGTCTCATCAATATTTTCTGCTTGAATTTTTGGAAACCCTTTAGCCCACAAGGTTAAGCCTGCCTCGACAATACCGTCACTATATTCTGTTGCATTGGTATTTAGATAACTCTCAACAAGATGTGTCAATGCATCAATACAGGTATGTACACGCACATGAATACTCATGGTTAAAAAGTAAGACACATCCAAAAACGCAATTTCCGGAAATACTCTACACTTAAAATTCCGTTTTGTTTGATCTTTATGCACCGTTAAAATGGAATAAGGCGTTACCTCGCTACCTGTCCCGGCGGTTGTCGGAACAGCAATAACCGGGAGGGCTTTCGCATTAGGTGTTTCAAACAAAATCTTTTCCTCAGGTTCATGAGGATTTTTCAGAAGTACAGCAATTGCTTTTGCTGCATCAAGTGGTGATCCGCCACCAATACCAATAACAAATTCGGCTTCCTTATAAGCTTTTGCTCCTTCTATCACATTTTCAATCGAAGGATTTTCTTCAACTTGGTCAAAAATACCATAATCAATATTTAACGCCTTTAATGCGTCTTCAACATCTCCAAGCGATCCATTGATTTTAGACGATTGACTTCCGGTGACAATCAAGGCACGCCTTCCATACGCTAACAATAGTTGCTTTTTTTCTTCTATGATTTTCTTACCGTCAAATAGTTTTGTTGGCATATAAAATTGCTTCATTTATTAAACCCTCCTTAATTCATTCACATTATATTGTACCATAAATTCTGGCAGCTTGGTGCAATCCATGATAAAATAAAGAAAAAGGATTTACAAAAAAAGGAGCGATGAATATGTTTGAAATAAGCGACTGGATGTTCACCTTAATAGGGCTCGTCATCATATGTATCTTATATATTTTTATTCGTCAACTACTCAGACATTTATTAAAAACGGAAAAATCTAAGGCAATTTTACTGGCCATATTAAATTGGTCAACACTTTTTGTTCTCATCATATATACCGTGAATTATTTTTCAGACTCCCAGTGGCTATTTGATCCTTTCTTCACTTCAGGTAGCTTTTCCATTTCAATTTTCCTTGTTGCTGTCGCCATATTTATCATTGCGCTCGCGACGCGTATATCTTCCCTCTCCAAAACCTATATTTTACCGAGTATTTATGATAAATATAACTTGGAAAAAGGTATACGTTTTACATTTAATAGCGCCTTTCATTATGTTATTTTACTCATTGCCATTATTGCAGCATTAAGCACTTTAGGGATTAAGCTCAGTAGCTTAACAGTCTTTGCCAGCGTTCTGGGTGTTGGAATCGGATTTGGAATGCAAAACATTGCGTCAAATTTTATCTCCGGTCTCATCATTCTTTTTGAGCGCCCCATCAAAGTTGGTGATCGGGTTATTGTTGATAATATTATTGGCGACGTCGATGAAATAAAAATGCGGGCAACGATTGTTAAAACCCTCGATAACGAACGCATTATTATTCCGAATTCTTTTTTTCTTGAAGAAAAAGTCATCAATCGTTCCTATAGTGATACCCGCCTTCGCCTTGTCATTCCCGTTGGTGTGTCTTATGAGAGCGATGTTGAACACGTCGAACAGCTTCTTCTACATTCTGTCGAGGCTATTAGCCAACAGTGGCCAACTATATTAAAAACTCCAAAACCGTCAGTACACTTCGTCAGTTTTGGAGATTCATCTCTTGATTTTAAATTGTTTGTTTGGATTAATAATCCGATTTATGAGTTTCGTATAAAAAGCGATCTGCACTTTATGATTTTAAAACAGTTTCGCCAGCATCAGATTGAAATCCCTTTTCCACAAAGAGATATTCATATGAGCTCCTAATCCAGGCCTTATTTTTGGCACATTTTCTAGACGATAATATAGGCGCCACCGCCCTGTTCTTTCACCTTATACATTGCTTGATCACTCAGACGTACATAATCTTCTAATGTCAAACCTGTACTAAAATCGTAATGAGCAACCTCGATACTCGCGCTCAATGCATACTGTTTCTCACTCGATTCTTCAATGATGGCGACTTGATTAAGAATACGTTTTGCTGCTTTTTGAATATCCTCTTCTTTTTTCAAATTAAGGAGAATTATAAATTCATCACCGCCATATCGAATGATAATATCATCATTACGTAGTGATTGACGCAAACGTCGACTGATGGTCTGAAGAATAAAATCTCCTTCCTCATGTCCATATGTATCATTGATGCTTTTGAATCCATCTAGGTCCAAAAACAACACATAGAGTTGATGGGGCGTCGTTTCATTTAAAGATTCTTTCCCAAGCTCATCAAAATACAAGCGATTATAAAGTCCGGTCAGTGGATCAATCATAGCACTCATGGCAAGAAGTTCATTTTCCTTAATCTTACTCACGAAACTATTCAATACAATAGCGGTCATGGCTATGATTGCATTAAAAATAGCTACTGGTACATATGAAATAAATTCACCTGAAATTTGGTAAATCAGAGCAATCGAAAAATTAATCGATACTAAGAAAAACATATTTCGGACAAAGGCATTTTTCCAAAAATTACGGACCGATACAATAATGAGGCCAAACAAAACAATTAATGCTGTCCAAAGATAGACATTTAAAAATCGACTGTAAACATCATGATTACTTAAGCCCACAAAAGCACCAATAAAAAGACATAAAAAGAAAACGATTTTTTGAAGCCATCTTCCCTTTAAGTAAGGCGTTCGACTAAGCATCATTAATGTAAATACCGGTAATATCATATATCCACTCATATACTCTAATCGGACCAGCCAATCCCACGATATTCCTGAACCGATATACATAATCGGACGACTGGAAGTTACGGATAATCGGGTAAACATAATCATAACCAGCATAGCGAGATAAATAACACTAGAATCATACTTAATCATAAAATAAAAACTGATTAAAACAACAAAAATAATAAGAAAACCGATTAAAAAAGCAACATCAATTACACGCTTATTATAATAATCATTAAAAATCAAATCCGTTTGACCGATTTGCATGGGTGTCCAAAACAAGCCATCCGGATATTCATAATTACTGATTTCAACAGCTAAGCGAATATTCCCTTCATCATCACTATAAATGGTTCCGACCTTTGACTTCCATTCAGACACGTGCGTACTTTGATTTTCAGACATGCTTCCATTTGAAAAAACTAATAAGTCATTGGCATATAAATTAAAGGCAGTAACTTGACTTCCTGAATAAATGCCATACGCCTTATTGGGCGTCAAGTCACTAATCTCCATTGTATAGGTTCCATATCGGTAAAACTGTTTGTTATTACTCGTATTTCGATTTTCAGGAATCGCTATCAAGCTACTTGTTGAGCTTTCTGAAATCTCCTCCCATCGTTTAGCATCATAATATTTCCATTCACCTTTTAATTTCACAATAAGTTCTTGTGCATCAAGTTCAGGCAAGCTTACTTGCCCTTTTTCAATCTCAGAATCAACGGCAAGCGCACTTCCATCTTGGATCATATAATAAGCTACATAGGTTAAAAGCATACATAAGAAAACGAAAACTAGGGTGAATTTATGCCTTTTCTTCATAATAGACTCCTTATCAGTCTAATCTAAGTGACCTACGATGAGATAAATTGTTCCTCGACTTAATTTAACCGGAATACGATAAAGTGTTTTTTGCGGTCGAACTAGTGCATTTTCCACATATGTAGGCGGTTTAAGGGTATAGTCAATGTTTTGATCTGAAAGATTCACTGCAAAAAGTCCTGTTGTTACATTTAAAAACTCTTGGCATGAATCAA
The DNA here is from genome assembly GCA_002342805.1 of Clostridiales bacterium UBA2432. Taxonomy (GTDB): domain Bacteria; phylum Bacillota; class Clostridia; order Lachnospirales; family Vallitaleaceae; genus UBA1351. Next base: position 19,019 of record DDQW01000065.1, on the reverse strand, counting down.
CCGCGTAATCATCAAATGATTCAAAGCTTGTTTCTGCATATTTTTCCGCCAAATCTAATAGAATCTCAGTCGATCCTCCAAATGCTGTAAAAAAGGTATCTTCTCCGACCAAATACTGAGATATTAAATGTTCATATTCCAATTCTTCGATGCGTTGAACACGATCAATGCTGACCTGTGTATCCACAAATCGTATAAGATTTTTTACGAAGAGAGTCACAAAATCAATATAGAATTGTTGTGCTTCTACGTCCTTCTCAAAGGTCATAAACGCTGTAGCAATGACGTGAACATCTCCACTTTTTATTGCTTCGAATTGATCATCATTAAGACCATACTCGATTTTATAAAGGCGAATTTCTTCCTCAAAAGATTCGTGGCTCATAATGCCTTCTTCAATGAGCGTTTGTGCAAGCAATAAACGTTCTGATTTTTGTGCGGATAAAAGTATATCCAGCTGTTCTTGCGTTAAATAGCCTTGTTCTATAGCGACTTGGCCAAAATATTTATCCATAATGGCTTGTTTATGATGCACGTTCTCAACTTCTTTTGCTGTCATATATCCAAGATTAATGGCTAAGACTCCGAGTTTTAGATGTTTCGTATGCATCACATCTAAAACATGTTTCATATCTTCAAGCTGAACAAGCCCTTTGTTTAACAAGTAATTGCCAAAAAAAGCACTAAACATTATTTTCCCTCCTTCAGATGTGATTGAATAACGATCTTTAAGCGTTCATTTTCCCACGGTTTTTGAACAAAGTCTATCGCTCCTGATTTTAAGGCTTTTTGAAGATTTACTTTGGTTCCTACTGACGATAACATAATTACCTTGGCTCTCGGATCTTTAGCAATAATATGTTCAAGTGCTTCCAAACCATCCATAAATGGCATCACAATATCCATAAATACAAGTTCCGGATTGTTTTCATTATAGAATTTAACCGCTTCCTGCCCATTGACTGCCTCAATAATTTCACAGTCAATAATAGACTTCACCGATTGTGCTAGTTTTTTACGTACTGTTATTGAATCATCACACAATAATATTTTCATATCTTCAGGACTCGCCTGATTGACACCCCTTTCCTAATTGCATATCATAATTACATTATAGCATATCTTCGGGCTTAGAAAAATAATATCCTTGTATAATTTTATAACCTATATCTTTAATCGTATTATATTGATGTTCATCCTCAACACCTTCAGCAATCAGACGTAAATCAAATTCATCCGCTAGATCTTTAAGAGCTTTAAGCATAACTTCACTCTTAGCATTGGTTCCAATGGAATCAATAAGAACTTTATCAATCTTAACTTCATTCACTTCTAAATTGACCAAATAATTTAGTGCGGAATATCCGGTTCCAAAGTCATCCAATGAAATTCGTAAACCTTTATCTCTTAATGTTCTAAGAATCTCATTGACCCGGTCTATTCCATTCATTGCAATACCTTCTGTAATTTCTAAAATTAATTGGTTCCCTTCAATTGAATGTACTTTCATAAGTTCTTCAATATCATCGATAAACCGGGTATCCATTAGGTATGTTGGTTCTATATTAACTGAAACCGTAATGTGATCATGATATTTTATCGAAAGTTTTTGATAGTCGCTTAGAACCCGGTCTAATACATGGTATCCAAATTCTCGATGAAGTCCGATTTGATTAATCAAGGCAATAAATTCTAGGGGAGATATATTTCCATACTCTTTTGTTCCCCACCTTGACAAGGCTTCGACTCCGACTACCTCAAATGAATCTACATGGACTTGTGTCTGATAGACGACTTTAAAATTTCTATAACTGGCCAAATCTTTTTTCAATTGTTCCATAAGATAGGTATCCCGTTTTAATTGATCTTCGAAGACCACGTCATAAGCAATGATATTTTGTGTGTTTGAATATTTCGCATAAGTCATTGCCAATAAGGCCTTGCGGTAGGCGTCTTCAAAAGAGTTATCCTCCGGTTCGACCTTTGCATATGCAATATAATAACCAAGCAAATTTGATAGATTTTCATCTACAAATGCTTGAGCTAACTGTAACTCTATTCGATACAAACTATGATTCAACTGGGCTTCATCTGCCCCCGGTGTCCACATGGCAAATTGATTGCCTCCGGTTCGAGCTAATAGTTCATCGTCCTTATTGGAATCCATTAGATATTTTGTTCCTGTTTTTAATACTCGGTCACCACTAGCAGTTCCATAAATCGAATTAATGATATTGAGATTTTTAAAACTCAATATCAACATCCATCCGCTTATAGATTTTTTTTCTTGCATATCTCCAATGGATTGGGAAAAAGCCAAATAATTTGGAAGTTGTGTTAGTTGATCATAATAGGCCAACTGATTTGCATAATGCATCGACGTCTCTAGTTCATCAATATTCTCAAGCAAGTGATTGCGAATCGCATAAGCTGCAAACCGAAAAATAAAGGCAAACAAAATAACAAGTAGTATCTGAATGATCCATATTCCGGCATGCATCTGGGCAGGGTTAACAAAACCTGCTCTCCATGACCACCACCACAAGAGCAAAAAACTTAGAACCGAGATTACAGCGACGATTATACTCTGCCTTTTCTCTAGTAATAATATAGCCATTCCATTACTTAATAAAATTAGTGATATGGCGCCACTTGAAAACCCACCATCAATAAAAGAAGCAACCCCTATTCCCATAGCCAAGGCAATTACAACAGCTACTTTAATCTCACGACGTAGATGTCGACGGAAAAAATATACGCCAATCAAAATCAATCCTACAAGAACGTCCATATAGATAAAATAATTCGGAATATCTGTAAATGCAATTGCCAAGGCTGAAAGCCATGATATGACTGCGCTATAGGGTAAAATGCGATCAAATTTTTCTTCAATACGCTGATAAATTCTTTCATCATAATCTGATAACTTCACTACATCTCCCCCTTACCCTAAAAATAAGCCTATATGATTAGTATATCATATAGGCTTAAAAACTATAATAATTCTCAACTATTTTTTATATATTTTTCAGACCCCATTTACGCTTGCCAATAACAAGTGCAATACTTAAAAACATAACCGCAAAAACAAGTTGAATTCCCATGCCTTGCAATGGGATAATTAATCGGTCAGGACTAACTTCTGTCATCTGACCAATGTGCTCATTGGCACGAACATACCAATATACGGGAGAGAAACTTGCAACTTTTAAGACCCTCTCACTCAGCAGAAACTGAGGCACGAATACACCGCTCAAAAAACTGAGACCTAATGCAACCACATTGGCAACCGCATGAATGGCCGCCTTGCTTTTCACTAAGGTTCCGATAACAAAACTGATGCCCAGAGCACATAGGGTAAAGATAACCGCATTTAATACAAACAGTAGCATGGGTATGGTAAACTCACGTACACCCAAAACAAACAAGGCTATTAAAAATAAAGTTAAAGCACTAAAGGCAAAGGTTACATTGGCAAAAATATGCTCACGGACAATACGACCTGTTGGAATCGGCGAACTTGCATTTCGATTTTTCACGTCCACATCATGAAGTAAAAACATGGTAAATGAAACGCCTAATATGAGAATACTAAATAAGCCATATCCCAAATAATTAAAATATTGAACCATAAATTCCATGACGTTTTGATTGGATGCCGTGGTCGTTACAAGAACCTCAATCTCTTCGTCTAAGTCCCCTAATACAGCATCTGCTAATTGTCTCTCATCCATAGATTCAAGGCCCACATACAAGCGGGCTGTATTTAAATATTGATCTAAGGCTAGGTCAATGTAATAGGTGTTTGCCGCATTTTCAATAACCGTCTTTTCCATCATCTGATAGTCACCCTTTAAAAAATCGTCGGTAAAACCTTGAGGGATACGAAGAATATAGACAACTTCTCTAAAATATAATGCATCTTGTATGGCTTCACTTTCATCCTCTAAGTCGACAAACCGTGCAACGCCACTTAAATGTTCTTTCAATCCATCGATAAATGGAGATTCATCCGCACTCATGATTGCCATGGGGATTTTCGACTGACTAAAATTCGGGTCCACTTCCTGATTCATATTGGTTGCATAGAGAACACTAATGCCTATAAAAATGGCTAAATAGATCCCTAGAGCGGGTAAATTGTGTTTAATAATCCGCATACATACTTTAAATACTGGCATACTTTCGCCTCCTTACATTCATATATGTTCCTAAAAAGAAAAGAATAATAAAACCGATCATATACATTATATTCATCCAATACCGTTCGAGTGAGTCAAACATATATAAGGCATAATAGGCATCGGCTAATAGATTAACCGGGTTTAATACCGTTAAAATCGGAACATTCTCAGCAACTGTATACTTGGTTGAAAAATTCATTAGTCCAGCCAAATAAGCTCCTCCCAATGAAAAAATAGTAACAATTGCATTTTTCATATTCTCTGATGTTTTAAGTACCGTTCCGATAAAAGCACCTGCCATAACGCCTAAAACACTTCCTAAAACAGATGTTAAATATATCAATAAGCTTCGATCACCTAAGTTTATTTTTAAAACAAATTGTAAATAAGCAAGCAGGACGCTAATAATCACCACTTGAATAATCACCGCCGCACTAATACTATAAAAAAACGTCTTCATCTTATGAATCGGCGCGATATTAATACGTGCTGCCAAATCTGACAGATTCGCTTGAATATCAACCGCTTCCCGTAGTCCAAGATATGCACCATACATACAGGTCATGGCAATCAATGCGAAGAAAAAAATCAACATAGGATCTAATTTTGCTCTTGCTGCTGATACCGGCGTCGTAAAGACTTGTCTCGTCTCAAGTCGATTGACCACTGTCTCCATCTGTTCCGGATGATTTCTCATAATATTTTCAAGAGTTCCTACCGTTTGTCGATAATGATTCAAAAATAAGCGAGCAATACTTTGCTCCATGCCCTTTGTCTGGACAACAAACTTCATTTCTTCATCCATAAGTACATAACCAATAAGCTCTTCGTTTTCCAATGACGCTTGTGCTTCTGTTTGATCCATCATCTGAAATTCAACTAAGTCCGTTGCATTCATAAGACGGGTCACCTCTTCACTTTTTTCTTCTGCTACGAGTCCAAGCGGAATCTGATGAAAATTTTCCTGATTACCGATATTACCAAGCGCCGCATAAAGCAGTGTACTTAAAACGATTGGAAATATAAGAATCCAAAACATGTTATCCCTGTCTTTGGTTAAGCACTTTAGTCGATATTTTAAAATATGTCCATACATATGCTCACCTCCTAATCTCTTAATTCTTTACCAGTTAATTCCAAGAAAACATCATTCAATGTTGGTTTTTCTGAATAGATTTTTCCAAAGGCCATATTCCGTGTTTTGATATGCTCTAAAACATGTTCCAAGTTATTGGCCGCCTTATAAGAATGAATGGTTAACAGATTCTCATCATAAGATACTGAAGCTACATTAGGTAACTTACGAAAGCTTCGCATCTGTTCATCCTCTAAATCATAGAGTTCAATGGAAATCTTTTCGCCCACATCAATCATGGCTTTTAGGGATTCTTTACTTCCCGAAGCAATGGATTTTCCGTGGTCTAGTATCATAATACGTGAGCAGATTTGCTCCACTTCTTCCATGTAGTGAGAGGTATAGATCACGGTTGCACCCTTTTTATTCAGTTCCTTGATTCCTTCTAAAATCTTGTTTCGACTTTGGGGGTCAACAGCGACTGTTGGTTCATCTAGAATGATAATCTTGGGTTTATGAGCAATTCCACACGCAATATTTAGACGGCGAAGTAGACCACCACTCAATTTTTTAGGTATAAATTTTTCATACTTTTCCAAACCGACAAAAGCAATGGCTTCATCCACAAGTTGTTTTTTTTCTTTCTTGTTCGGAACATATAGTCCACAAAAATAATCAACATTCTCTCGAACTGTGAGTTCATTAAATACCGCTACATTTTGCATCACTACACCGATATTTCTTTTTGCTTCATAGCTTTCCGGTGTCATTGGCTTACCAAAAACTTCAATCTCTCCTTTATCATAGGATAACAAGGATAAAATACAATTGATGGCCGTTGTTTTACCTGAGCCGTTAGGTCCTAAGAGACCAAAAATCTCCCCTTCACGTACGTCAAATGATAAATGGTCAAGAGCAACTAAGTCTCCATAACGTTTAACTAAATTGTTTACTTTTATTACCATAAAAATCCTCCTTCAAACTTTGTTTTCTTCATATTTTTTGACTTCTTGTTTGTATTGTAAAGTTTTTTTGCTATAATTGTAAGTGCCATCTATCAGATTCTATATGACAAATGTCACATGTGAGGATAACTTATGCATATAATGGATATTATCGATAAACTTATACTCTTTTTTTTAGGACTTGCCTTATATCTACATATTATAGGGTCTAGTCACCTGATTGTATTACTCCTTGTTGTGCTCGTTGCCTTGATTGCATCGGCTTTATTAGCCTATACGGATAAACCGGTATTCCACCATATTATTACCATCACTTATCTACTCCTCTGCCTATGGATGCCATCCGCCGTCTTTTTCTTGCCGGTGATCATTTATACCTGGTTTTTTTCCTATTCACATTGGTTCCAACTTTTAACTGCAATCATTCTGTCGACAAGTTATCAACACTATGGTCCTTTAACTTTTTTCGTCTTATCTGCTTTGATAGGTGTCGCGGCACTGATAAAATATCGTACAAAAACCTGCGCAAATAAGACCATTGCTTATCATGAGCTTGAAGATCGTACCCGAGAACTCACTTATACTCTTAAACAACAACATCAGCAACTTCTGGAAAGTCAAGATAATGAAATTTATCACGCCACCTTAAATGAACGTCATCGTATCGCCCGGGAGATCCATGATCACGTTGGCCACGTATTATCAAGAGCTCTACTACAAATCGGTGCTATATTAGCCATTAATAAAGATATGGACCTACAAGAGCATTTACAGGCGCTAAGGGACACCCTTAACCAAGGCATGGATAATATTCGTTCCAGTGTACATGATCTTCACGATACTTCGATTGATATTGAATCTGCCATTCAAAAAATAACTTCTGAATTTACATTTTGTGAGATTGATCTTGATCTTCATATTACCCGCTCCCCCCATCAAGCCATTAAATATGCACTGATTGCCATCATTAAAGAGGGCTTAAATAATACAATTAAACACAGCGATGCAACAAAGGTCACCCTACGCTTGCGTGAACATCACGCTTTTTACCAATTAATCCTATCCGACAACGGTCATGTGTCAAGTTATGGCCTAGACGAAGGCATTGGTTTGAGAAATATTAGCGAACGTGTAGAAAAACTTGGCGGACGCATGAATATAGACATTGAAAACGGATTCCAACTGTTTATTACACTACCTCGAGAGGAGACAAAGGAAAATGATTAAAATTCTGGTCATCGATGATGACAAACTCGTCGCCGCATCTCTAAAAACCATCTTAAGTCAAAGTGAGGATATTGAAGTTATTGCCCTTGGTCATAGTGGCCAAGAAGCGATTGAACTCTATCACCAACATCTTGTTGACGTTATTCTCATGGATATACGCATGGAAAATATGAACGGATTGGATGCCGGCACCAAGATATTAGGGGAAGATTCAGAGGCAAAGATTCTTTACTTAACAACCTTTTTGGATGATGAATATATTGTCAAAGCACTCCGTATCGGGGCCAAAGGCTATCTACTTAAACAAAATTTTGACAGTATCTTACCTGCCATTCGTGCTGTTGCAGCAGGACAAAGGGTTTTTGGTGAAGCCGTCGTAGATAAACTCCCCAAACTTTTACAACAAAAAAGCCCAAGCACATTTTCTGACTTAGGCTTATCGGATAAAGAAATCCAAATATTAACGTGTGTTGCCGACGGACTCTCCAATAAAGAAATTGGTGCAGAACTGTTCTTAAGCGAAGGCACCGTCCGCAACTACATTAGCGTTATCTTAGAACGCTTAAATCTTCGTGACCGTACACAGCTGGCCATCTTCTATTATCGCAATCAATAATTGTTATTGTTGATTGCGATTACACCATTTTCATGGATATTATAGTTATATTGTAAAAGAATGGTATCATCATTTAGCACACCGATAACAGATACATTGGCTTCCGTAATCTGTAATATGTTTTCTTGAATGCTATTTGAGCTCACAGTATATGCATGAACTGTTTTTAATTTATCATTTTTATCTGCATTTGAATGATCCACATAAACACTTGTATGTGCTCCATCGTATTTATATATATCCGTTATAAGATATCCTTCATTCCAATCAACGTCCTCAGGCATAAAACTTAAGTTACCTGTTTCTAAATCAACAATCATACCTCCGGCTATATATGTATCATCTTTTGAATAATAGACAGGAAGCATTGTTATATAGGTGTTTTCAGCTTGCATTGTATGCAAAGCTTGATCAAATCCAAAAGAATGCATCTGAGTATGTTCCGTCGCTTGTTGATAGAATAAAAAACCGGTATACCCTTCATATCCTGACATTGTTGCAATAACATTCATCGATTCACCTACAAATATCGGATGTAAAAAGTAAATATTATCAATTAAGTCATTGTCTTCTACAGGGATAGTTTCATTAATCAATACGTCATTTTCGCTATTCATGTTATATAGTTTTAAACCTTCTTCATCACTATAAACAATGCGTTGTCCTATCGGATCATAATCATATCCCGGTTCCCCTAATGGTTTTATATGTGTCGGAACATCGATGCTTTGAATCAATGTCAATCCTTCATCATATACATCGATAACTGTCTTTTTCAAGTGATAGACTTTGTCCCCAAGATACTTTACCGGGAAGGCTTCATCTATGATTTCAAGATTGACCGCTTTTATCAACTTAAAATTTCTTTTATCTACTTTTATTAATTTAATTCCTTTCCATTGACGTTGGTTGACTTCTACAAGAAAAAGCGCATGGTCTGTCTCACCAATAATCTGAAGTACATTTGTTGGGTCTTCCATCAGTGCCGCCAATGAATCTAACCGTTCATAATCACCAATGATTTTAACACGTTGATTGTCAATAAGCTCATAGGTTGACGAAGCAAAATAAAGCTGTTTCTCCATATCCGGATGTGGTTTTAATGTCATTGACTGAATAGTATTAATCTCACCTGTATATTCACGGTCATATTCCACATAGTCTGCGGATATAGTTCCATCCGGATAACGATAAACATTTTCAAACGTTAATCCCCATGGGTTTTGTTCATGAAGATAATTCGCTTTGTTCCCTTTGTGATAAGACAAAGGATAATATTGCTCATCCCACTCCACCTCTTCCATATTAAAATAACGATCAATATACGGCATTAACTCTTCTCTTGGCAATAAACGGGTACTGCTATCTTCAAATTCAAGCTCTAGATGCTCAACCCCATTTTCTTGAACATATTTTTGAGCTGCAAAATCTAAAAGGTAATTCACATCAATATCTTGTGGTGAATCAAACTCATGTGTATTTGAAACGGTGGTAATCGCGTCATAAAAATACTCTTCCCATAATTTTTTTAATGTTTTATAATCCGTTATTTCTATTGGACCCTCTAGTTCTAGTTCTGGTTCTGATTCCGACTCCTCTTGTTGCGTTGAAATATTATCGACCAGTAGTTTTTCACCCTCTACTCTAGAAGTATCCAATAAACATCCGCTCACAAGAATCATCATCATACTAAGTGTGAATAATTGTATCCACCTCTTTTCCATAAATCCCTCCTAGTTGTGCTTATTAATATAGGTTACTGCATACTCTTTTTGAGTATCATTTAATTTTTTAGATAATGCACGTTGGAAATAATCAACAGCTTTACCTATATCATCCATTTGATAGGATGCATAACACTGAGCAATCCCGTATTCTCCACTTCCCGATGTCGGATTTAATTGATTATATGCTTCAAATAGTTCTATTGCTTTATCATATTGATAGGTTGAATAATACAACCATGCCAAGGCGTTAATATTGGCAGAGTCTTCTGAATCCAAGCTATATACAAGTTCATAATAAGGAATGGCTTCTTCCTTTTTTTCTAATAAACGATTAAAAATATCTGCCAAACGTTTGGCAGCAGTAATATTCCTTGCATCCAGACTAAGCACTTCTTGATATTTTCCAATAGCCGGTTCAAGTTGTCCGGATTCTTCGTATGCTTTTGCCAAATCAAGAATCTCTCTAGCATCGTTAATGGTCAGCTTCACCGTTCGTGTTATACCATCCCATTCCACTTGGCCATCAAAAAATTCGGTCACAAAACGAACCGGAACATAGGTACGATCATTACGTAATATCACCGGAACATCCATTGTATGATTTTGTCCATTGACATTAACCGTGCTGCTATCTACTTTTAAAAGCATCTGGGTTCCTAAGCGCTCAATGCTAACAGATGACGTTGCCGGATCCCAGCCCACATTTGCACCTAGGGCTTCAGCTATCTTTCTTAAAGGTACAAGTACACGTCCGTAGGTCGGATTGTTGTAAGGTTCTGAATCAAAAAAGATGGGTTTATTATTGAGCTCCACTGAAACCGGTGGATGATTGAGTTCTTTGACAACAAGTGCATTGGATATATTCCTTCCGGGCCCTGATATATACTTTCCTTTATGATACAAGGCACTTGAACCACCGCCATCCAGGTTCATGGCCTCAATCATACCTAGTTCTTTAGCGATTTCGCCTAACTGGACAACATTCACACTGGATACAGTTGCCATGCCAAGGATTCCATCTGCCGTCACGCCGACAAGACTTCGCATTGCTGCACCTTGCGTTATCTTATCTTCTGAAAAACCTTCGCTTGATGCATTAGCAACAACTTGACCGTTTTTCACAAGCTGAGGGCCTGCGCCAATGGCCGTTCGAACTCTTGAATAATCGAGTGTCATGGATTGATTATTTAGACTTGTATAATTATTGCGGTAATATTCAACACGATATTCTGCCTTTTCTCCAACCGAAAAAACATCGATTACATTTTGATCTTTTGTTAAGACAATAAATCCATCTGCCGGAATATGAAAACTACCTGTATCTATTTTCTGAACCACACCATTTTTCACTTCAATGGATGTAAAATCATGTGCCGGTTTTGTACCCTCATAGTCCCCAGTAAAAATCATGGTTGCACTTGGGTCATTATAATAATGGTTAATATTCCAGGCATACCAACTATAGGGCCAATTCCATTGGTCCTTGGTTCCCCCTAATACCTTCGCATATAGAGGATCTATACGCACTGCATTTGTATCTGTAATGGCCATAACCGATCCGGTATTGGATATATGTTTAATCTCTCCGGCTTGAATCACGGTTCCTGCCGGCTGCATATCTGCATAGGCATTAAAAAAGGTTCCGTTAATACCGGCAATTCCTTTGCCATCAGCATCATTAACGCCTTCAACAATATTTTTTAATGGCGCTGTATTGCCTACGCCATCTCCTGCAAATGCTGCCTCTAATCGAACTTGATCATTATTAAGATCTACCCATAAAACAGTAACAGTTTTTTGACCACCGGAGTATGATACCTGTTTGGACTCCGTCCATGTTGAACTCCCTGCTTGAATAAAACTGTTTGATGTAAACATCAATAATAAAACAATACATAATCCAACCACTCTAAACTTCATCATATACTACCTCTTACTTTCTTAAATATACTAGGATTATTATACCATATCATATAGAACTTATTGTTCAACACAATAAACTTGACGCAATTTTTTTTATCTGCTATTCTTAAATAAGAATAGTTTTCATTTGGTCTTTTTGATTTTAGGAGGTGGAGAGATGCTCAAGTGGGCTCTTATATTTTTAATTATTTCAATCATTGCCGGTATTTTTGGCTTTAGAGGTGTTGCTTCAACAGCTAAAACCGTCGCAAAGGTACTCTTTTTCATCGCACTGGTCATATTTGTACTGATGCTTTTATTCGGAAGTGCCTTGTTTTAAAGATAAATTAAAAAGGTGTCAAGAACCATGAACAGATGTTCACGGTTCCTGACACCTTTTTTGACACTTTTTTTATTTCTTTTCCTCTTCTTCTTTGTCGATGAGTGCATGATCATGAACAACCGAGTTGATAACTTCATTGATGATATGATCTTCCCGTACTTCTCGCACTTTTCTACGCACAACCTCTTCCACTTCAAATTCCTGTTTAAGTCCTGCATTGAGGGAATAGATCATCATTAATAGAATCACTGCAAATGGAAGTCCCGTAATAACTGAGGCCGTTTGTAAGGCAGTTAAACCTCCACCAATAAGGAGTGTTGCTGCAACGACACCTTCCATGACTGCCCAAAACACACGTTGGGGTACTGGAGAGTCTAACTTACCGCCTGATGTCAAGTGGTCTACAACCAAGGAACCTGAATCCGATGACGTTACAAAAAACACCGTTACCAAGACAATACCAATTACCGATAAGATGTTACTTAAAGGCAAGGAATCAACCATAGCAAAAAGGGCAAGCGACGCATCAATATTTACCGCCGAGACAATATCTGCAATCCCGTTGGTCTCTTGAAATATTGCCGTTCCACCAAAAACCGACATCCAGAAAAAAGATAGTATTGAAGGAATCAACATAACACCTAATACAAATTCACGAACGGTTCTTCCCTTTGAAATCCTAGCAATAAACATACCTACAAATGGCGACCATGAAATCCACCATGCCCAGTAAAATATTGTCCATCCACCTTGCCAGTTTGTATCTCTAAAGGTTTCTGTCCATAAGCTCATTTCAATAAAATTCGAAATGTAGTAACCGATATTCTGTGTAAAACCACTCATGATATATACGGTCGGTCCTGCAATCAAAATAAAGACTAAGAAGACTCCTGCCAAAATCATATTGATTTCACTGAGTCGTTTCACCCCACCATCTAGTCCCATAACCACGGAAGCCGTTGCTAATCCGGTAATACCTATAATTAAAGCGACTTGAATAGGAATGCTAATTTGTATACCAAATAGATGATTCAGCCCGGCATTGACCTGAGATACTCCCAAGCCAAGAGAAGTCGCTAATCCCGTTAATGTTGCTAAAACCGACAATACATCGATCAAATTACCCCAAAATCCATAAATCTTATTTCCGATAATGGGATAAAAGATTGACCGTATGGTCAATGGCAATCCACGATTATAGGCAAAAAAGGCTAATCCTAGTGCAACAATGGAGTAAATCGCCCAAGGATGAATTCCCCAATGAAAAAATGTCGTTGCCATTGCTGCTTGGGCTGATTCCGGTGTCCCTGCCCCTAGCATACCAAACATGGGTGATGGTGTGTTCAAGTGAGAAATCGGTTCAGCAACACTCCAAAAAAGTAAGCCAATACCCATTCCTGCACTAAGTAACATTGCATACCAAGCAAACTTTGTGAACTCCGGTTGTGCTTCAGCACCGCCAATTCTCAGATTACCATATCTTCCAAATGCAAAATATAGAGCTGCAACGACAAAAATATTTGCTGCAGCAATCAAAAACCATCCGGCATTCTTTGTAATTCCTGCTAATGTCGAGCTAAAAATCTCCTCCGCCTGTCCTGGAAACAAAAGTGTTCCTGCAATAAACATCACTAAAAACACTGCAGAAAATATGGTAACTTGGGGATGAATATCAAACCCAAATCCCTCCCAGTTGTTCTCCCCAGGTTCTTGTCGACCGGCTTCATCAAACAACGACACCGTTGGACGAATTTGCAAACCTTTAAAGGGTTTACGATTTTTTATTGCCTTAATACGCGCCTCTTTTTCCGCTTTTTTCAGTTTTTTTGCCAGCATCTTTGCAGAGGCTAACTCTCTTTTCTTTTCTTCATTCATATAGAACCTCCATCTGTTTTAATCTCTAACCACCATCACTTCTTCTGCATTACCGTTAACATGATTGAGATATCGTGCTAACTGGAAAAAATAATCCGACAAACGATTCACATATTGATAGTCCAATGTAAAGTCAATCTCTTGAAGTACTTTTGAAAAAACGCGTTCACATCGCCTCGTTACACTACGAATAACATGAGCATAGGTTGCTGCCTCATTTCCATTAAAATGGATAAAACTATGTAGTTCACCTGTCTTTTCCGTATATGTATCAATGGCATTTTCTAGCTTTTCAATCATCTCGTCCGTTATATAGGTCACTTGAAATTGAAGGGAAATATCGCTTCCGATTCTAAACAGACAATATTGAATCCACTCAAGCAGCTGGTCAATATCTTCTTGTTGAGTAATTCTCTGATTTAAACTTCTTAAATGGCCAACATTTGCATTAATCTCGTCAATATTGCCTTGTAGCTCAATCCATAAACTTCCCTTCCATAATTTTTCACCTTTAAAATTACTTGTATATCCTTTATCTCCGTTTTTTGTATATATTTTCATATCTTCCTCCTTAAAGCAAGCTTCCATGCAATATAGCCAACAAAGACACTTCCACCTGCAGCTACCATTAACATTGTATTTTCTTTAATAAGAAAAACTTGTGCTAATACAAATATACCACTAATCAACGACGAAAGCATAAATAAAATGAGTGTTTTCCCTTTTTGATTTTGCGGATTAAACTTTTCACTAAATGGATATTTTGTATCCAACATAAAAATATGGATACTTAATAAAATCATGGCCAAGCCAATTAATATACCCCAATAGACCAACCCTATCAGACCGGATACAATATAGAAAATAATACCCATACAGATATAAATCGGCAAGACATAACTTATGACAAATCCTTTTATAACGCCTCGGATCATTTCATTTTGTTTGCTAAAAGGTGCTACCTTATAAATCCATGCACCTCGATAACTTTCACTATACTTGATATTGACAAGCATACTTATTAAGAAAATAGGTGTCATATAAAAATACAATAAAATCGATTGATTGCCACGAATTTGAACACGTCCTCCATACTGATTCATTATACCAAAAATTACTGGGAATCCAATAGCAAAAACTAATCCGGGATACATGCGCAACTTCGTTTCCCGTTCTTTCGTCAAGATTTTTCGACTGAATAATACAAAAGCTCGTTCTGTATCCGTTTGACTCACAAAGGATGCTAGACGATATACCAAATTTTCCCGCAAAGATTTTCCGTGATCTTTGTCCGCACCGGATTCATTCATTTTACTTAGATATCCTTCAAATCTTGGCGCAATCCATCGCACATAAAAAAATAATAATATAGTCGGCACACCAATACCTAGAAAGGACATAGCTACTAATGCCGGTTGCATCTCTTGCTCAATAAGAATCGCCAAAGGCGCTGCAAACCACATAGGTGGCACGACAACATGCCATAGTTTCATGGAAAACTCTACTTGTGTCAACGCTGATATATTCATAATTCGCGGAACAATTTGATAACCTAATGTAATGCTAACCGTAAAAAGCACTTGAAATATATTAATAAAGTCCTTTAGCTTTTCACCATTAAAAAAATGCAGGAGCAATACATAAATACATGATGTAAGAACCACTGAAAACAAACTCATAAGCACACTCATTATAAACAAGCCAAGTCCCGCTATAATACCAAAGCGAATCCCCATCACTAGAACCGACGGAAGGGCAAGCTCTAAAAGTAAGACCAAGACATAGCTGAAAATATGTAAAAACCTCGCCACGGACAAAGCTTTTCGCTCAATCGGCCGTGTAAGAAACATGACCTGGTCACGTCGATCAAGAAGGACCGTTGAATAATCTGAAATCATTGACGATAAAAGAAAAAACAAAACGAGTGTCGCGTATAAAGACATGCTTAAGTAGATGGACTCTGTCATCAATAGAATTGGAATTAGCATAAGACCAAAAAAAACATACATAATATGTTGGGCGACACGCCCGGTTTTTTTCTCTTTTTTTTCTGACGTTTGTTTTCCTAACTCCATTACCGATGTGCGTCGATTATCAAGGGTGAATTTTAACCACAAAATATGATATAGATCGTCATAATCGATCCCCATATTTTCAAACACACCTTTGAAGGGTTTTAGCAAGCGTAACCGTTTTAGTTCTTCCATACATCATCCCCACTTATTGTCTCTATAATTGACTTTGCTATCTCCTCATGATTGTCCGTACCTGTTACTTTATTAAACAGTTCTTCTAAGGAGCCATATTGACTGGTCGAATTTAAGGTATCAAAATTTCCATCCGCAGCAATAATCCCTTGATCGATTAATACAATTCGGTCACTTATTTTTTCCACCACATCCATCATATGGGAGGAATAAAAAATGGTTTTCCCATTTTTAGCCAACTGGTGCAAAAGTTCTTTAAAGACCATCACACTGTTTGCATCAAGACCGGCAATGGGTTCATCTAAAAACAAGACCTCCGGGTTATGAATGATACTAGCGATAATAAGAATCTTCTGTCGCATGCCTTTTGAATAAGAGGAAATACGCGAATGCATAACCTCTTGCAAACCAAATAACATCATCAATCGTTCAATACGTGCTTCGATAAGCTCTTTTTTCAAAGAATAGAGTTCACCTAGAAAACTTAAGTACTCGTGCCCGGTCAGTGTATCATAGATTTCACCGGCTTCAGGTACATATCCAATGTGTCGTTTATAGGAAGCACTTGCTTTACGAATATCTTCACCAAAAAGATAGACGTCACCTTCAAACTCTTCAATAAGTCCTAACATAATTTTGACCGTGGTACTTTTTCCAGCACCATTGGGTCCGATATACCCGATGATCTCACCCTTACCAATGGATAAATCAATACCTTTTAATACCTCTTTTTCTCCAAACGATTTCTTTAATCCCTTAATCTCAATTAAATTCATTCTCCAACCCTTCCTCTACTCTTGATATGTCCATTGATTCCGCCCATTATTTTTAGATGTATATAAGGCATCATCCACACGTTTTAATATAGCATCTGCTGACACATCATTGTCCTTTAGTTGTGTGATGCCACAGCTAAAAGACACATCCATATCTTTATATAAGCTTTCAATCTTTTGAATCAAGGTCTCATAATCTCCATGATACAAAGCCACAAATTCGTCGCCACCCCATCTTGCTACAATATTCGGATATATAAAAACTTTCTTTAACGCATCGGCCATCTCTTGCAAGACCTCGTCTCCATAATGGTGTCCATGTGTATCATTAATCTCTTTAAAATAATCGATATCAAAGAAAATAATATATTCACTTTTCCGATTTGATTGCTCTAAGACTTTGTTCAATTCATCATCAAAAGAACGTCGATTCAGTAGCTCCGTTAAACTATCATAATGAACCAGTTTATTGAGTCGTTCACGATCTTTGGCATATGTATCCGAAAAAATTTTAAGAAACAGAAAGGCCATTATTAATAAGACCGATGTCTGAGTAAGGCGGTCAATAGAATGAATTGAACTCGGATAAGAATTCACCACTTGTGGGAATTGAAATTCAATATATAAGAGTACATTAAACATGATAATGATTGAACAAATCATAAATATCCGTATATGCCCCCAGAAGAAAAATGTAACACAAATAACAAGAAGAAACACATATCCCATGACATTATTTTGCGTTCCACCGGATTCAATAAAACTTACCGGTAACATAACAAAAATAATATAAATAAAAAATACCGTTTTCCATAAAAGAGATAATTTTTCACGAGTAAAAAAGTAAGTGATCATTGCTAAAATTGCAAAGAAAACCCACTTCCAATTATCTTCAACAGGAAATCCTATAAGGGTATTTGTCACAATATTAAAGACAGCTATAAATAAAACGAAACGTAATATGATATGAAACAGATGATGCGTCAACTCTCTTTTCGGTTTCATAGTATCGAATCCTTTTCTTCTAATTTTTTTCTTCAGAGTCCTTAATACAATCAACTGCAATCATTAATGCTAATACAAAAACTTCTTTTGATTCGTCAAAAATGTTCAATACATAAGTATCCCCCCATGTAAGAAATTCTCGTGTAATTGATCCAATCTCACGCCCACCTTCATAAATGGAAAAATGAAAGTCAAAAAAGTTCCCATCAAGTTCAAGATGAAGGCCTTCTGATTCCACATCAATCTGCTTTTTAAAAAAAGTGAATCGGCTTTTTAAGGAGACTTGTCGGCCATCTGAAAAACTCACAACATACCGTGGTAAAAACGTGAGTATCTCCTTGTCAATTACAAAAATCTCTCTACCCGCTGCATCTTTGACATGTACCGTATTGCCAATAAGTTTAAAGTCTTGATCCACATAATAGACCGGATTTTGATTTTCATCAGTGACCGGATAATGGTCCGTAATCTTAAAAACTTTTTGTTTGATGTATAATTTACGCATAAAATTTCTCCTCTCATGATGCAAATTTCTCCCCTATAGTATAACATATATATCTTAATTTTTCCTAAAAAATCGTACAAAAGGACGCATATCTTGCGTCCCTCTGCACGACTTATTTATCTAGTAATCTCTAGCGATAGGTCTGACTAGCCCGTCGGCTTGAACTGTAAATGAACACATCTCCTAAGCGATACGTCTGCGAACCTTGGTTTGTTATAAAGCCTTCTTCCGTCCATCCGTTTTTATATCCGAGATACTGTCGTATTCCTTTTTTGTAGACATGTATTTCAAAACCGACAATAATGTATCCGGCGTGTAAAAACGGGTCGGCGTCAAGATCAATATGACCTAGCTTCCTTATATCCGTTCCCTCCGGTAAAAAATAGGTCATATTGGGCAAATGAAAACGCCCCTTCCACTCTTGCACCGACCGTTTTTTCACCGCTTCCTCAATTGAGGTCGGACGTAAGTGGCTTTCACCAATAAAAGTGCGTTTATTCGAGTCCAATGTTAAGGTCCCGTCAAAGGGGACCACCTGGTTATAAGTACTGACATACACATCCACAGCTTGACGCTCTGAAAAATCTGGCTCTCCATTTCGAAGTGGCACAT
>DDQW01000007.1 GCA_002342805.1 Clostridiales bacterium UBA2432 | reverse complement strand
TCACTTATGAATTATATCACACCCCTAGTCAGTCTTCTAGTAAAAAAAAGAGCATTGCCCTAGCTGTATTTTTTGCTAGGACAATACTCTTTTACATCGCCATCATGTTTTTTATAAATGGGCGTTTAATTTTGCTTCTAATGTTGCTTTTGGTACTGCTCCGACAATGGTCTCAACCACTTCGCCGTTCTTGAATATTAATAACGTCGGAATGCTCATAACACGATACTTTTGTGCTGTTTCTCCATTCGCATCAACATCCAGCTTACCAATTTTAGCTTTTCCTTCAAATTCGCTAGACATTTGCTCAACGGAAGGAGCAATCATTTTACAAGGTCCGCACCAGTCTGCATAAAAGTCTACTAATACCGGAACGTCTGATTTTAATACTTCATTTTCAAATATTGCATCTGTTAATTGTAATGCCATTATAAATTTCCTCCTTAAAAATCACGATTCATGATTTACTATTTTCTCATTTGATATTATTATATTACGTTTTTACAATATAGTCAACCCCTTTTTAATGATTGCTTTCATTTTTTACTTCTGATAGAATAGAATAAAAAATGGTTGATGGAGGTTCATTATGTATTCAACATTTCGAGGAAATCGCTTTTCCCTTTTCTTTCTTATATTTTATTTAACCGGAAGCTTTGTCGTTATGGGATTACTGTCCATTGCTTATCCCCCGATTCAAGACAATATATTATTGAGCATCGCTGCCAGTCAGCTTATCCTTGTCTTTCTGCCAACAATGCTTTATTTACTTTTTGTCAAATTACCCATTACCAAAACATTACGTTTGTACCCAACAAAAGCAATCAATCTTTTGTTTTCCTTCTTAATTGGTCTATTAAGCATTCCCTTGGTTATGTTGATTAATCTACTCAGTCAATTTATCGTAAGCCCGGTCATCAACGAAACTCTTGAAGCTTTACCTTCAGAACCTTTTGGATATTCACTTCTGGTTATTGCGGTCTTTCCTGCACTATTTGAAGAAATGGCAACGCGTGGTATTTTTCTCAGTCATTATCGCCATATGCGTGTACTCACCGCCTCTTTAATGAGTGGCTTATTTTTCGGCATTATTCATATGAATCTCAATCAATTTTTATATGCTTTTTTCTTAGGCACACTTTTTTCAATTATACTTCACATCACCGGATCGATTATTTGCCCTATGATTATGCATTTTGTGGTTAACGGTGTCAACCTTAGTTTATCCTATCTCGCTGCACATCCTATGATCAAAGAACTCTCTGACGCCAGCCAAGTCAACCTAGACAACATCGCATTAAATGAAGCGCTTCTCATGGCCCTTCCCGGTGTTATCGTCATGATTATTGTCACCTTACCCTTGCTTTTACTTGTTCTATATGCACTGATTCAAACCAATGACAAAATGGACCTCTTGAAAAATAATGCGATTTCATCTGAATTTTTTCCCCACGAAAAAATATTTCAGGACGTAGAAAAGCAGCCTATTTTTACGCTGCCTTTTGGAATTACATTATTTATCTTTTTAGGATTCTCTATTTATCTTGAAGTTTCTCGTTACCTATAAATTAATTTAAGATAATTAATTTTCTTGTTTTGTTTTAAAAAACGCGTTTCATATTCCGTCATGATATTGTCCGGCTTGTAGTCTGATCGATGTAAGTCTCTTGTCACCTCTACAAGGCGGAACTTAGATTGTTCAATCTCTTCTAACGAGAACTCAAACAAGGGGTTATTATCCGTCTTAAACTCAATACACCCACTTTCGTCTAAAAACTGCGCATATTTTTCTAAATATTTGTGATAGGTCAGTCTTCTTTTAGCCCAACGATCTTTTGGCCATGGGTCTGAAAAATTTAAATATATTTTTTGTACTTCGTCTTTGGCAAACACTTCATGAATATCAATGGCATCAAATCGTAGAAAAATCAAATTCGGAAGCATTTCCATTGCATCTATCTTTTCTGTTGCCCGAAAAAGAACCGCCGAAAATTTTTCAATACCAATAAAATTTTTATTGGGGTATTTACGCGCATTTTCAATAATAAAATCACCTTTACCCATGCCTATTTCAATTTCTATCGGATGTGTATTACCAAAAAAATCATGCCACTTTCCTTTATAATCTTTAGGTTCACTAATAACACGCTCATGTTCTTCCACTGCTTGAATAGATCCTTCAACATTTCTTAATCGCATTGCTTTACTCCTTAAATCGGCCGATGTATGTCACCGGTATTTTTTCTTCTAACTGCTTTATTTTTTCAATGTCTTTCTGAGCAACAGTTATCAACAAACATGTTGCAGGTCCGGCTGACTTATGCACATCTATGTCTTGATTTTCCACACAGATCTTGCAATCATATCGCTCTTGTAAGACAGTTATTTCATGAATAATTCCTTTTGAACCTACTGGCAACATTTGTTCCACCCATGACTTTTTGACTAAATCCCTCATAAATCTCAAGGACAAAACCTCGCCCTTTTTATTTAAAATCTCGTCCTCTAAAAATTCTTGACCTACTTTTGCTTTTCCGAGAAGATAAACGTTTTTTTGAGCACTCGAATGTTTGTCAATAATTAATGACTGCGCTACTTTTCCAATAACCGTAATACCAATTCCAGTCATGGATGTCTTCATATTATCTTCTGTCGATCCTGTTATTTGCTGAATTAAAGCTCCGGACTCAATGACTGCTTGTTGAATCCCTTCAATGATTTTCATGCCTGTTGGATCCATTTCAACGGATAGAGTATCCACCACACTTATAATCTCTCCTCGAACAGCCATACACTCAACAATAGGAACAAAGGCCGCATAATATCCTGCAATATTCGGAGCTAGTTTTATCTGATCGCTCTCTTTATTTCCGATGCTTCCTGAACTATCACATGCAATCACTAAATAATCATGACCAAGTGGAATTAATTGAAGATCACCATAACGTTTAACATCCATTATTTTCGCTCCCATACCTTTGTTTTTTCAAGCACTTTATATAGGACTATTGCCAAGATAACATTTATAAGGGCTGCTATGGTCAAGGGTATAAACATTGGTACAAAGACACCTAAAAAAGGAATACCTGCAAATACTTGCATGTAAAGCGCCGCAAGAGCCAATGAAATGGGTCCGTTTAGCAAAACAGCTACGATTACGGCAAGTAGACTGTTAAGATGAAAATTAAAGTGATTGGCTAACTTGATATAAGTCTGACCGAATGCCCAGCAACTGATAAACATCATTATTGCAACCAGTATATGGACCGGAAGAGTAAGTACAAATCCACTTAAATATGCCGATAGCAAGTGACCAATAAATCCGATAATCCCTCCATAGACCGGTCCTAAAACAAGTGCACCTAAAAATGCTGCTAATGAATCAAATGCAATAGAACCTTGTATTTTTATCATGGCTCCAATAGCTGATAATGCAATGAGCATCCCCATCATAACAATCTTTTGAATCTGTACGTTTTCCTTTTTCATTTGATTTTCCTCACATTCTCATGAATTATATTTGCATTTTTTACTTTTTCTATTTGGGTTGAATAATTTGTTGAACAAGGAAACCTTGCTTCTTTTTTTCCAACTCGACTATTGTACCATTATTTATAGAAAACTTCCATGAATCGCCGGCCTTTAATTCTAATATCTGTTCCAACATCTCGCGGATTACTGCACCATGGGTAACAAAAATCCATTCATCCTGTTCCGGCATACTCATGATGAAGCTTTTAATACGTTCTTGAAAGGCTTTATAAGACTCGCCTTCAGGTATTGATGACGTTTCAAAACGATAAAGAAAATCGTCGTAGGCTAGCGGGTATTTTTCTTTGGCTTCTTCTAAGGTGAGCCCTTCAAAAATCCCAAAGTTCATTTCTCCCAAGCCTTCATCCATACTTGGCTCTTGTTTAAAAAGTTTTCCGATTTGATTGGCTAAGTTAACTGCTCTAATCGCCGGACTTGTTACAATCTTTACCCCATCCGACCTTGCTTTCATTGAAAAAAAATCCAAGATACTTTTTATTTGTTTCTCTCCTGCTTGTGTATAGGGATAATCTCTTTTTCCATAGATGATTTTTTCTTGATTAGCTATTGTTTGGGGATGTCTGACCAAAAATATTTTCATATAATCACCATGCCAACAACAATCAAAAATACGATTTGACTGATTTCCACAAGAGCACCTAGAACATCCCCTGTAATGCCGTCAAGGGTGCGATGAATTCTCCATAATATATATAGCATGACCACAAGTGTCACTATAATGCTTAAACTAATCATCGGAAAAAACACAAAATAAGCAGCCACTAATACAAGGCTTAACATTAAACTCGTTAAGGGACCCACTCGATCAACAATTGCTTTTCCAAGCCCTTCCGGTTTTGCATATCGGCTCAATCCGGCTCCGATTAAGGCCACGCTTCGACCTATTAAGGGCATACTTATTAGAATCACGGGAAATAGTTCAGCGTGCATCACTTCATATAATCCAACATACATACCCATGAAATAGAGGATAATCCCGACAACACCAAAGGCACCGATATGACTGTCACTCATAATCTCTAGCATACGTTTTTGATCTCTGGCACTAAAAATCCCGTCAAACAAATCACCTATACCATCTACATGAATCCCACCCACTATTAGAAGATATAGAATAATAATAATAAAGGGAAATACTCCTGCAGGAATAAATCTCTGCACAAAAATAATCGGCCACAGCAAAAGACCAATAATCCCACCAATAAGGGGAAAGTAAAATATGCCTCGCGCATAGTCGTCAGAATTAAATTCAAAATGCATGGGAAAGGGTATTCGGGTTAGAAATGTAAGCATTAATATCCATGAGTGAACGTATTTTTTCATAGTTACCTCTTCTTTAATCAACTTATGTTCGTCTATGATGATTCTATGATGCTTGGCCACGAAAGTCAAGAAAAAGGCAAAAAAATTTCCTACCAAACCGAGTGTCTGGTAGGACTAAGCTAATATCTATATAATAAAAGGGGGGATAGTTATTACATTTATTATATTACCAAACAAATATGTCTAAAATATGAATAATGTATAACAAATGTATTTTTTTTATATGAAAACCTTGTAATATTCTATTTTTTCTTCCATATCATCCCTATATTCAGAATATATTTACAATAACTCCGCCACCGGCCGCCAGAACAATTAACATAATCGGATGAATTTTCACAAACTTAATAAGGACAAGCAGTGCTAGAAATACAATTAGGGTTCGTATTTCAAATATGACTTCTTTTGCAATAAGAAGTCCCGCCGAAAAAATCAACCCTGTTACAACCGGACGAATTCCCGAAAAAATTTTTTTCATTAATGGATGACGGCTGTATTTGAAAAAAAAAGCTGATATAAAAAGTATGATAAGGAGCGAAGGAAGTAAGACTCCTAAACTTGCAACAAGAGCCCCTGGTAGGCCTGCTGTTTGAAATCCGATAAATGTAGCAGCATTAATGGCAATGGATCCCGGCGTCATCTCTGCAATACCAATAATTCGCAAAAACTCCGCCTCGTTCATCCAGCCATGATTAGCTATTTCTTCCGAAATCAAAGGAATCATGGCATATCCTCCACCAAAACTAAATAAACCGATTTTGAAGAAGGCAAAAAATAAATCAAAAAAAATCATGGCTTGTCTCCCTTCTCAACAAAGTATAAGCCTCCACCAATGAGTCCACCTAAAATGATGAGTATTATTGGACTGATATCTGTAAAAACAACAACACCAACGGTGACAATAAAAATAATTGTTGTGATTAAGTCTTTCACCGCCACTTTTCCCATACGAAGGGATGCATGAAAAATCAAGAGAATAACCGCTGCATTAATTCCTGTGAAAATCCATGCCACAATTTTCATATCTGCGATTTCTCCAAAGAAAATTGCGATTAATGATATAATAACGATTGAAGGTAAGGCAACACCTAAGGTTGCTATAATAGCACCGATACGTCCTACAACCTTATATCCAACGAGCGTTGCCGTATTGATAGCAACAGCCCCTGGAATCGATTGACTAATAGCAAATAAGTCAATGATATCCTCTCTATGAATCCACTTACGTCGATCAACAATTTCTTTTTCAATAAGTGGAATCATAGCAAAACCACCCCCAAAAGTAAAAATTCCAATTTTAAAAAATGAGAAAAACAATTTTAATATCTGATTTGACATAGCCGCTCCTTCTTTTAACCATTTTGGTTATAAGTCAATACAGCTATTATATCACGTTCAATACAAAAAGCAAGACTTATTGCCATTTTGGTCAAAATAGTTTATTATATACATTATATGCTGGTTAAACAGCTATGTATAAGCTTGATTTAAGATATATCGATAGGAGCGATTAGATGCCAAGTTCACAATATTTTACATCATTATCCAAAGAATCCAAAAATCTATTTTTATTTATTCAAAAAAAAGGTCCGCTCACTAAAAAATTTATAAGCGAAACTTTAAATATAAAACTGACAACATTAAATCGATTATTGAAACCCTTGTTTGAGCTTAATTTGTTACAAGTGACTGATTATATTTCTCAAACCGGCGGTCGCCCATCCGGCCTTATTGATGTAAATCCAATGCATTACGGTTTCATCGGTTTAGACATTTCACGTCTATATATGAATATTATTTTTACAAATCTTAAGTTAGATATACTCCATCAAACGCAATTAACTGTTGATTCATCGATGACACCAAGACGTCTCATCCAGGAGCTGAATCAATTTATCCAGGATATTCAACAAACTTACAAGACCAGTCATCCCGAGTTATTGGGCATCGGCATCGGTTGCGTTGGCCCTATTGATGAAGATACCGGCTATTTACTCCATCCCGAGCGATTTCCTTCTTCACACTTTGATCATATCGATTTACGCGTGACAATCGCTAATGCAACAGGGTTCGATACATATATCGCAAGTGGTAGCCAACTCGCTCTACTTGCTGAAGTTACTTTTGGTGTGGGAAAAGACCATAATCATGTCGCCTACATTAACTTAGGTGAAGGCATACGTAATTCCACAGCTATCCATGGCAACCTCTTGTCCATGCATGATTCCCACGAAGATGCATTTTCTAAAATGCAGCTCACCCACAATAAAACAATCGATGATTACGCTAGTCTTTTTTCACTTAGAAAAACATGCTCTACAAACACAAAAAAGGCGCATACTATAATAAGTACAACGCCTTTATTAAATGATCAACTTATAAATGCTGCTGAAATGACGGCTATCGGCTTATCCAACTATATTCGTCTTTTAAGCCTAGATTGCGTCATCTTAAGTGGTCCAATGATTAAGGAATCCAATCTTTTTTATGAAACTTTATATGACAAAACATTGGAATATTTAAAATCAACGCCTCATCTTCACGTCAGCTTTAGCCGAGGTGGTTCCTTTGATCATAATTCCATTGCACTTGGAAGTGCATATCACTTAGGTCTTCAGCTTTTTTTATGATGTTGCTCGTGTTTTATTAAATTTATTACGCTCTTGTGTGCTTAAGTATTTTTTACGAAGGCGAATGGCATCCGGAGTAATCTCCACCCATTCATCGTCTTCAATAAACTCTAAAGCTTCTTCAAGGGTGAACTCTTTCGGCTTTTGAAGTTTAATTGCATCATCTGCACCAGATGATCTTGTATTTGTTAATTTTTTGTTCTTACATGGATTAACAACCATATCATCATTTCGATTATTCAATCCGATAATCATTCCTTCATAAACATCAACAGCGGCTCCAATAAACAGTTTTCCACGGTCACTTAAATTAAAGAGGGAATAGGCCATGGTTGAACCATTTTCTTGAGAAATTAACACACCATTAATCCGTGAAGGAATAAAACCAACATATTCTCTATATGAATCAAAGGAACGCACGATAATACCTTCACCACGTGTATCATTAATAAATTCACTACGATAACCTAAAAGTCCACGCGTCGGAACAACATACTCGATTTTTGTACTTCCATTTTCTGCATGCATATATTCCATTAAGCCTTTTCGCTCGTTTAATTTGGAAATAACTGAACCTACATATTGATCCGGCGCTGTAATAATCACCTTTTCATAAGGTTCTTGTTTATTGCCGTTTTCATCTACATGTAATAAGACTTCCGGCTTAGACACACTAAGCTCGTAACCTTCACGTCGCATGTTTTCAAGTAATATTGATAAGTGCAACTCACCTCGACCAGAAACTTTATAAGCATCGGTTCCCGGAATTTCTTCAACACGCAATCCAACATTTGTTTCTAACTCTTTTTCCAGACGCGCTTTAATGTGACGGGTTGTTACAAACTTTCCGCTTAAGCCTGCAAAAGGTGAATTATTGACGTAAAAATTCATGGATAAGGTTGGCTCTTCGATTTCAATCATCGGTAAGGGTTCAACATTGTTTTCTTCGCAGATTGTTTCACCAATAGAAATATCACTAATACCGGAGATTGTTACAATATCACCGGATACAACTTCCTTGGCTTCAACGCGATTCAGTCCAACATTAATAAATGCTTTTCCTATTTTAGCCTTTACAACAGAACCATCACGCTTAGCAACACTGACAAGGTCTCCAGGATGTAAAACTCCACGTTGTACACGACCAATTCCTAATCGACCAATATATTCATCATATCCTAGTGCTGATATTTGAATCTGTAAAGGTTCGTCATCTCTATTTGGATATGGCGTTACATGCTCAATAATTTTTTCGAACAAGGGCACAATATCCGTATTATCATGATGCATCTCATCACGAACAACACCATCTCTTGCCACTCCATAAAGGATTGGAAAATCTAATTGCTCATCATGGGCACCCAACTCTGCAAATAAGTCAAAAGTCATGTCGACAACATGTTCTGCTCGTTCATCTTTTTTGTCAATTTTATTAATTAATAACATCGGACACAGACCTCGTTCTAACGCTTTTTGTAAAACAAAACGTGTCTGAGGCATTGGGCCTTCACTGGAATCCACCAATAATATGGCTGTATCAACGGTTTTGATAATTCGCTCAACTTCTGATGAAAAATCCGCGTGACCCGGCGTATCCACAATATTTATTTTGTAATCTTTGTAGGAAATTGAACAATTCTTCGAATAAATAGTAATACCACGTTCTCTTTCAATATCATTACTGTCCATAACACAATCAACCACTTCCTCGTGTTCTGAAAAAACACCACTTTGGGCTAACATTGCATCAACTAATGTTGATTTTCCTGCATCAACATGGGCAATAACTGCGACATTGATTATTTTCTTTTCTCTCATAAATGCTCCTAGCTTTAATCATATCATATGATCTTCTATGCTTCATTGTAAACAACCTTTATATAATAACATTAAGGCGCTCAAATAGCAAGCGCCTTTTTTTAGACTTTTTTTATTGTATAACATCCATATAATCAATAATACCTATTGTATAAGGCACTTCTATATATTGTCCTTGTCCACCTTCGATGAGACGTTGAATTTCATCAAACGCCAACTGTGATTTTTTATAAAAATCTTGTTTTACTGTGTTCATTGCAATCTGTGTGTATCCCATCAAAGTAATGCCATCAAACCCGCAAACAGGATGGAAGACATCTAACTCTCTTAATGCAAATACTGCGCCAATGGCCATTAGGTCCGAGGCACACACGATGATATCCACTTCACTTGCATATTGAAAAACAATCTGACGCGCTTTGAATTCATCGAAGTCTCCATATTCTACAATCATTTTAAAGCCTTGTTCTTTTTGTAAGTCTATCATGGCTTGAAGACGTTTTTCAGAAACATATGAATTCATTTCACCGGCAATGTAAAGAATTGTATCCGTAATATCGTTTTCGCGAAGTGTCTTTGATGCCACGTCATATTGAGCTTGATAATGATTAATCGTCACTGTTGATGTTTTGCGATTATAAACGGATGAATCTACTAAGACGGTCAAAAAATCTTCTAATTCGACTAATTCTTTTAAATGAATATCATCCTTTGACATATTATAAATAATCAAACAATTAATACGTTGTGCCGCTAAATGTTCACGAATCTGGTTGGCGGTCATATCCCTAAATTGAGACGAGAAAAAAGTAACAACATCCATGTGGTGCACTTGCGCTCGATCAAATGCTCCCGTTAAATGTTTCATACCAATCTCATCCACAAATTGTCGATTATGCTGAATATCGATGATTAATCCCACACGATGAAATGATCGCTTTGAAAGAGAAATTGCAACGGAATTGGGAACATAATTAAGTTCTTCAACGGCTGCCTTAACTTTACGTTTTGTTTCTTCGCTTACCATGGAATAGTTGTTTAAAACTTTTGACACCGTTGATTTTGCCACGCCAGCCTTTTTTGCCACATCGTTAATCGATACCATTATAACCACCTTGCCGGAAAGCGCTTTGTTTATTATCCTTATTCTTGAATATGCACATAATATTCTCTATGTCTTGGGCCATCAAATTCACAAAAATAGATACCTTGCCACCGACCTAATATGAGTTTTCCCTTATGGATTATTACGGTTTCACTGGCACCGATGCAACTGGATTTTAAATGCGCAGATGAATTACCTTCCATATGTCGAAAATCCGACCGGTCCGGAAATGCTTTATCTAATCCTAACAATACATCTTTGACTACATCCGGATCTGCATTCTCATTAATGGTAATACCGGCTGTTGTATGCGGACAATAAATGGTACAAATCCCTTCAGATACATTGGCTTCGGCAACAGTCGTTTGAACTTGATTGGTAATGTCATAAAATTGTTCCCGTTCCGTTTTAATACTAAATTGTTTGGTCATACTCTCATTCCTTTCCGTTTTATTTCAAGTATATCACGGAAATTTTATGTAAGCAAACACGTTATATCCACACCCAAAATAGTCGAAACTTTTTTATCTTGATCAAATATTGGGACACTAATTGTTACACATGGCCGTTTCGAAATCGCAGAAATATACACATCAGAAACATGGGCTTTTCCTTTTTTGCTTTCTTGAAACCACGTTCTTGCATTGGCATTTTCAATACCATTTGGAGGATTCGAATGAATAAAACTTCCATCTATACGGTTGCTCCAAACGGCCTCAATTTCTTCCATCTCTTGAACTAATCTATCCAATATTTTTTGATGTTCCATCGGGCGATCCATTCCAATCGCATCATACTCAACAATGATGGTCTCAAGTTTTTTCATAATTGCATTTGTTTGGTTTTCGATTTTTTTCAAATAGTAGTCCATCAGATTGTCTGAAACTTTCTGCGTCATGATGTCCATTGTTTCCGAAGCATCTGATATATCTTTTTTTGATTGTTCGACCTCTTTGGAAAAAGCATATTGTTTTTGAATAATCACTTCCATCTCGCCGACCTCATCATGTAAACGCTCTGACGACGTTCGAATGGAATGTATGGTATCTGTTAATTGATTAATACTGGTGACATTCCGCGTTAGTGTGTCTTCCATGACTTGCATATCATGACTTTGTTCTTCTATTGTTTGTGTTAATGTTGTTAAGTCTTCTTCTAACTGTTCTGAATTATTCACCGTTTGTTGAATTGTCATTGATGTCTTTTCTGAAGCATCAACCACATATCCTATACTATCATTGATTTCTTTCATAATGTTTTTTATATCTGCTGTCGATTCCGAACTTTTTCTCGCCAAGTTTTGTATCTCGGTGGCAACAACTGCAAATCCTTTACCTGCATCACCGGCTCTTGCTGATTCTATGGACGCATTAAGGGCCAATAACTCCGTCTGTTTGTAAAAATCTTGAACAGTGTCAAAGATTGATTCAATTTTTCCTGCTGATTTTGAAAGAGATGATATTGAGTTTACCGAAGTTCTATTTGATTCTTCAATTCCGGTAATTAGTTGAATTGTATCATTTAATGACTTTAATTGCTTTCCAATGACATCTTGAGATTGGTACATTGAACCCATTAATCGCTTGTTAGACTCAATGAGTTCTTCTGTTTCATTTAACAATTGTTTTGAAAATCCAACCGCATAATCCACTTGCTCAATATTATTATCATTTGCATCAATGAGTCTATGGGAGCTCGTATATGTCTGATCCACTAAGTGCATTTGTTCTGAAAAAACTTGGCTCATCTTTTCAACCGATTTTTGAATTTGCCTTGCTACGACTTGGATTTCAAATTCAAGGGCTACTATTTGGTTTTTCATTGAAACGACATTCGTAAAAACACTTAATTTTTGTTTGCCAATCCCCTCGTTTTGACCTGCTTCAATTAAATTCCCTTGTACAACATCTTCTGTAAACTTTTCCAATAATTGCATCTGTTTTTTTCGCATTGCCCACCTCCGAAATCGCAAAAAAGCGCCCATATATTATGAGCGCCTTTGCTTAATGATAAAAGTTTAACCGAAAAAAGTGTTTTTGTCAAATTTCACCTTATTTTTCTAGGTATCCGCCTTTAAATCCCCATTGCATCTTATCTTCAAAAGTAATATATATATGTTGTTCAGATATTTGAAGCAATGATTTAATTGCCTTATTAAGTTCCCTGGCCATTGTTTCTTTGACGGCAGATTCAGACGGTCCAAAAGCACGGATTTCCATATATAGTCCGGAGATTAACACCTCACCACCCATATAAAGATCACATCCATCGTGTACGCTAACCATAACTGCCCCTGCAGGTTTTCCCATTGTTTCAGCGACAATCTCTGTGGCAACAGCTTGTAATTTTTGTTTTTCAGCGTAATCCAATTTTTTACTTAATTGCATGTCAATAAAGGGCATAGTCTCCTCCTTCTAATTCTTTTTGCTCTGTCAATGGTATCTCTTTATATAATAACAAATTATTGTCTGCAATAACAGTCGTATCAACCAGCAAATCGATAATATGTTGTTTTTTTGGCGTAAAGACAATCAAAATATACATTATCGAAAATATTTTTTGTAAATAGCGACCGAATAGCTCACGTACAACCACCGTCGTCCACGACAAATGTTCTTCACTAAAACTCACAACGCGAAGTCCAAAGGCCATTTTCCCTAATGTTTGACCTTGATTTAACTTAGTCATCAAAACAAAATAAAGCAAATAGATTCCTAAATTAAAGCCGTTTTTTATTCCACCATCCGCAAGAAAAAACAATAACATACGTTGAAGGCTAGCAATGATAATTATATCTAATCCGTAGGCAAAAAAACGCATCCAAAAACCGGCATAAATAAGGGGTGGATATTGATGATATTTTTCCATTTTAATACCCCCTGTACATATACATAAATCCGGATTGTTCTTTCCATGTTGCCGGCAGCTCAATATTGCCCAAGTTAATCTCTTGTCCAAAATTCATGAGCTTTGACGTTTTCATAAACAATTGACCAAACATGTCTAATTCAGCTTGGTCATAAGTAATAATCTGAGCATTTTCTAAACCGTAGGCAGTCTCAAAGGCTTCTAAGGCTTCTTCATAATAACCAATTTGATCAACAAGGCCATTTTTTTGCGCTTGAGCCCCATCATAAATCCTACCATCTGCAAGTTCATAGACATCCTCGCGCTCCATGCCCCTTCCTTCAGATACAACATCAACAAAACGTTCATACATACTGTCCACTAAACCTTGTAGAATTTCATAATCTTTTTCTGTAAGCTCGCGAGTTGACGATCCAACATCTTTCATTTCACCACTTTTAATGGTCATGTCTTCAACGCCTAACTTATCCATCAATCCTGCAAAATTCATCCCTGACATAATGACACCGATTGAACCTGTAATCGTCTCATTCGTTGCATAGATTTGGTCTGCATATGCCGCAATATAATAACCGCCACTTGCTGCCATACTTTCCATAACTACATAAATCGGAATATCTCGGACCTCCTTGACTTCACGAATCTTATCACTTAATTCAGCACTTTCATAAACGCCACCACCCGGACTATCAATCCGCAAAATAATTCCTTTAATCGTATCGTCATTTTTCACTGTATCAAGGGATTCTAAAATACGTTGATGATTGTATTGGGGAACACTAAAATAACTTTCTTCCATATTCATAATCATTCCACGTACGTTAAAAACAGCAATACGTTCATCAAAACTTCCTTCACGTACAACCGTTTCGCTAATCGCATCACTCATGAATTCTTCCCAAAAAGATGTTGTATCAACATCTTGCGTCAGTATTTTTCCTACAAAAGATACAACTAATGATGAGAAAAAAACTACAAGGGATAATCCTACCGCAATCCATCTCTTACTATTCATAATACACTCCTTTTACTTGGTCTCTATATTTGACTTTATATGCCACAGGGAGTATCATACCGTTTTGTCAAGATAATGTCAATATTTCGCTTGACAGATGCAAACAATTTATATATCATTTAATTAACACTGTTAATATTATTAACACCATTAATTACACGGAGGTTTTATGAAGACAATCGTTATTTATCGATCAAAAACAGGTTTCACTGAAAAATACGCACAACTTATTTCAAAAGCACTTTCATGCCAATGCCTAGAATATAAGGCAAGCAAAAACATTGATTTAACTAGCTACGACTATGTAATCTATGGTGGAAGTTTATATGCTTCCGGTATTTTAGGGTTAAAGAAAATGCTTAGTCAAATGGATTTTAATCTAAACAAAGAACTTCTTATTTTTGCCGTTGGTACAACTCCACCTTCTGACGGCCTCATTGCCACCCTAACGGAACATAACCTATCTCCTGAATTGCAAAAACATGCTAAACTGTTTTATATGCGTGGTGGTTTTAATTACAACAAGCTGAATTTTTTTGATAAATTTCTCATGAATATCATGAAGAAAACGATTCAAAAAAAACCTGAAAGCGAACGTACTGCTGATGAACGTGGTATGTTGGCTGCATTTGACCGCCCACTTGATGTTTCCAATGAACGTTTTATTGAACCACTTATTTCCTATTACAAAGAAGTGACCCATCATGACGAATAAAGAGCTCCAAAAAGCTCGCACTCTTGGTTTTTTTGTTCAAGCGGCCAAATCAATTATAGAAGAAGAAGGCACTTCTGCATTAAGCGCTAGAAAGGTCGGTAAACGAGCTGGGTATTCCTATGCCACTTTATATAATTATTTTAAAGATATGAGAGAACTAATTGCCTATTGTGTTTTTGATTATCTTAATGATTGTTACAAACAATTACTTGATATAGACACCTCAAAATTGTCATGTTTAGACGCTATTTTATTGCATACAGAGAACTATTTTCGTTTTTTTGCTGAGCAACCACATATATTTCATGCTGTTTTTATTGAAGATTTAGGGGACTATCCTCAGGCAATGACTGCAAATGCAAATTCGCCTTCCGTCGGTCTGCTTTTATATCAACAACTTGAACAATGCGCAGTTGAGCATCGATTTGACAATAGTAAGATTGATATTATTCATCAACTTATGATTGCATCTATACATGGAAAACTTCTTTTTTTAATGCACAAACGTCATGAACAGAGCATTGATGCCTTGGTTCATTTATTAAAGGAAGAAATTCAATTACTTATAAAAAGGAGCTAACTATGCGAATACTTGTTGATGCCGATGCTTGTCCGGTCAAAGATGCAATTATTACTCTCGCTACAAAAAATAACCTCGAGGTTCATTTTTTTGCGGATATTAATCACGAATTAAGCCAATATAAGGCAAAAATCCATATCATCGATCAGGGTCGTGATTCTGTTGACTTTGCCCTGATCGGTGCTATGGAAATTGGGGACATCATTATTACTGCTGATTATGGTGTTGCTTCGCTAGCCCTTGGACGCGGTGGTCATGTTCTTCACCCTTCTGGCAAGCATATTCATCATGACAATATCGACCTTCTTATGTTTGAGCGACATCTTAGTCAAAAATCTAGAAAAGCCGGCTTGCGTGGACCCCGTCATAAGAAAAGAACGGTTCATGACAATCTCAACTTCACTCATCAGCTAGAAAAACTCATTCAAGATGTGAACTAAGCAATTATTTCATTCAGCAAACGTTACAATACTGCTGTTTGTGTCTTCTCCATCATACGATGTGTAAATCAATTGATTTTCTGATGGACTCCAGGACGTTGTTCCATAGTTAATGCCATCAGCTATTTCTTCCTTTGCATCTAAGGCTAAATCCTCTACAAATAATGTACCTTCCACTGCATCTTCTGATGTTAATACATAAGCAATCCTACGTCCGGATGTTGATACCGAAATACCACTAATCGACACACCTTCTGCAAGTGTCATTTGTGTCTCTTCGATACTATCATAAAGATAAAGAATCACACCTGTATCACTTCCATCAACAATCAATAAGTGTTCACCTGATGGAGATGCAATCATATCACGCACATCATTAAACGGCAAGCTGACACTCTCTTGTGTCTCAAGGTTATACGCTATTAACGATGGATTATTCCCGGTATTATAAAAGATAGTATTGTCCATTTCTTCGATTAAATAAATCATTTCTTCCGTTATTTCTTCTACTAGATCTACTTCTCCTCTAATGTCTGCTCTAAAAAGGCCTCCCGCATATGCTGTACCTATAACTTCATTCCCTTTAACCCATTTAGCGCTCATTGCTCCTCCAATCGGATCGCCTGAAAGCGAGAAGGATTCATCACTATTTAGATTATAAATATAATAGGCCGGATCACCTAATGTATACTCGCTATATAACAAATATGTACGATTAGGTGAAATTTTAGCATCTCCTAAATTCACATTTTCCTTCCCTAAAATCAAAGTCATTTCTTCAGATTCAACATCAAATCCATAGATACTTGTAGGATGTTGTTCAGATAATTCTTCTAATGTCAATGTGTCTAGTTCTTCATTTTCCTTAAGTGCAACCACCTGATTATCATCCAGCCAATCCGTCATAAAAATATTTTCATATGTCTGAATATTCTGGACTTCTATACTAGCTTTCGCTTGTTCTTCTTCTGTACTATCTTCTGTAGTATCTTCAACCACTGGGTTTGTTGATTCCTCTTCTGTTGCACTACATGCTACAAAAAGCATTAGTGATAACATGAGAAATATATGTATAGTTATCTTCTTTTTCATTTTACTTCGCCTCCTCTAATATATTCATTGTACCATAAAATAAATTTAGAGCAAAAAAAGAGATTTTGTAAACGCAAATATCTTTGCAGTCACAAAATCTCTTTTTATTCATCTCCGAATAAAGTCATTTATCTATTATCGAATATCTATCGTTTACAGCAATCTATCATACTCTTAAACAAGTTTGGTTC
>DDQW01000009.1:6426-15627 GCA_002342805.1 Clostridiales bacterium UBA2432 | reverse complement strand
ATATGTAATATAATGCAATAGAAAATGAGAATAATTTTCAAATATATAGAATAATATTACAAAACGTGATATAATGTAATTCTTAAAGGTATGTATTATATTATTGGAGGGATCATATGTGTATATATAAAAAGTTAATAGGAGTGTTCATAATATTAATGATAGCGACAAGCTGTACAAACCAGGAAGAGACAGAGCTTGTAAAACCGGAGCTATCGGTTTCTGAATCTTCAAAAGAGTCTATTCAAGAGTTGACAGATGTTTTGGAGCAGGAAAGCTCGGTCCCGCTAGTGAATTCGGAGTATACATACATAGAAAATCCGTCGCGTCAATTACTTGAAAAAAATCCGGACTATTCCGGATGGATACGGATAGAAAATACGACCATAGATGAACCTATAGTTAAAGGGTTAGACAATGAATTTTATCTGGACCGTGATTTTAATAAGAAGAAAGATAAATATGGCACCGTTTTTATGGATTATCGAAATATTGGCTTTGAATTTAGCCAAAATACAATTTTGTATGGACATAATGCAAAGAATCGACTTCGCTTTGGCCCCTTGGAAGATTTTTTGGATAAAGAAATCGCTTTTGAAGCCTCTATAATAACCATTCAAACCCTTTATGATACATATACTTATGATATCTTTGCCTTTTATTTTGATGAAGCTGAGCCGGGGAACATACAAACCCAGTTTAGTCCATCAGAAACTTTTAGCCAATACCTTGAAGATGTATCGGCTAAAAGTCTGTATGATTATGAGATTGAAGTTACAGAATCGGATCAAATACTGACATTAGTTACCTGTAGCTATGATATCGATGACGGACGTTATTTTATTCATGCAAAGAGGCGATAATAAGTGCAAGGTATTTACAATGCACTTATTATGATGTATAATTTAAGTGTAAAATGTTTGATTTAGAGAGGAGAAAAACAATATGGCTACGAAAAATATTACCATTCGAATGGATGAAGAATTAAAAGAACAAAGCGAAAAATTGTTTACTGCTTTAGGGATGAATATGACAACAGCTATTACTACATTTATTAAACAAGCTGTTAGAGAACAAGGAATACCTTTTAATATAACCCTAGAAGTACCAAATAAGGAAACTAGAGAAGCGATAATGGAGAGTGAAAAATTAATTGCTAATCCAAATACTAAGAAATATACAAACCTTGATGACTTATTTAGGGAATTAAAAGGCCAATGAAATATGATGTGATACTTACCAATAAATTTAAAAAAGATTATAAATTAGTGGTCAAGAGAGGCTGTAATATAAAAGTATTGGATAAAGTAATTAATATTTTAGCGAATGGAGAACAAATGCCTGAAAAGTATCAGGATCATTCGTTAAGTGGTGATTTTGAGGGATACAGAGAATGTCATTTAAAACCTGATTGGTTGTTAATTTATAAAGTTGTAGAAGATGCGCTTGTTTTATCATTAACTAGAACCGGAACACATAGTGACTTGTTTAGATAATAAAAGAGCTGCTGCACTAATTTATTTAATGCAGCAGCCCAAAACGATAAAGGTCTATGCTTTTGTTTTTAATGCAATCCGTAGACAATAGCCAAATCCGCCCCATGTAATGGCGATAGAAATGATGGCCATAATAATTGCGCTAGTACTCACTTAGATCAACTCCTTTTCCGATAGAGCTATGATAGGTGGGTTGCCCTTTGAAATGGTTAAGCACAAATGCCATCACAAGGATGAAGGCCATTGTAGAGCCGCCAATAGCTAAGAGGGATTTGAGATCATAGTCTTCATAGCCTTGAGTTAAGTCGATAACCGTATTAAAGACAAACATGATGGATAATACAATGGGTGTTAAATATTTAAGCGATAGATTCCACCACTTGCCGACGGAAAAGTCAGACATACCGTTGGCGTATTGACGCACATCTTCTAGGTTCAAGTACCAGCTTAGGAAGATAATCTCGATTAATCCGGCAATGGCAATGGCATAGATATTAATGAAATGATCGATAATGTCTAAGAAATACAAGCCGGCATCGGTGACAAATAAGAAGGAAAAGATGAATCCAACCAAACAGGTGATGGTTAGGATTTTTTTTCGTGAACTTTCGAACTTATCAGCAAATCCGGAGACGATAACTTCTAATATGGACATGCTGGAACTGAATCCGGCAAAGATGAGGCAAGAGAAAAAGAGGGCCCCCATTAATGCGTTCATATTAGGAAGTGCATTGATTGCCGTTGGAAAAACAACAAAAGCAAGACCGATTCCGCCCGTAGATACTTCGCTCACAGGAATCCCTTGGCTTGTGGCCATGTATCCAAGAACGCTAAATACAGCAATTCCGGAAAGGATACTAAAAGAACAGTTACCTAATCCGGTTAAGAAAGCATTGTTGACTAAGTCGGTCTTTTCCGGTAGATAGGATGCGTAGGTAATCATAATTCCAAAGCAAATACTTAAGGAATAAAAAATCTGTCCGTAAGCGGCAATCCAAACGGTCGGATCCTTTAGCTTGGTAAATTCAGGTTTGAAAAAATAGTCAAGTCCTTGGGCTGCACCGTCTAAAGTTAAGCCCCGAGCAGTAATAACAAGAAGACAGATGACCAGTAAGGGCATGA
Organism: Clostridiales bacterium UBA2432; assembly: GCA_002342805.1. GTDB lineage: Bacteria > Bacillota > Clostridia > Lachnospirales > Vallitaleaceae > UBA1351. The sequence goes on along the minus strand of DDQW01000009.1, from coordinate 13,009 downwards.
AGATCTTATTGGCTTTTTCAATACCGGCTTTGATACCGCCCATGAGTACAATATAGTTCACTAACCAAACAAGAGCAAGGGCGACTAACATTTTTGTGTTAATCCCGCCAATGTTTAAGGGATGATCAGAAATATTCAAAAAATCATTAAAGAAAAAGCTTTCTGTATCCTGCCCCCATTGGCCTTTGAAGGCATATAGGACGTAGTTAATCGTCCATCCGATAATCGCTGTGTAGTAGATAACGATGCCGAAAGATATGGCGGTTTGAAACCAGCCCAGTAGTTCCATTTTTTTTGAGATACGTCCAAAAACGCCGGGTGTTGAGCGCTTTATTTTGTGTGCAACGGCAAATTCTAGAATAAGTATAGGAATGCCGGCGGTTAATAATGCAAATAAGTAGGGTATCAAGAATGCGCCACCGCCATTGCTAGCTGCTACATAAGGAAAGCGCCATATGTTGCCCAAACCGATGGCGGATCCAATCGCTGCAATGACAAATCCCATTCGAGATCCCCATTGTCCTCTTTTTTCGTTCATAGTAATCTCCTTTAGTTATAATAAAAAACTCACTGAGAAATATAATACCCGAAATTTTGGTGTGTGTAAACCCAAGAAATGCCGAATTGTGGTATAATAGTGAAGAATTTTATGTTGAGTCAGAATGAGGGAGGACATACTATGCAACAAAAACGTGCTTTATTGTTAAGTTTAATTGGAGGAACGGTTCCTTTTTATGTTCGTGGAATAGCTATGGAGCAATCCCGCGTTGAACTAGAACATTATTCATTATATACTTCTCCCTTTTTCATTGATCTTTTTAGTATTTCAAAATCCCGAGTGTTGGCTTTTTTTCTTTTGTTAGCCGGACTTTATTTAGCCTATATGGTATTAAAAAAACGTCTTCATATTCCTATGAACCCGATGCTATTGTTTCCGGTAGCTTTTATGGCAATCGTTGGTTTGACAACGCTGACGTCTAAGTACAGTGAAATTGTTCCTATAGGATTTTCAGAACGCTACGAAGGTGCCCAAGTTTATGTCTATTATTGTATGTTGATTGTATTGAGTGGGATTCTCTTGCAAAATCGCCAAGATGTGTATGCGGTAATGCGGGGGATTGGCATTGGAAGTATACCGGTGACGGTCATTGCATTTTTGCAGACTATGGATATTTTTCCCATAACAAGTACACGTCTAGAGCCCTTTATGTTCGGCTTAAACAATCCGGTTTCCCAAGGTGCGATTGCTAAATATTTAGAAACCCATCGGACGTTTCGAGAAGGGTTTGATTTTGCTTCGACAACTTTATACAATTCCAACTATTATGGTGTATATTCCGCGGTAGTTTTATTCGTAGCCCTTGGGCTATTTACCATGAGTAAAAGCCGAAAAGGGAAACTTTTCAGTGCTGTTTTAGTGACTGTCAATTTTACAGGACTTCTTTTTTCAGGCTCAAAAGCGGGGTTTTATATGGTGCTTTTTTTCTATATTTTGTCTTGCCTTCTATCGTTGGTAGAAAAATCAAGAAAAAATCTCCTGCATTATGGAGTTTTAGCTGGACTTATGCTTATAGCATTTGTAGCAATTAATACATATTCGGGAGGTCGTGTTGCCAATCGTTTTTTTAATGTTCCGACTAAAAGTCTAACAATGGATGAAGAAGAAGGTGTGAGTCAAAGTGGCTTTTTGCTTCTTCAATCCATCGATATTGGTGAAGATAGGACGGTCTTAAGTAACGGTCAAGATAATGTGGTGATTAAAAATAGTGACCAGGGTCTCGTGTTGGCCAATGAAGAAGAATTGATTGGTGAGTGGCAATACGAATATATTGATGATGTCATGAAGCTGAGTATTCAAGGACATCGTGCCTTTTTGCTTGCTTTAGATGATGGGCGAGTGGGTGTTATCGGTCCCAAAGGCATTGTGGATGCAGTCCCTGAGCCCCAACCCATGTTAATGAATGGTTATTTTTTGTCTTCTCGTGGATATATCTGGTCAAAAGTATTGCCTATGATTCGTGAGCGCCTATGGTTAGGTCACGGTGCCGATACACTGGCTATTTATCATCCTGCAGATGATGTGATTAATGCCTTTAATTATACGTCCAGTACAACCAGTATTGCGGTTAATCCTCATAGCCTGTATCTGCTTTTGACCTTTAACTTTGGTCTCGTCGGCTTATTTGTTTTCTTGATCATAGTTGGGGTTCCTCTCGTTCGATTATTGACTCAATATATAAAAAGTCCGGAAAAACGTCTATATATTCGAAGTATCGCAACGCCGGTTGTCGTTTTTCTGGCCCTTGGACTAAGTAATGATACGATTATAGGAACCGGTGTCATCTTGTACTTGCTCATCGGCGTATTATACACAAGGACAGAAGATGAGAAAGAAGTATTGATGGATTAAAGTTTTTCGAGTATACTTCATAATAGATTAAAGAAAATTGAAGGTGGTAAGAATGCAAGAATTTGAAATATATGATAGTAAACCCTTAGTTGAGCAGGTGTTTAATTATCTCTTGACTTACGTTATTGATAAAAAACTAGAAGTGGGCGATAAATTGCCCAATGAATACGAGTTAGCTGAAATGCTGGGTGTCGGTCGGAGTACGATTCGGGAAGCGGTTAAGTTATTAGTTTCGCGCAACATTGTTGAGATTCGAAGAGGGGCGGGAACCTTTGTTTCCTCCAAGCGTGGCATGGTCGAAGATCCTCTTGGTCTTTCTATGGCAAAAGACCGGGAAAAGTTGGCCTTAGATCTAGTTAATGTACGACTAATGCTTGAGCCTGAAATAGCAGCCATGGCAGCCAAGAATGCTACAGATGAGGATATCGAAAATCTTGTCCGCCAATGTGACAAAGTGGAGTCGCTCATTCGGGCTCAAAAAGATCATACCCAAGAAGATATAAAACTGCATCGTTATATTGCCAAGTGCAGTAAAAATCAAGTGGTCGAAAATTTGATTCCCATTATTAACTCCTCCGTTTTTGTTTTTGTTAATGTGACAAACAGCCAATTGTTGGAGGAGACAATAGAGACCCATCGTGAGATTGTAGATTGTATAAAACGCCGGGATGTTGAAGGTGCAAAGTATGCAATGATTATGCATCTCAACCATAATCGAAAAGTTATTTCAAAAAAATATAATGCACAATAGTAAATAAGAGTTTTCTGATGAAAAAATGGAAAGCTCTTTTTTAATACACTTTTTTATAAAAAGAGAGCAGATGTATTTTTGTTTTGAAAATAATTTATACAAAATGATATGTGAATTATTAGTGAATGTTTACAAAAAAACAGGTTTTTATTGACGGAAATGCAGATGTAATATATAATACGTTTATAAATCGAGCAGATGTCAGACAACATAATCACGAAAAAAGAAAAGGAGTTTTTATGGAGTATAATAGTCAAAAAATCCGGAAAATAGCACCGGAAATGGATCCATTGAGGATAGGAATGGGATGGTCTGTCGATGATTTGTCAAAACCGCAGATTATTATCGAAAGTACTTTTGGAGATAGTCATCCGGGTAGTGCACATTTGATGGATCTCGTCGAGCGAACGTCTAAAAATATTAGCCAGTCAGGCGGGAAACCGGCAAGATATTTTGCCACAGATATTTGTGATGGCATGGCTCAAGGGCACGATGGAATTAATTACTCCCTCGTATCAAGGGATATGATTGCAAATATGATTGAGATTCATGTGAATGCAACAACATTTGATGGTGGCGTCTTTATATGTAGTTGTGATAAAGGTGTCCCTGCACATTTAATGGGAATAGGTCGAGTAAACATTCCCTCGATTATTGTAACAGGAGGGGTCATGGAAGCAGGGCCAAACTTACTGACGTTAGAACAGATCGGTATGTATAGCGCCATGGAAAAAAGAGGTGAGATTACGGAAGAACAACTCACAGATTACAAGCATCACGCATGTCCTTCTTGTGGCGCGTGCTCCTTTATGGGAACGGCATCTACCATGCAGATAATGGCAGAAGCGTTAGGATTGATGTTTCCGGGAAGTGCCTTAATGCCTGCTACATGTGAAGATCTCAAAATCATGGCAGATCGAGCAGGAGAACAGGTTGTCAAATTGGCGGCGCAAGGACTAAAAGCGCGCGATATCGTCACGAAAAAGTCCTTTGAAAATGCAATTATGGTTCATGCAGCAATATCAGGCTCTTCGAATTCGTTGATCCACATACCTGCCATAGCCCATGAGTTCGGAATTAATTTAAATGCAGATGACTTTGACCGGATTCATCGAGATGCCCATTACTTATTAAACATTCGTCCGGCAGGCGAATGGCCGGCAGAATATTTTTATTATGCAGGTGGGGTTCCACGTATTATGGAAGAGATAAAAGAACGCTTGCATTTGGATGTGATGACAGTTACAGGAAAAACCTTAGGTGAAAACCTTGAAGAAATGAAGAAAAATGGATATTATGAACGGTGTGATGAATTTCTTGAACAACGTGGATTAAAAAGAGAAGAAATTATTCGAAGTTATCATGAACCGATTGGAAAAAACGGAACCATCGGCGTGCTTAAAGGAAACTTAGCACCGGACGGAGCTGTTGTAAAATATTCAGCTGTACCCAAAGAAATGCAAAAAGCTGTTTTAAAAGCGAGACCCTTTGACTCTGAGGAAGAAGCCTTAAACGCAGTCTTAACTAAAAAAATAAAGCCCGGTGATGCGGTAATTATTCGTTATGAAGGACCTAAAGGTACAGGTATGCCTGAAATGTTCTATACCACAGAAGCGATTACATCGGATCCGGAATTATCTAAAAGCATTGCATTAGTGACAGATGGACGTTTTTCAGGGGCAACAAAAGGTCCTGCTATTGGGCATGTGTCCCCGGAAGCTGCAGAAGGCGGACCCATTGCACTGATTGAAGAGGATGATCTAATCCATATTGATATTGAAAATAGAGTGCTTGAAGTGGTTGGAATACATGGGGAAGAACAATCAAGACAAGTTATAGAAGGCGTATTAGAAGAGCGTCGAAAGCAATGGGAAAAACCGGAAGAAAAGTACAAAAACGGTGTTTTACATTTGTTTGCAAAAAATGCGGTTTCGCCAATGCAAGGCGGGTACATGAGCTAATAAAAAAATATATTATTAAGGAGAAAGATTATGGAAAATGGAATGGGAATGTTTTCGTATCAGGTGCTCTTAGCGGCACAAGGATGGGAACCGAGTAGTGGAAGTCGGCTAGTTATAGCTGCATTATTAGGACTGGCAGTCTTATTGGTCTTGATTATTAAGGCAAAAGTGCAACCGATAATCTCCATTTTAATCAGTGCAATAGCGATTGGTTTGTTTGCAGGAATGCCCTTTGGCATGATTGTTGATTCTGTGGGTACAGGAATTGGAAATACCTTAAAAGGTATAGCGCTATTAATTGGTCTTGGGTCTATGTTTGGAGCAATACTCGAAATATCAGGTGGAGCCCAACGTATTGCTATAACTATGGTAGACAAATTCGGAGAGAATAAGGCGGCTTGGGCCTTAGGGATTACCGGGTTAATTATTGCAATGCCTGTGTTTTTTGATGCAGGTTTGATTATTTTGATTCCCCTAGCATTTAGTTTGGCAAAACGCACGAAAAAATCCACACTTATTTATGCTATTCCCCTCCTAGCAGGACTAGCTGTTGGGCATGCTTTTATTCCGCCAACACCGGGGCCAATACTTGTAGCGAATCTATTAGGCGTTGAGTTAGGTTATGTTATTGGTGTGGGTATTGTTGTCGGAGCACTTGCTATGATCGTTGCAGGACCGATTTTTGGTAAGTATATTGGAAATAAAATCATGACACCGGTGCCGAAAAGTATCGATGAATTAATGGAACATGATCCGAAAAAACTTCCTAGCTTTTTGACAGTTGTTAGTATTATACTTATACCTTTAGTGCTTATATTATTAAACACATTATCGAAAGCTGTTCCTGCTTTGGCAGGTGTACAACCGCTGTTTGGATTTTTAGGAGAACCTTTTGTTGCTTTATTGTTAGCAACGGTTACAGCAATGCTTATCTTGGGAATTAAAAATGGATATTCTAAAGAAGAACTTGAAAAAATCATGACGAAATCATTAGAACCAACGGGAATGATTTTACTTGTAACAGCAGGTGGTGGAGTGTTAAGATATATTTTACAAGATTCAGGCCTAGGTGAAATCATTGGCGGAGCGGTTTCATCAAGTGCACTTCCCTTAGTCGTCATAGCATTTGTTGTTGCCGCATTGGTACGAATATCCATCGGTTCTGCAACTGTATCTATGACGATGGCGGCAGGAATTATCTCTGCAATGCCTGAGATTGCCAACTATTCGCCCCTATACTTGGCTTGTGTTACGGCTGCTATTGCAGGTGGGGCTACAGTGATGAGTCACTTTAATGACTCGGGATTTTGGCTAGTAAAATCCTTGCTTCAAATCGATGAAAAAACGACACTAAAATCGTGGACAGCAATGGAGACTATTGTAGGAGGCGTTGGTTTTTTAGGCGCACTCGTCATATCGTTTTTTGCATAAAAAACATCTAAAAGGTGTCAGGAACCATGA
>DDQW01000009.1:0-6368 GCA_002342805.1 Clostridiales bacterium UBA2432 | reverse complement strand
TCATGGTTCCTGACACCTTTTTTTTAAAGGAAAAAGCGCTAAAAAGTAGAATATATAATCATGGAGACCTATTTTTTGGATGTGTATCGAGAGGAGCAAATACGATGAAAAAAACATTCTTATTTTCAATAATGATATTTGTTTTACTTTTTTCCCAGATAGGTGGCGTTGTAGCAGAAGAAATTCCATCGGACTGGGCTGTTTATGAAGTGGACCAAGCTCAAGCGTTAGACTTAGTGACCAATCAAGTCATGACTGGCTTTCAAGATTCGATTACGCGAGAAGCTTTTGCTGAACTTATAATGAAGATGTATGACCGTATGTCGGGTCAAACTGTTAATGTACCTTCCAACAATGTGTTTGTTGATACAAATAATCCGGAAGTTTTAAGGGCTAACGCGCTTGGGATTGTCTATGGAGTAGGCGATAACCGCTTTAACCCCCATGCAAATATTAAGCGACAAGAAATTGCAGTTATGTTTTATCGTGCACTAGAGCTTATTGATGGCCAACATGTGAATCAAGATGCAAGATCAGACTTTAGCGTGCTTTTTGGATTTGTTGATGCACATGTGGTTGATGATTGGGCAAGACAAGCTGTCGTTTATATGTATAATCAAGAGATTATTGGTGGGATTGGGAATAATCGCCTAGATCCCTTAGGAAACACGACAAAAGAGCAAGCAATAGCCCTTGTTTATCGTACGTATCTTCGTTTTTCTAATGAAATTAGGCTGGGGATATCCATAGAGCAACTTGAAGCAATCCTTGGAGAAGCGACGGATGTTGTCGAAAGTGAATATGGTTTTGATTGGTATTTGTATGCGGAGGATTACGGACGCTATATTCAAGTAGGCGTTGAAGAAAGTAGTGTTGTTGCACTGTATACAGGAAGTAGTGTGTACACATTTGCGCAAGAATTTATAGGTAGTCAAAAAGCAGAAATCAGGAAAAGTTTTGGAGAGCCGGAAGAATATATTTTAAAAGGACGTACGCGATATTACCATTCATCAAGGGACAGTGTTGATCACTATGAACTTGATCGAGGATATGTACGAATATTTTATGATGTTCATAAAGATAACAATGCAAATGGTGTTTTATTAATAGAAAAAAATACAGAACTAGGACTGGATGGTTTCCATGGAGACCTTAACGAGGAAGTTCGCCGTGGTTATGAGCTTCAGCTCTTTCATTTAGTCAATGCAGCAAGGAAAAATGAAGGCAAGACCATACTTGAATGGGATGACCAAGCAGCTAGAGCGGCTTATTTGCATAGTGAAGATATGGCCGAGCAAAACTATTTTTCACACGCGAGTTTAGATGGAAGTGACCTACTTGACCGATTGCAAGCACAAGGCATTCAACCCAGAGCTGCAGCGGAAAATCTAGCAGCCAACCAAAATGCAATCTTTTCCCATAATGGTTTACTCAATTCATGGGGACATCGTGTGAATATTTTTAGTGATACAAGCCGATTAGGGGTTGGAACCTATTTAATTGACTCAGGTGCCTATAGAATATATCACACACAAAATTTTTATAAGTGAAAGGGTAGATTGGTCTCTTGACATTCGTGCTAAAAAATATTACTATTTTAGTATAAATGACAAGAGAGAGGTGAGATTATGTCCAGTGCGGAGGAATTAAAAGCGCTTATAGAAAAACATGATGGTGTTATAACCACAAATGTGGTAGAAGAAAATAATATTCACAGAGAATATTTAAGGAAGTTAGTGAAAAGTGGAGAGTTGGAACGAGTTTCACATGGGGTTTATATTACGCCAGAGACTTGGGAAGATCGAATGATGATTCTTCAACTAAGAAAAAATAAGATGATTTATTCTCATGAAACAGCATTATATTTACATGATTTAACAGATAGAGATCCGGTTCAATATGTTGTTACGGTTCCATACGGATATAATTCTATTCGATTAAAAAAAGAAAATGTAAAAGTGCATACGGTCAAGACAGATTTATTTGATTTAGGTGTTTGTTACAAGCAAACGGCTTTTGGACATCAAGTGAGAACATATGATATGGAAAGAACCATCTGTGATATTCTAAGTGATAGAAATAATCAAGATCCTTCCATCAGCAATGAAGCAATTAAAAGATATTTTAGACGTAAAGATAAAGACCTAAATATGCTTATGAAATATGCGGAGCTTTTGAGAGTGGTAAATATTCTTAGGCCATACTTGGAGGTGATGCTATGAAAACATACAAGTTGATTAGGTGTTGGAATATATATCATACACAAAATTTTTATAAGTGAAAGGGTAGGTTGATATGGAGCAAAAAGAATTTAATAATAAAGGACAAGCCATATATTTTTCTCATGGAGGAGGCCCCTTACCATTACTTCATGACCCTTCCCATGATAAAATGGTGGAGTTTATGAAAAAGCTTTCATCAAACATCTCGCGACCGGATTCAATTGTTGTATTTAGTGCCCACTGGGAAGAGCCGGTGGTGACGATTCAAAGTAGTGATGAACCGGAACTCATTTATGATTATTATGGATTTCCAGAAGAAGCGTATGCAATTGAGTATCCGTGTAAAGGAAAGCCTGATTTAGCGAAAAAAATAGCAAATTTATTAAAGGCTGCTCAGATTGAGTGCGTGCTTGACGATCAACGTCCTTATGATCATGGCTCATATATTCCGTTAAAATTAATGTATCCGGAAGCGGATATCCCAGTTATCCAGGTCTCTCTCAATCATGATTTAGATGCACTTACACATCTTAAGATTGGAAAGGCATTAGGCCCCTTGATGGATGAAAATGTCTTGATTATCGGATCTGGTTTTTCGTTTCATAACATGAGAGAGTATGATTTTTCAGGTAGAAATGCAGAAGATCCAAAAAACAACGTTTTTCAAGAACGACTAATTAAACTTTGTTGTGAGGAAAAAGACGAGGCGAAAAAGTGGAAACAAGGAAGCGACTGGGAAAACTTTCCGGAAGCTAGATATTGCCATCCGCGGGAAGAGCATCTTATACCCCTCTTTGTCTGTCTTGGCGTCAGTCAAAATGTTGGGACAAAGATATTTGATGACTATATTGCCGGCAAGAGAGCAACGGCATTTTATTGGGGTATAGAATAAAATTAGGATAATAATAAAATCGGTATCGAGAGATATCGATTTTTTTGTGCGCATTTTTAAGACCTTATTCCTATTGCAACAACTTCTTATCTTCGATATTCTATTATAGTATGATTCATTTCAAAAAAATATGTAAATCGAGGAGAGAGTTATGAAAAACTTAAAACGTTCACTGATGTATGTCTTGACATGTCTTTTCCTGTTATCTTTTTTTACACCCCTTTATGCGGCGACAGATATAAAAACAACAGATTGGTTTTACGATTCGGTAAATCGACTCATTGAGGATGACCGTGCTATTATTGTTGGCTATCCGGATGGTAGCTTTCGCCCACAGAACAAGCTCACACGAGACCAGTTCATTACCATGGTGGTTCGGGCAGCAGGTCAAGAACCCGGGAATGCAGACGATTATTGGGCACAAAATTACATCGATACAGCAATTGAATTAGGTTTTCTCGAAACAAATGACTTTACAGATTATACCGAACAGATTACACGCGAAGAAATGTCCATGATTATTGTAAGAGCTCTAGAGCATTTAGAAGGGGAACAAAATGTTAAGAACTTAGAGCAGGTAAGTCAAGTTATCAATGATTCCAACAAATTCACAAGTAAATACGAAGAATCTGTTTTAAAAACGTATAAGTTAGGTATTATTACAGGATATCCTGACCATACATTTAGACCCCAAGGTGTTTTAACAAGAGCAGAAGCAAGTGTAGTTGTTGCACGATTGATTAATCCGGATGAACGCAAAGAATTTGATTTTGATGCTCTATATGATTCTATGTATACAGGATATGAATCTCAATTACTTGGTGGGTCTAATTGGGTAAATCCAATTACAGCAAGTGATGCTGAAAATGCTGCAGAAGATTGGAGCCTTATTACAGGCAATATGGGATATTCTCCTACTAAATATCAAGTTGAAACAAATTCTGTTTCTCAACAAAGTATAGATTATGCAAAAGGAGCTTTTGAATATGATGAAAATGGACCGTTAGAAGGCCATATAGAAAGTTTTGAGCGATTACTTCAACGTCGAATGTCACAAGATCAAGTAGATATTGTGATGGCTTATGTGGAAAAGAAAACGGATAAATATACTTACCTTAAACATGATCAAGCTTTCTTTTACTTAGATGATGATAAATATTTGGTACGTATAGATGAAGTAATGATTGCAAAAGGAACGGAGTATGAACAAGCAGGAGCAGTAAATTTTAATATTTGGTATAGAGATTCAAACTTCATAAATGAACATGAAAAAGATATCACGCAAATCATGCCTTATACCGATGTTGTTATTTATCGATAGGAGGCCGAAATGAAAAAAACCAGTATTTTAATTCTATTGATAATCTCATTAGTAGTTAATGGGATGTCAGCTGTAAAAGTAACAGCTGCTGAAGTACCAACATCTATGCAGACAGCATACGATGAAATAATGGACCAGAGGCTAGATTGGACTCTTCCGATAGAAGCATTCGATATTGATGTATGGAATGAATATAATGTTCTAGTTATGGATATACCGGGAACATTCCCCTCTAACATGTCAACTTTAAAGGGGCTAGATGGTTCTGCCAATGATTATAACAGTGGTGCAGGTGAGTACCGTTACATTGGATATAACCCGGATGGATACTTGGTCAATAACCCAAAGTACCCAGATGATCATAGCGGTTCTGCAGTTATTAATACATATGATTGGCAAGAAAATACAGATTGGAAAACGGATATCAATCAATACATAAGTTCAGTTGAGGATCAAGCGTTCTATGAAAATGAAATATTTTATTTTCTTGAAAGTGAGTATGGATCACGTTTTGATGAAACAGAGGATCCAAGTCGATGGATTGATAATGCAATAGTCATTGTTCCGGTCTCCTCAACAGGGAACGGTGTCATCAAATATATGCATAAATGGGATTCAAATCATGATGGCGTTAATGAAAATTGGTACATTACTGTAAATCTACGCTCCATGAATGAGGTGGAAGAAGAACTTATTGAAGAAGAACCGACGGAGGATATTACCAATCTTCCCTTGGCGCAGTTAGATAGTCATGCAGCCGCTGTGATTCAGGCAGATCCTCGAGGAAATGAAGCATTTGATGCGTCAGTGGCTGTGCCGACTTCGGATGCTCTCTATATTCAAGTACAAGCCAAAGAGTATCTATATGAGCTTGATTACCAGCATATCACAGGGAGTAAAACCTATCCGGTGACAGTGACTCGGTCCTATAAACTGATTAAAGGTGTTAAAGATGAAGTGACCGGAGAAGTAAAAGAAGTATCGAAAACAGTACCGGTAAGCAAGATATATCAGATTGTACGACCGTATGATTTTTATCTTGTTCAAAGGTTAGGTGTATTTTCCTTAAGTCAAGCAGTGATAGAAAATGGCGCCTTACCCAATGGCATGCAGACACTGTCTAGTTCTGTGAACATTCCCCATGTTGAGTTAAATAGAGATGATAATTTAGCAAACCATATGACAGACCCGATTTCAGGACCAGTGACGATGACATTGCCACAGAAAACCTTAGGAAGTGTACTCAATCGATCCTATCCCTCGGTTCCGAGTGAGAATTTTCGACCGGTAGCAGAGGAGGCCGTCGGTCAGATTCAAGTCAGTAATGACGGACTTGTTTTTAATGGTCAAGTATTAATGGATGATGGCATTTATGAAGCTGCGGCCCCGACGCCAGAATCCATTCCAGAGTCACCACTTAACAGTGCCGATGATTTATATCAAGGGCAGCTGTCCATACCACCGACTCTGGAAAATGGATTAAAAACGTCCAGAGGGGAGCTTGTCTATAGAACGGTGATTGATACGGAAAATCGTAGCCAATTGATTGAACCCATTCAAACGATCAATGATGTGATTGTCCATACCCCAGTGGTGTGTTATCCGGTATTGAATGAGGTTAGCAAGGAAACCCAACAATTTACTTATGATGAAGCACGGCAACAACTTGTCATTGGTGAGACCTTTCATGTCGAGTATCCAAGGAGTGGTCAGCATAGGAACAATCGAGGATATGGTGAACGAGATTATAGTCAGTATTTTGACGTCAAGCAAGTGGCCTTTCCCTTTGATGTCTATGTAGGAACCGGCTATGATGGTATCTATTTTCCCAAGAATACATGGGGAAACTTTAACAGTTTGGAAGCAACATTTTTTATTCCTTCATGGGAAGTTGAAAAAGAAGGGGATATTTTCTTTCGGTCCATTCCAATTA
>DDQW01000008.1 GCA_002342805.1 Clostridiales bacterium UBA2432 | reverse complement strand
ACGGTTATCACCTGGTCTAAAGATATACTTGACAAATCTAATGGGTTAAAGTAATATAGTAATACATATTACGAATAAAAATATTCAAATGCTATGACAAGGAAGAGTAAATATAGGGACTCTATAGAGAGAAGATGGTGGTGGAAATTCTTCGAGCGAACTTTATTGAAGGTAGCCTTCGAGCAGCGAATTGAAAGGGGCAAGCCCTAAGTAGAGGAGGCCGGTTGTTTACCGTTAACAGACACCATATCGGTTATACCTGTATGGATGAGCGCACGCAAGTGAACTTAGGTGGTACCGCGAAGAATACCCTTCGTCCTATATTGGATGGAGGGTTTTGTTTTATCACAAAAGAGGTTGAAACACATTAGGTTTAGGTTTTCCGAAAGGAGTATTATATGAAAAAGAATGGTGCAGAGATCGTTGTTGAATGTTTAAAGGAACAAAATGTAAAGTATTTGTTTGGATATCCGGGGGCAGCTACAATCAACATATATGATGAACTATATAAAAACAGTCAGCATATCACACATATTCTGACATCCCATGAACAAGGTGCGGCCCACGCAGCTGACGGATATGCTAGATCCTCCGGTGAAGTTGGCGTGTGTATTGCTACATCCGGTCCGGGAGCAACCAACTTAGTCACAGGAATTGCAACCGCTTATATGGATTCGGTACCTATGGTAGCAATCACAGGAAACGTTGAAGTGGATAAACTCGGAAAAGACAGCTTTCAAGAAGTTGATATTCAAGGAATTACTATGCCGGTTACCAAACATAATTATATGGTGAAGGATATCAATGAGTTGGCTAAGACTATTCGTCAAGCATTTTATATTGCAAAGTCAGGACGACCGGGACCGGTCCTTATTGATATTCCAAAAAATCTCACATGGGAAACAACGGACTATGAATATCAAAAGCCAATTGAATACAAACATCCGACCTTGACAGAACCGATTTCAGAAGAGATTATTGCCATGATTAATGAGGCAGAGCGCCCCATGATCCTTGCTGGTGGTGGTGTTATTCGCTCCAAAGCAAATCAAGATTTAATTAAGTTTGCAGAAAAAATTGATGCACAAGTAGCGTGTACCTTAATGGGTATCGGTGGAATGCCCTATTCCCATCCAAAATATACCGGCAACATTGGGATGCATGGTTCATTAGTTTCAAATCGAGCGATCAATGAAACCGATCTGCTTATTGTTATTGGTGGACGTTTTAGTGACCGAGTTGTCGGCAAGGAAAGCGGATTTGCAGCAAAAGCAAAAGTACTTCAAATCGATATTGATCCTGCGGAGATTAATAAAAACTATATTATCGATGCCTCAATAACAGGTGATATCAAAACAACATTGGAGATTCTCGTTGAAGAGGTTAAGCAACAAGATCATACAGAGTGGAGGGCTTATGTGGATGAGCTTCGGGCTACGGTAGGCCATAAAACCCATAGTGACACATTAAATGTACCCTATTTGTTGAAACGCATCGCTGAATATACCAATGAAAATACAATTGTTGCAACCGATGTTGGTCAACATCAGATGTGGACAGCCCAACACTTTCCATTTGAAAAACCCAACCGTTTCCTAACCAGTGGTGGTCTTGGCACCATGGGCTATGGTCTTGGTGCAGCGATTGGTGCCCAACTGGCCAATCCCTATGATCAAGTGCTTATGATTACGGGAGATGGTTCATTCAAGATGAACTTTAATGAAGTTCTAACAGCAACCAAAAATAAGTTGCCTATCAAGATTTTTGTTATGAATAATCGTGCATTAGGAATGGTACGTCAGTGGCAAGATCTATTCTATGATCAACGCTTCTCAGCGACACATTTTGATGAAGAGATGGACTATATTGGTTTTGCAATGTCAATGGGTGCCGCAGGATTTACCATCGAATCCGTTGATGAAATTGACACTGTATTGCAAGAAGTTTTTGAGAGCGATAAAACAGTGGTTGTAAACTGTATTGTTGATCAAGCCTCAAACGTATATCCCATGGTTCCTCCGGGAAAATCGATTTACGAAGCCATTAGTGAATAAGTAACTATGAACTTGACTTGGAAGATGGGTGATAGAAAACATGCCAATTAAAATACCGAATGATTTACCGGCAAAACAAATATTACAAGATGAAAATATATTTATTATGGATGATAATCGTGCCATGCATCAGGATATACGTCCTTTGCATATCGCCATCCTTAATCTCATGCCATTAAAGGAACAGACAGAGACACAACTCCTTCGCATGCTCAGTAACTCACCGCTGCAGATTGAAGTGACCTTATTAATGCCTGAAACACATGAGTCCAAGAATACGCCGATTGAGCATCTACAATCTTTTTACACAACCTTTGAACACATCAAAGACAAAAAGTTTGACGGAATGATTATTACCGGTGCACCGATTGAAAACTTACCCTTTGAAGGTGTAACCTATTGGGATGAGTTGACAGAGATTTTAGAGTGGACCAAAAAACATGTGACTTCCACTTTTCACATTTGTTGGGGGGCACAAGCAGGATTATACTATCATTACGGTATAAAAAAATTACCCTTAAAAGATAAGCTTCACGGTGTATTCAAACACTCCGTCAGTGACCCCTACTGTCCTCTCGTGCGAGGTTTTGACCATGAGTTCATGGTGCCACACTCTAGACATACAACTGTCTCAGAAGAGGATATCGTTCGTCATGACAAGTTACGCTTAATCTCCACATCGGAGGAAGCAGGACTCTACATCGCCATGTCAAAAGACGATAAGCAAATCTTTGTCACAGGACACTCAGAATACGATCCGGAGACCTTGAAACAGGAATATGAACGCGATAAGGCCCGAGGAATGGACCCCAAAACACCCCACTTTTATTTTCCGAATGATGATGACACGAAAGAACCGGAATCCACCTGGAAGTCGCATGCTCATCTCTTATATTCAAACTGGTTGAATTATTATGTTTACCAAATGACACCTTACCTTATGGAAGAAATTGGCGAATAACCGCAGGTTTAGCAAGGGTTACAGCGATTTTTGAAGCTCGCAAAATATCATAAATTATCGTATGTTTTGGGGCGAAATTGGTGTCAATGGTGTCAAATTGGTGTCAAAAAAACCTGAAATTGGTGTCAAAGAATTGAGCACAATTTATTAAAATTACTATAAATAGGAACCGAAAATGGTGTATGATTTATTGCAAATTAAAAAGTGAAAACGAGAACAACTGACTAGTTTAATCAGTTGTTCTCGTTTTCTTTTTTTTTAAAAATTATAAAGTTATGGATTATTAATTCTGTTAAAATTCATGATAGGATACCAAGAAGCAATAAATTTAATTGTTAAGAACAATTTGGAAAAAGAGTATTTATTAAAATGTAAAGCTATCATGAACGCTTCAATTAATATTGGTTAGGGATTAGGTGATTGGATGAATGAATTGTTTTATGATTATTTAGGTGGGTTTATAGAGGAATAAGTAATGTTGGTTATCATGTTTCTTGATATACCGCATGTGGAGACGGTAGTACGACTACATCGACAGAACCATTGATTTTACTGAAGTTCAAGCACTTTTGTGAGTTCTATAGTTTCAATAAAAACAGCGAAAATTACCACCAAAAAGACCTGAAAAATAGTATCAAAATCAAAATTGCAATATAACCTGGTACGTGGGAACACGTCTACCAGCAGTCGGTTTTATATGTACAAAATGAAAATTTAGATAATAAAAAATCCTGAATTCAATATAATTTCAGGATTTTTTATTATTTATGTTTCGAAAACATATAAACTATTTTAATGCTTTCGAAATTCTATAATATCTTTTATCTAAGGCTATTTTTCCGCCTTCCATAACATCACAGACAGCATTTCTGATTTCAATGTCTTGGAGAGCATCGTTTGCAGATACGGTAATCTGACCTGAAGTGTAATTCATGTGCACTATATTATCTGAGTTTGCATTTACAGCTATGTTTGGATTGTGTGTTACCACAACGAGTTGTCTATCTTTTTTAAGGGTTTTAAATCCTGTGACAACGAAATTTGAGATTAGGCTTGTGTCTAAATCATCTTCTGGTTGATCGATAACTAATGGAGAAGTATTGAGGGCTAATAATAAACCTAACATCCCTGCTGTTCTTTCCCCAGCTGAACCAGTTTCAATATTTACCATGCTACCGTGTTTATTAAATTTCAAGTTTAGTTTATCTTCTGGAACCCATATAAGTAGTCGATCAATATCTTCTGGTGTTGTCGATTTCAAAGAATCAAGATGTTTTGCTAATCGCCTATCCATGGACTTAGAATCAACTTCGGTGCATGATAAGAACTCTTCAATTTCAGACTCTCGTCTTGACCATCTAGAGGTAGGGGGTTCATTAATTATGTTTGCAATAAGTCCTTTATCAGGAGCATTTGAATCATTATAAGTCAGAATATATTGAGCATATTCATTGCCCTCTTTACGTAATAATTTTCTAAATGTAGAGTTAGCATTATCTACGTCAGCCATTGGATCCAACTCTATGGAGAGTATCGGCGTTCCATTGTTAGATGTTTTCCAACGACTTAGAATTTCATTTCGCTTAGAACGGAGTTCCTTTTCTTTATCGATGATAGAATTATATAGTATTTCTAAATTTGCATTAATCGCTTGGAGTTCTTTTTTTTGTGATGATATTTTAAGAAGTTTCTCGTTCAACGAATTCCGTTTCTTAATGAGTTCTTCATATGAATCGGTCCCAAGTTCTTTGACTTGTTCAGTAATTCCATTATATGCTTCTTTGGAGTCCAAAAATTCAGCATGCCAAGGTAAATCATTGAGATTTGATAGGGTTTTACTTTTATAGGGTTCTACAATCTGCAATGCTTCACTGAGTTTTGTACTTACACGTTCGAAATTTTTGCTTAGCTCATTAATATAAGTTAATGTTGTTTCATCAAGCATGCCATTTATTTCTTCTGCTTGAATTATAGGTGGAAAACTGTTATTCATTTCTGTTAAGTCAATTATAAAGTTTTCAATTCCATCTGCAAGTGCTTCAATGCTATTGTTCACTTTTGTATATTTATTAAATTTGCGAAGTGTCTCTTTGTATTTAGAGCTTTCGAAAAGTTCAATTTTATTTGTAATAGCAGTAAGAGAAGCTTTGATATTTTCTTCTTCAAGAATCACTTCTTCCAGAGTTCTCTTTTCTATTCGCTTTGCTAACCAGCTAGATACAAGTTCTTTTTTTTCATCGTTCCACATAACTTTGTCAAATTGAGAATCAATTAATTCAATTAGTTTAGATGGTTTATTTGTTAATGAATATAATTCCTTTTGATTAAAAACTTGTATAGGGAATAGCTCTCTAATATTTGTTATAATATTTGGATTTGACCATGATTGCTCTTCAGAATTCCAAATCTGTATAGTGTGCTGATTGTTTTCCCATTGAATTTTATGTACTTTGCCATCTTTAATGATTTCGGCAGTTATACAGGTGTTTTCACGTAACATCCCTGTTTCTGATTTTTTACCAACTCTGTTGAATTTGTCAAAATCACTTTGAATTTCATCAGGCATATCGTTAACCCTATCAAAGATTATACGGAGATAATTAACTAATGATGATTTACCTGTACCACGTCCACCGATAATGGATGTAAGCCAAGGACTGAAATTACTTATTAGTGGTATACGATTGCCGGCTTTATAACCATTTGAAACAGTTAGTGATTTTATAAAATACCGATGAGAAATATCGTTTGGATTTAAATCAATTTCATCATATCTTAGGACACCATCTTCACCATCATGCAAAGCAAGCTTCAATGCTGCTATTGATGGCTTGCTCATTTTAACCCATGTGAAGTATCTACCAATTTCATCTATTGTATGACTATCAGAACCAACTACTTTAGCTAAATTTAATTTAGTTTGATTATATATGTCGGGGAATTCAAATTCTTTATTCATCACTTCTAATGCTAATAGGTTGTCTTTGTTAAATTTGAGAGTTTGATCAAGCGTAGGACCGCTCTGCTGTTTAAATAGTCCGGCATTTTCATCAACATGTGCTGGAATTGATATACCATTTTTTTTGTTAATAATATTGATTACAGATTCTAAAGTTTCTGATGTGACTCCATTACTATCTCCGGATGTACCTTGGTATTTACATTCACCAATTATTTGTGCGATATCTTCACTAGTTTTAGTAGGATCAAAAATTGCAACTATGTGTATCCCGCCATTAACTGTAAGCTCTACACCAGGAAATACAAATAGTTCTTTAAACCCCTCTGGATGTTCAGTTTTCAGTTCAGAATACGCTTTTTTGACTTCGTCAATAAAAGCACCAGTATTATGATCGGTTATTGCTATACAATCGATACCTTTAGCCATGTATTTCAATAACCATTCTTTAGCTGGGATATCCTTTTCTATTACATTACCACGACCATAATCAAATGATTTAGGTGTATGATTATGAAAATCAAACTTCCACCATTTTGCACCATTAATATGTTGTTTCATTTATAAGCCCCCTTAATTAATTATATTCTATCCCCATCTTTATCAACAAAATATCCTTCAAATTCACAATCTAATGCCTTTGCAATTGCTTCTAATTCATTCACAGAGAAATTATCTCTTTTGAATTTATTTGCCATGTTCTGATTTGTGGTACCAAGTCTTTTGCTAAGTTCTATTATTGTTACATTATTTCTTTTTAGTAAAATTCGGATTTTTTCACCCATCGTTAATTTCATTAATTATCACCTACCTACGTTAGATAATACACCTATAAGTGAATTTCTGCAATAAAATAAGTGAAACATTGATTGTATTAATTATAAAGTGTATTATCACATCATAAAATGAATATTGGAAAGGAGCAAAAAAATCATGAGTAAAATTATAGCTGTAGCTTCCCAGAAAGGCGGAGTGGCCAAAAGTACAACATGCAGGAATGTAGCAACAATTTTAGCAAAGGAGGGATATAAAGTTTTAGCAATTGATACAGACAATCAAGCCTCCATGACAGACTGTTTTGGTATTGAAAAGCCGGAAACACTTAAGACGACACTCTATCATTTAATGATGTCCGTTATGAATGAAGATGATCTTCCACTAAAGGAGACATACATAATTAAAAGAGATGGAGTGGATGTCATACCGAGCAGTATAGAAATGTCGGCTATTGAAATGAACTTGGTCAGTACCATGAGTAGGGAATACGTTTTAAAGACAATTACAGAACAGCTTCGAGATAATTATGATTACATTATTGTAGACTCAGCACCATCATTAGGTTTAATGACATTAAATGTACTAGCTGCTTGTGACAGTGTATTGATTCCGGCAACACCGGAATATCTATCAGTTAAAGGTCTAGAGCTATTGCTTCATACCATTATGAAGATAAAGCGTCGAATTAATCCAAGGATTACGTTTGAAGGCATTTTGTTGACGATGTTTGATGAACGTACCAATCTATCAAAAAACATGATAGGAATGGTAGAAGAAGCTTATGGAGATCATATTAAGGTGTTTGACATTAGAATTCCTAAATCGGTAAAAGTCGGAGAAGCCAATCTGCAAAGTAAATGCATCGTGGATTATATGCCAATGAATAAAGCTGCTATTGCTTATCAAGAAATAACAAAGGAGTTGATGAATAATGGATAAAACGAAAATGAAAAAAGTAGAAACCTTTGCCTCAATATTTGGTGAAGACCATAATGAAGTGCCATCTGAAAAAACAGATGGCACTACGTCATTAAAGATAGATGACCTTATCCCCTTTAGTAATCATCCATTCAAGCTTTATGAAGGGGAACGATTTAATGACATGGTTGAGAGCATCAAACAATATGGCGTTATTGTTCCCATTGTTGTAAGAAAATTAGATGACAAGTATGAAATCTTGAGTGGGCATAATCGTGTCAATGCAGGAAAAGAAGCAGGATTAACTAATATTCCAACAGTTATTAAAGAAGGACTCACTGAAGAAGAAGCGACACTCATTGTTACTGAAACAAATTTAATGCAACGCTCTTTTTCAGAATTGGCACATTCAGAAAGAGCTACAGTTCTTGCTACTAGGCATAGCGTAATGAAAAGCCAAGGAGTTAGAACAGACTTGTTAAGTGAAATCGAAAAGTTATCTAAAGCACCTAATTCTGGAGAAGAATTAACTTCATGCCCAATGGGCACGAAGTTAGATACAAAAAAAGAGATTGGTGAAAAATATGATTTGTCTTCACGCTCAGTAGCTCGTTATCTACGTATTAACGAATTAAATCCTCCATTAAAAAATCTTGTTGATGAAGGCAAAATTGCTATGAGAGCAGGAGTTGATCTTTCATATCTTTCACAGGAAAATCAAGAAATGGTGGAAGCCATTACTTCTGAAAGCACCTTTAAAGTTGATATGAAAAAAGCTTCTCTTTTGAAGAAGCACGAGAAAGAAGGAAGTTTAAATTGGAATACTGCCAAACAGATCATTAGTGGAGATATGCTTAAGAGTACAGGTAAAGTTAAACCATTCAAAATACAACCAACCATTATTTCTAAATATTTTAAATCTAGCGAAGATAGAAAAGCGATTGAACAAACCATAGAAAAAGCATTGGACTATTATTTTCACCAGATGAAGACACATTCTAATGACAAGGAGGAGGGGGAGGAGATGATTGAGTAGGCTGACAGAGATCAAAGAAATTTATGACTATATATTGAAAGCTATTATGCAAAATGAACAAGCATGGAAAGATTTTTTAACATTTCACGCGAGAATATATAAGCATAGTTTTAATAATGTGATTTTAATCTATGCTCAGCGCCCGGATGCAACTTTAGTTGCTGACATGAAGTTGTGGAATCGACGTATTGGACGATGGATTAATCGAGGTGCTAAGAGTATTGCTGTTTTCGATGACCAGAGCCCACAGCAAAAACTTAAATATTTGTTTGATATTGAAGATACTCATGGAGAGCCCCATACAGTTCCCAAAGTTTGGAAGCTAGATACAATATTAGAATCTGAAGTGATAAAAAATTTGAAAACAAAAAGTTTAGAGGAATGGACGGAGCGGCGAACGCAAGAAATAATTCTATCCTATCAAGAAGACATGCAAAAAGAATTAGAACAAGAGATTCAAAAGAGTAAATTATCGGCATTGCCACTTCAAGGTGTGATTAAT
>DDQW01000067.1 GCA_002342805.1 Clostridiales bacterium UBA2432 | reverse complement strand
ATAAAATTACGGACACTGACTTTGACGTCTCTCCAAAAAATAATGAATATTTTTTTCAACATATATACGCACCCCCTACAAGGACAAGGTCTTTTTAAATCGATAAGTAGCCAGTACAAAAAGCCCTATGCCTAATGACAAGAATCCTGCTGAGGCAACAAGTACATAGGTCATGTTACCGCCAATCGATATAATATCTTTGAAGCTTTGAAGCATAACATAGCTAGGGATAATTTTCACCCAGTCCGGATCCCAACTCGGTGTAAAATACGAGATATTGGGCATAATCATAATCACAATGACGATGTACATGGCACCAAAGGCTTGGACAATATCGTCATAAAAGCTTGTTAAGAGCAATCCAAGCGCTGCTGCAAAAAATCCGGATGTAAATAAAAAGAGCATCATCATGGGATAGTTGGGTTGGAATCCCATAATGGGTATGGTAATAATCAGGGTGGTAAAGATACTGGTTGTAATAATGACACCGATTTTACTGAGTAGGTAATGCCAGACAGAGGAGGCAGTCACTGCATAGGCTTTGATAATGCCTTCACCCTTGTCTAGGAAAATATAGGCTGCAATCATAAACAGACTCATCAAGCTACCATTAAAAGTCAGAAAAACCGGCAGAATATTCTCTCGATCATTCAGTGGCTCACTGTTTTGATACAAGCGCCGAACCTCCAATTGATCCGAATAGGCTTCAATCACATCATGACCGGCAAGTCGATTATGAAAGACGCCTAAGAGATTCTGAAGTTTTTGGGTCTCATAACCTTGCAGATAATAGGTAAAACCAATCTGATTATTGTCATTGACATAGGCATAGACTGTAGGAACCCGCTCCGAATCCGTGATGGCATCTAAAGCATTTTTACTCTCCAAAAGGTAAACTTTGGATTCCTCGGTTTCATAAAGTGTGGCAGGAAAAAACGCATCATTTGCCTCAAGCTCAACATACTCTACCTCTTCATCCACATCGTCTTCCAAGAGATTTTTCCGATAATTGTCTTGGACGACTTGAGGAAGGTCAAGATACATATATTCCTTGCCCTTGCTGTCAAAATCTTCCGGTACGACAAAGAGAAGCACCAAGAGCAGGACAATGGCCATCACCAGTTCTAGATAAAAATACCAGCTTTTTGAAGATAGTTTGAGCTCTTTGGAAAAACTGTACCAAAGTTTCATCTATACCAAACCCCTTCCGGTTACCTTGATAAATATTTCTTCAAGAGTTGCTTCCTTAGTGTGCATGGTTTGTATGTCATGATGGTCAATGACCTCCATGAGTCGAGCTTTTTCAGCCGGATCAACGGTTGAAAAACTGTCTTTGATTAATTGATCGTCCTGTATATATTCTACATCGACTAATTTTTCACCATATTTGAGCTTTAAGGTTTTGGGTGAATCAATGAGGCGAATCTTACCGTCAACCACAAAGGCCACACGGTCACAGAGTTCATCCGCGATATACATGTTATGGGTTGTTAAAAAGACGGTGGCTCCTTTTTGGTTTTCTTGTCGAATGATATCTTTGATTCCGGCTGCTATAGAGGGGTCTAATCCTGTCGTAGGTTCATCTAAAAACCACATCTCCGGATTATTAATCATGGACCTTGCAAAGGTTAGGCGGTGCTTCATCCCTTTGGAATACTTACCTGCCTTAACGTGTTCCTTACCTTCTAGACCCACAAGTTTAATCAGTTCCTTAGGATCTCTGGTCTTGACATCAAAGAGTTTTCTATAAAATTCAAGGTTTTCAAGACCGGACATTTTACTGTATACATTGGATTGTTCAAAAGACATGCCAATCTTATTAAACATCTTGTCCTTAATGTGTTTGACATCATATCCGGCCACCTCAACCTGGCCTTGCTGCAACTGTAATAACCCCACTAGAATATTTTGTGTTGTTGATTTTCCGGCGCCGGACGGACCCAAAAATCCAAATATCTCACCTTTTTCAATCTCAAAACTAATATCGTTAACTGCGTAGATATCATCCTTATTATAGGAATGATATAAATTATTGACTTTGATCATTGGATTCACCTCTTCCCGGTCTTAGTCTTCTTCATAATTAATAAGTACATGGTCGCCTTCTATAAGTCCTTCAATGATTTCTATCTTATTATCCACTTTGATTCCGCTTGTCACCTGTCGCTCAACCGGTTTATCATTTTCAAGGACTTTCACATAGCTTTTCCCATTTTTTAGAATGACGGAACCTGAAGGCACGAGTAGCATCTCTCTAGATGGTTCAACGACCACCTTTGTCTCCAATTGAGTTCCAAAAGCAAGGTCAGGAGCGGATGTCGGTAATCCAATGGCTACTGTTTGTCGGTTTTCCCTAACCCCCAGTTCAGATACTGTCTCAAAGGCTTTGGGATAGACTTGGTCGACGGTTAAAGCTTCTATATAAATACCTAACTGAGCATCACTAATCTCAGCTGTCATACCCGGTTCAATTCGAATGGCATCTTCCATCAAAAAATCAACCAGTACGGTTTTTTCTGTCGGATCCTGCAATTCAATGAGCATCATACCTGGAGAGGGTTTGTCGCCTTCAAAGGTGTTCAGTTCTGTTACAATGCCTTCAATATCGGCATATATTGCTCCATCCTCTCGCTTTTGTTCTAAGAGATCAATGGATAAGAGTAGGGCTCCGATTTCAGCTTCGTATTTTTCTCGCATATTTCTTGAGAGGCCTCTTGCTGCCTGACTATAGTTGTTTTGGGCCATATCCAACTGGGTATTGAGCTGATCGATAACTTGTGTTGTCTGTTCAAGTTCAACCAATGAGACAACACCTTCATTATAGAGAGTCTCTATTCTTTCCTTTTCTCTTACCGCATTTTCAATCTGGTTTTGAAGGCTGGATATTTGAATCCTAGAGCTATTGACGGTTCCCATATCCACTCCGGACTGGGCTTCATTATAAGTGGCTTCTAGGGCTTCAATCTGTTTCTTCACCCTTTGAATCTCTAAATCAAGCTCTTCATGATTGTTTTCATATTGAATGAGAAGCTGTCCTTTGCTTACACGGTCTCCAAGCTTAAGTGACATCTGTTCAATAGTCTGGCCTCCTATCCCGTAATACTTTCGAATATTCTTTGAGCTGATTCTTCCAAGATCACCGACCGATTGCCCACCTTGGCCTTTGGTAACCTGAACTGTGTTATACTCAACACCCACATCTCCCATAGTTAAAATATAAAAGAGACCTATGCCTATAGCTATGAAAATAAAAAACACGATAATCAATTTTTTCGTCATAATAACCTCCAAACTAAGAACGGATTTTATTTATAATAAATCTGTCTAAAATGTGTTAAAAACCCTTCAAATTCTGTCATAATCTTATCTATATCGATATCAATGCCCATGTTCAGCTGAGTAATATAAGCTTCGCTGATGCGTTCTAAGGTATATTGAATGTTTTGAATTGCCATGTTTATATCAATCTCATCTTTGAATAAACTTGTATCAATGTTGTGATGATAGTACATGTCCATGGGTATAGGATTGTATTTTTGAATCATTTTTTTAATCTCTTCAAAGTCCATACCTGCATACATGGTTTTTGAAAAACTCACCAATGCCGGCATTTGATGAAAAATTTTTATTTTCAGATGACTAATCTGCTCAATCCGTTTCAAGATATCGGTTTCTTCTAAACCAACTTGTTCGGCTATAGGAACTGCTACGGATGTCATGGCATACTCAAACAAATAGCTATAGAGGGCATCTTTTGAATCAAAGTAATGATATAGCAGGCCTTTGGATATGCCCGCTTCCTTGACAATGGTATTGGTCGAGGCTTTTTCAAAGCGGTTGGCACCAAACTCTTTCATCGCGGCATTGATAAGGCGCGTCTTCTTATCCGGGTCCATTTTTTCTAATATATCTTGCAAAAAAATCATCTCCTATCGACCGACCACTTCGGTCGGTGTTATGGCATAATTATACACCCACCGACCAGTTTGGTCAATAGGTGTTGAGAATTTTCTATATATATTTCGGCAACTCTTGAACACTCACTTTTAAAGCTTCAATGGTCTTGGCTTCAATGACACAACGCACCTTATAATTCTTGGCAAAGCCGATATAGCGTTCCAGTTGCATCTCTCCGCTTCCAAGCGCCAAGTGATGATCTTCTCCAATGGCATCATGAATATGCATATGTCGTATTTTATCCAGATGTTCAATAATGAATTCCCGGTCATTGCCAAAAGAATAATCATGGCCGATATCATAGGTCATAACAATATGTGGGCGTTCAATCAGATTCAAGGTTCCCGCCCGCATAAACTCACGGTCAAAGTCCCCAGTATTTTCCACAGCAAGGCTGACTTCTTTACCTTTTAGTACTTGATTCATGACATTTCCAAAGCTTTCTACATAGGACATATAACGATCGATATACGACTGGTATATATAGATTTTTTCTGTTGGCATGGTGAAGTAGACCCCTTTTTGCATATGCATATTGACAATGGGGCTTCCTATAGACTCGGCAAATTCAAGGGTTTTAATGACCAAGTCGACATTGACCTTTCGTACCTCTTCCTGAAAGTTGGCAATATCCATATTATCGGCCATATGAAAGGTGAAGTAAATCTGATATTTGTCCATCAACTCCAGCAAAAAGTCTTTGTCTAAAACCTCGACTTGGTAGTCCGGTACGTTCATGTTAATCTCAACAAATTTCAATCCATGCTCATGGCAAAATTTTGCATTGGCTTCTAATCCGTCTAACTCTAAAAGTGTGGGCATTCCAAAATGTAACATACGATCTTCCTCCTTTATGCCATGTACCAGTCGCAAAGGTCTGTGAACGATTCTCCTTCAAGATATCGTCGCACGACCTGAAGAGCTTGTTCCATTGGGATTGTATTCGAAGAAAATGCTTGATAGTCTTCTTCGCTCAAATCTTTGATTCTTATCTCATCACTCTTAGCTCGGTCAATCGTTGCATTGCATGTGACAATGGATGGCTCCTCTTCATCTTCCGGTGTATAATTTATAATGCTCAAGCCACCTAGTCCTAAGGCAACTTCCATATATCCTCCATCGACCTTTTCAACAACCACAAAATTGGCTTCCTTTTGCTCTTCTGCCACGAGTTCTTTTAATCGGCTTATAAGCACATCTATGTGTTCAAACGCTTCATCCTTTGTTCTTGTTCGAATATAATATGGCATCATTATTCCTCCTTGCTTTTATTTATTAATCTAACCACAATTGCTTGGCTTTTGTCAATATAATCTAACCTTATACAGGAAAAAAGCAGAGTATATCTAACCATACACTCTGCTTTTACATGCATTGAATTATTGTTTTTTTAGCTTCTTTTTTTTACTGGTCTGCCCTCGATATATCCTCGATCGCCTTGAGGCTCATATTGAAAACTCGGACCTTCTTCGTCTGCCCATTCAAATCCGTATAGGGTTGGATTGTAACGGTCAATGGCTTCTTTGACTAACATCACTTCTTCTTCAAAGTTGTCATCATCGTAGGGTTGTCCTTGAAAAATCATCACATGATATGGCTTTAGTGTAATGAGTTCCATTCCTTCCGATATCGGTTGCTTATAGTCCATTGGAACTTCAACGCCTTGAACATACTGTGATGTTCCTGCCGGTCGGTATTGGTCTGGCAACCACATACCAACCGGTTCGTCTAGAGCTTCCTTGACACTGCATAATAGACCCCAGATATCACATCCGACCTCTTCGCAGTAGGCAAAATACTCCTTTGCATTGACACCTCGTTTAATTAACATCTTTCGCTCGGGTTTTTCAATAACCTGAGTAAATATTGTTGCTACATCTTTTTTGCTCATCGTCGTCTCACCTTTCTCTTGTACATTTTGGGGTGATACCGGAAAGGAAATAAACCACTTAACCGGTGGTTTTTTTAAGGAATATTGCTTGGGTGTAATACCAAATTGCTTGGAAAAAGCACGGGTAAAACCTTCCTGAGATTCAAAGTAAAAATCATAGGCTACATCGATAATCTTACAGTCTTGATCTCGAAGTTTTTTGGCCGCTTCCGTCAACCGTAGCATGCGTAGATACTCAAAAGGGGTTTTGTCTGTATATTCCTTAAAGAAACGGATACAGTACCAGGGTGAATATCCCACATGGGCTGCAATCTGGCGCAGTGTGATTTTTTCATCTAAATGATCTTGGATAAATTCTTGCATCATTCGAACGGCTTGTATTCCTTCACTTTCCTTCACTCGATCACCTCTAATATCATTATAAGACAAGGCGGGATTAAAATCTTGACGTGAATTGTCCACTACACTCTACTTCAAAAGAAGTATATTACTATTTTCCAGTACATTTTCTTCTCTTTCAATCATATCTAGAAGTCTTTGAACAGGACCAGACGGAATATTTCGATCTGCTTCCCATGCTTCTACCGTTTTAACTGAAACACCTATTACTTTTGCAAAGGCCGCTTGGCTTAGCTTTTTTTTCATTCTAATTTCTTTGATTTTTACGCCATGATAACTTGGCAGTTCAGCAATTTCAACTCTACTTCTTGTAGCCTTGGATTGATTCCCTTTTTCATATTCAACAGCTTCTGACAAACCTCGTAGAATACTCTTTGAAACATCCATCTTATCACTACCTTTCTAATTCATCGCTAAGTGATTTTATAAACTTTTTTATTTGATTACATTCTTCTCTTGTCAAATTAATTTTTTCTGATTTTGGATATGCTGAAATCAAATATATCTTCTGATAAAACGCAAAATCTACATAAACAACACGAATACCTCCACTTTTCCCAGTATCCGGCAACGCCCATCTAAGTTTTCTTAATCCTCCAGTTCCTTGTATTAAGCTTCCCGCTTCTGGAGTCAAACAAAGAAATGTCTCTAGCTCAATCATATTTTGTTCATCAAATTTTAGTTGTTTCCAACATTTCTCAAATTCTTTCGTTCTAATAAATTCTCTTGTCATATTTATTCTCCCATTTACATGATACCCTATTCAATAGGGTAAGTCAACTTTTAATCCTCCTTTGCAACCAATTGTTCACTAATTTTCAAAAGTTCTTCATGGTCTTTGAGTCCCTCAATAAAGCGTTGAGGTATTTTGGACAAGCCTACTTGTGCTCCTATTAATGCACCTGTTAACATGGCCCGCACTTGATTTTGCCCACCGCCATTAATAGCATGTAAGACACCGGATTCAAAATCATCTTTGAATCTGGCTGCTAAGTAGTAAGCTGTCGGAAGCATATGATAGATTGCACAGGGCATCCCATAGACAATGGATGCTTTCCATGCCGGTTCAATGATGATATCTGAATCATTGGCAGCTCTTGCCATATATCCAGGGGATAATAAGGCATCCGGCGAGGCAAATAGACCCACATTGGATTTTGCTTTTTCTCCGATTTTTGGAGCTTCTAAATCATTCAATGTCACTGCATGAAAGGGCAATTCTCCTGAATGCACTTTATCCATTAACTTTTTACTGATATCTCCATTAAGAGCTTCTCCGTTAATTAAAGTGGCAAGCACAACATTGAATGCCACTGAAAGTGAGCCTGTGACGTTATCACTTTGTGCTAAAGCCGTATTTTGCGTAATGCTTGCACAAAGATTTTTCATATCTTTTGCATAGTATATGGCCGTTGGAATATTTCGTTCAAGGGATTCCGTGGTATCACCGATGCCTGCAACTTGGGACCAAGGCAATCCCTTTTCAATTCGACTCTCATATAAATGTCGCATGACTTGACTTGTATATCCACCGCGTCCACCCATAGGTTCTGATGAAACTTGAGGCAGTATAATCTCATCCATCATGGTACAAAAAGAAGCTTCATCATATCCCTTGTTTCGAATCAGATATTTTGCCATTTCTTGGATAATCCAGCCTTGCTGGGAGAGTTCGCCGGCCTCTACGCCATGATGATAACGATCGGGCTTGGGCTCTGTATAGTCATCAATCCATGTTCCGTATTCCTTATGCAATTCATCCAAATCATAGTACCAGTGAGGGCCAACACCAAGTGCTTCACCGATAAATGCCCCCATAAGTGCACCTCTTGCTCTGTCTGTAAAATCACTCATAATATACCTCCTTAACTACAATCTTCATTGATTAACATATTCTGTATCTTGATATTGTTAATTAATTGCGTTACTTTTTATTATGTCTATTATCTGATTTATACTGATTGTCTAAATGCCTAGTAAATGCCCTCTTTGATAACCTTCAAACTCTTTTTTTTAAGACTAATTAGCATAAAGATATACCAAAAAATAGCGCCCACACATACTAGACCTGAAAAAAACATGGTGTTTTTAAGACCCATAGCATCTACCATCAGCCCGCCAATTAGAGCACCTATAATCCTTCCAAAAGATGTAGAGACTCCAAGAACTGTCTGACCTCTCGTTCGCAGTTCCTTTTTCACTGTTCTATTAATATATACAGCCAAGCTGTAGGCAAAAACAATAAATGTAGCCCCATTTAATAAGGCTAACGGGAACATTAACCAAGAACTTTCTATAAAAAAAACTAAGATACCTCTTAATCCAATAATCCCCATAGATAAACCTAAGGTACCTTGAATCGTTAGTTTATTAATAATTTTCTCTGCATTCAACAGAAATGGTAGTTCACTCACAGCCGATAGGAAAAAGATCCAGCCTAACTGCCCTTTGGTTCCACCTAATGCCAAAAAAAACAATGGGGAAAATGTCATAAAAGAAATCATTGCCAACATAGCAATCAATGAAAATATTAAAAATACTACTAGTTGTTTATCATTGAAAATCTCACCAATGGACGCTTTGTGGCTGTCAGCTTCATGCCCCACAACTCTGGGGATTCGAAAAACTAACAAAATATTTAAACTTCCTATGATTGCTACTAAATAGAATATATTTTTTATTTCACTTTCAATCAGTAGGCTGGCAATAACAGATGCAATGGCAAAACCAAAAGTACCTGCTAATCTAACTGGACCATAAGCTTTACCCTTTATCTCTAATCTTTCCAGCGTTATACTCTCTGATATTGGAATAAGGGCTGATTGAAACACGGATAATATCGTCCCAAGTGCTAAAGCGTAGGCAAAAACACTACTCATAGGTAACAAAAGTATAGAAGCTATAGTACCAACCATAAGAAAGGCAAACACTTTGTTCTTAGAGCTGGCCATATCTGCTTTATGTCCGAAGAAGGTCTGTGTTAGCACTGCCATTAGTGGGTTAATTGCCATGATTAGTCCAATCTGGGTTGAACTGTATCCATTAAGGTCAAAATATATCGGTAAGTAAGTCCATAAGATTGGTATACAAGACCATAATAGCGCACTTTGAGCAGCATAAATAATCATTGAGTCTTTTTTTAGCGTCATGTTTCCACCTATTCCTTTTATAATATTGTTATATCAATTATTATACAAGCTAAAGTTCACTCAAAGTCAAGTATTAGAAAAAATTATTTGTACAGCGATTATATTTATACCCAATTTTGTGTTTTTGTTTCCATTATTTGATTCGATTTATTGGCCTCTTCAATCATAAATCCGATATAGGTATCTTGAAGGGCTTCTTGGAGAGAATATCCGCCCTCACCTGTCGTCACATATGTTTTCATATTCAGTAAACATGTTGCTATTGCAATCTCATCATCATTGAGCCTAGCATGAGGAAACGGATTTTCATATACAAAAGAACTTCCTAGCATGATTCCTTGATGGGACCAATCTTTATTATTATATACGCCATCATCGATACGATTTAGCTCCATGGTAACTCCTATATTTTGGTCGTTGAGATATCGAAGAGTCAGATTGTTAATTTCGCCACGATGGCCTTGAATATTTAATCGTCGTGTTCGAATCAAAGATGCATATTGCTCTCCTGAAAAATCAAGAAATCCGACTTTTCCGCTTTCAAACTCAAGTGTTGCTATTTGTCTTGTGGCTTTTTTTACTTTTCCGGTGCGTAACACGCCTTGTCTTGAACCGGTTTCCGTTACATCGAATTCGTATTGTTTAGCACGAATTGTACAATTTTCAAAACCCACACCTAACATTTTTCTAAAGATACTCACGGCGTGATATGCATGGACTGAGGATAGGGTCATATTTGACACTTGTCCAAGAAGTCCATCTTCGATGACCTTCAACCAAGCCGCATATAAGGGTTGCACATAATACTGTTCTGCAACTTGGACCCTGCCCTTATATTTTTCCTTTAATTCCCATAAAGCGTTTAACTCATCAATGTCTTTCGCCGGAGGCGTTTCGCATAAGACAGGAATATCTTTTTCCATGAGGATGTGTAAATACTCTTTGACAATAGATCTTGGAAGGCACAATACGACAAAGTCCGGATTTGTTGCTAGGGCTTCATCTAAATGATCTGTCGCAAAAACACCTTCCTTTTGGGCAACTTCCTCTGCTCTTTCCTTTGTTCGAAGAACGGCAGCGCAGATATTAAATCGATCCGGTAAATATTTTGCAATCCGGTAAAAAAAATCAGCCCGCCAACCATAACCAATCATTACAAATTTTGCTTTCATCAAGGTCCTCCATAACTATTGAATTCTTTGCTATATAACTATTGTATCACAAACATTTTGGTTCCGTGTTTAGGTATATCTACCTTATATGTATCCAAAACTTCTCGTTCAACACCTTCCCACAAATCACGTAGTCTAGATATATTTTTACAATCGAGTGCTTTCCATGGAATCTCTACTTCAGCATTGCTTTTCCCTCGATTTAATATTGCGACAGCTTTTTTACCTGACCCTACTTCTCCTAAATCTTTGATCCAGTATTCGATTTCCCCTTCTTTTAATGCCATATAGGCCATACGACAACCTGAATCTTGGTTGATTGCAATAAGCTCTTTATTCGTCACAATCGATAATGTTTCTTGAGAAATTGTCGACAAATCATTACCTAACATTAATGGCGTAGACATCATACACCACATGGCAAAATGTGTCTTATCTTCTTCATAGGTTAATCCACGTCCAACCTGAAGCATATCCAAATCATTCACATGCCCTGGACCATGATATTTTGACAAGGGTTTGACGGCATCAATCTGCTTAAGGATGCTGTCAAAAGATAGGTCAATATCTGCAAAAACCCGCCAAGAATCTGCTATGTCAACAACCCACTCTCCGGGAAATTTCCATCTACAGATATTATAAATAACATCTTGGCCCTTTTTCTGTCGAATGTCCTCAATGATTTTCCCAATCGCCTGATAACGTTTTTTTTCATCCAATCCCATGGACAAGCCTCCACACCAATCGACTTTGATGAAATCGTAATTCCAATCTAGTAAATACATGTTTAGATCCTCTTCATCATGTCCATATAGTCCAACCCCAAGGCCATCACAGTTACCCTCCGGATTATCATAGACGTGTGCACATGTGTTTTCACCTGCATCAGAATATATTCCGGCCTTTAAACCTAAGCTATGAATATAGTCTGCCATCGATTTCATACCACTTGGAAATCGTTTGGGATGTGACTGAATATTCCCCTCTCCATCACGTCCGGCAAAAAATCCATCATCAATATTAAAATAGGTATAGCCGACTTCTGCAAGTCCTGTTTTCACCAATGCATCTGCCTGTTTTTTTAACAATGTTTCATTGATATGTATTCGGTAATTATTCCATGAGGCCCATCCCATAATCGGTGTTTTTCGCTTCACATATAATGATTTCATTCCTATATCCTCCTAATTCGCATATTTGTTTGTATACATTAATTATAGATGATTCAATAATGGATTAACATGGCAAAATGAAAGATTATATATACTATCTGTCTTTTCTTCTATCCTTGTGGTAAAATATACTCATATTTTTTTCACAATGAGATGTTTATATATAGGAGGTATCTATGGCTAATTTCTGTAAATATTGTGGAGCAAACCTCCAAGCAAGCAGTAAGTTTTGTCCAAAATGTGGCACGCAGTTGATTCACTCTGCTCCTGCTCCGATTCAACCGACTACAAAAAAGAAGAAACTTTGGATTCCTCTTGTTGCAGGTATTCTTATCGTTGCTCTTTTGTTTACAATGATTCGCTATCTTGTCATACCTCATTTACCCATGGGCTTTGATGACACGCCAATTACATTTAACCCTGAACCTCTTGCTATATCCGGCAGTGCCGAATTTTCTATCACTCCCTTATCTGGCGTGACAATCTCTGCTGAGGAAAACGCCTTGGACCGAGATCGAACCTTTACTGTTGAACGACTTGACGATTCACAAATCCAAGCTGTAGCTCAAGATATACATGCGACTACTTTCCTTCCTCTCGCAGGTATTGATATAAATTCTGGCATGGAAGCAAGTGAAATATTTCCCGGTGCATTAAGTCTTACTATGGATTTGGTTGAATTCAACGTTCCCGAATCCATGTATGGTCATCTGAGCGTTTATCGTGTTGAAGAAGATGGTTCTACTTACCGCCTACCGTCTTTTGTTAAGGATGGATCCATTTTTATTGAAACCGAACGAAATTGTAAGATAATCCTGGGCTTATCTTCTCATTTTTGGATTGCCTTAGCCGTTGGACTCACTGTTGTCTTGCCGGCCATTGCAGTTACCCATGATACTTTACAAAAAGAAGGTTATATTCATGATGATTGGAGTCTTGATACGGACTTAATGTCAACCGGCTGGTTGGATATTGATGACGTCAATGGATACACCATCTACTATCCGGCGCGTATGGCTCCCGGTAACCCTACAGAAGTGAAGCGTGTCACCAACCTTCTTATTCAGGCACTTGAAAATAACAAGATTGGGGTAACTGCAAATAACATCAAACTTCTCATGGAAAACCCCAGTGGAATGAAAGCCCTTTGGACGCAACTACAAAAAGATAGGGATTTTTTAGAAGCCCAAAAACTATTAGATGACAAGCAATGGCGAATGAATAATCTCTATCCCGGAGAAATTGCAGCACTTGCAAGTCAATTGACGCTTGCCGATAAGTATCTCTTTAACTCCCCTGAAAATGGTGGACGCGGATTCAAAAAATATAATGATATGCACATCATTGCTTATGACAGGTGGCCCGGCGAAGCATCAAATCAAGCCCAATGTCGTAATCCGATCAGCAAGCAACCCTATGTCATGGTTAATATTGAAAGTGCTCCTCTTCCTCGTTCTTCTGCTATGAAGCACTGGACAGACACCATGCTACCTACCCTTGTGCACGAGCTTTTTCATACGAGTCAAGTCCGATATCTTGGTACGTTTTCCATGGAACGTGAAAAAGATACCTGGTTCTTTGAAGCCACCGCTGTTGCCGTGGAAAAACAGGCACGTGAATTTTTCGAAGAAAAGCAAATCATAACATCCGATCCAATGCTTATTAGCCAACAAAACATCAACTATTGTCAAGAAAATCTAGCTTATGCTAATGGATATAATGATGTGATTTCCTTGCAAAACCAAGGATACGCCTATGCAATGCTTATCGAATATATTAGTCATCAATACGCCGCTTCGACAGGCAAGTCAGCAAATGACTATCTTCCCTACGCTTTACAAAAATATGCTGAACTTAGAGATTCTAGGCAAACCTTAGTTAAGACAACAAGCAAGAGCAACTATGGTTTCGAAACACTTTATCATGAATTTTGTGCTTCTTATGGACAGGAATTTCTCAGTGGATATCATTTAATCAGTAATCCTTCACCTGCCTTGCCTAGTCCGGTAAGCCTTAGCGTGACTCAACCCTTTACACGCTTAACAAAGGATTATGAATCTCTCTCAGCCGACGTGCGACGACTTATGATTAGTGATGCGGATTCTCAACAAGTCAAATTTGTCTTACGTGGTAAAACAGATGCACTTATTGGTTTAGTGGAAGGTTTCAGTCTCAATGCATTATCTGCTGAAAACGGATCCGTCAAAAGTAAACACCTTCACCAGCCAAATGATCTATCCAGTTCCTCCTTTGACCTAGATTTGGGATTTGCAAGCACAGCCAATAAGCATTCTCTTTATTTGCAAGGCATCAATTATAACTACGATGAAGATATCCGTCGTGAATACGATGTATTTGCTATGTATCCACCTAGTATTCCGGGCATGGATTTCAACAAAATCACAGAGACTATGTGGAATTTACGCATTCATCTTGAAGAATCTGTTCTTTATCAACAAGGCTATGTTGACGCCTATAAAGTTTCGATCCGTTGTCCCAACGGGGATATTTATAGCTTTGAAACCGAAGAAAGAGATTTTGAACTAAATACGTCCTATGATAAGCAAGCTCTAAATGAAAGTATTTATGCCAATGATGCTATTTATAATATTGAACATACTAAAGCAACGAGTCAAAGCACCATTACCGGGAACTTTGACATGTTTTATAATGAATTAACAAGTACGGATACCAAAGTTATGGGCCCCAACAGTCCGGTTGTCAGCTTAAAAGTTGCAGAACGTGTTGATTTGACTGCAAATACAGATACCCTAGGTATCGGCGAAGAGATTTCCTACACCGCTGATGTGATTCCCGATAAAGGCAACTATTCCTATCGTTGGATTATCAATGACTATTTTGACCAAGAGGGTGGGCGTGAATTTAAAACAAGCTTTGACCAGCCCGGTTCATATACTGCTCAAGTTATGGTAAGTGATCAAGAGGGTAATCTCGTTGGTTCAGATACATGGACGTGTACCGTACTCGACGTCACCGCATCTGACGAATTTAATCCGGATCTAGCCTTCTTCCAAATATACAAGGAAGATAATACACCAACCGACTATGTCTATAGCTTTGTTGAAGGATATGTCGTTGAAGGCCGCTATGATCAAGTACAGATGTATTATGAAGATGGCATCTATCTAGAAAAATATTATATATCCTTTGGTACTTACCGTTATGATTCCACGACACAAACGTATTATGGAGAACTTAAAGAACATGGTTCCTTCACTGGCGTTGTGAATAATAATTGGATTACGCTTTATCATGCAGATGGTTCTTTCCTTGCTTCTGCCATTTTGTTGAACGAAGACCGACCATTTGAATATCGTTCTTCAGAGCCAAGTACACCTTCATTTAACTATGATAGTGTCATCCCTGAAGGGGATTAAAAAAGTTTGACAGTCTTTCCTCTTCGCGCTATACTATTTATTGGCATATGACATTAACAAAGTTTTAGAATAGGAGTAAATATGATGATAAAAAAAGAAGCACAAAAAAAAGGCGCCTTACAACCGTCACCAAAAGTTTTAGTATCATGTCGTGGTTTAGACGGAGAAGAAAACGCACTTGCAGTAGGTTACTGCGGCAATTGTAGTTATGACCCTCCAATGGTTATGGTTGGGATTGTACCTTCACGTTACTCATATAAATTGATTAAAGAATCCGGTTGCTTTGTTGTTAACCTAGCTACTGACGATTACAAAGAAACTTTTGATTACTTAGGCAGTGTGAGTAAACGCGATGAAGATAAATTAAAGGTTAAAAAGGTCAATACCGAAAACGGAAAAGTTGTTAACGCACCAATATTATCTGATTGTCCCGTTAATATTGAATGCACCATCGTTGACTCCATTGTAACCGGTTCTCATGAAATGTTTGTCGGAAAAGTTGAATATGTTCATGCCGATGATACACTTCTTGATAGTGATGGTAAAATCGATTTTTCAAAACTCACGCTTTTATAGTTCCCTTGATCTGCTCATATCTCAGAATAATATTGCACCATATACTCAATTAACTCTTGGAGCACTTGACTCGGCTTTTCTGGTTTTATCTTTAAAATTATTTTACGCCGAAAGCTTCCATTGCAGATATGTAAAGTTTTTATTTTGGGATTATGAATGTCTCCCCACGTTTTTTCCGGATAAAATGCATAGCCACCTAAAGCATCAATAATTTCTCTAACCATGGCAGGATTATCACTTTCATGGGAATAATTTGGCTGAATTCCTAGTTGATCTAAATAATTGTCTGTCATTGTTCTAAAAATATTTCCTTTTCTTAATCCAATCAATTCTTGATTCTCTAATTCCTTAAGATTAATCTGTGTAAGCTCACGGTATTTTTCATCATCGCTTGCTAGAAGGATTTCTTCTTCAAGCAAAACAATATCGCCTTCTTGAGTTTTTTCGTCGCTGATTTGTGCGGTGATGCAAAGGTCCCATTGATCGGAATCTTGATTTAACAGACTGAATTTAATGCCTTGATGGTCGGCTTTATATGAAGAAATCAAGTTGGGCATAACACTTGAAGAGGCCTCAACTAAGATGGCTATCTTTTGTTTTTCTTTTTCAACAATCTTATTGACCTCATTTTTTAAGGAGTCAAGTGTGTTGATTATATCCGGTAAGGTTTCATAAAGATACTTGCCTGCCTTGTTCAAGGATAAATTCTTCCCTTTTCGATCAAAGAGCTGAACCCCCATTTCTTTTTCTAATCTTCGAATGGATTGACTAATTGCCGGTTGCACGATATGCAGTTCTTTAGCGGCTTTGGTCATGTTTTCATATTTTGCAACCAGGCAAAAATATTTTAATTGTAATAGCTCCATATTTTCACTTCCCTACTTATTTTATTCGATTTTTATATAACATCTACGTTATATATATACTATCATTTTTCTATTGGACAAACAATGGTTTTTCTCATACACTAATAATAAATATATTCATCGAAAGCGAGGACATGATTATGTCACAATTATTTGAATCTTTAATGGTCATCAGTTTTGGAATCTCTTGGCCTCTATCCATTATCAAATCCTATCGTTCCAAAACAGCCAAAGGAAAAAGTTTGCTTTTTAGCTGCTTCATCCTCATGGGTTATGGCTTTGGTATTAC
This sequence comes from Clostridiales bacterium UBA2432, assembly GCA_002342805.1. Taxonomy (GTDB): domain Bacteria; phylum Bacillota; class Clostridia; order Lachnospirales; family Vallitaleaceae; genus UBA1351. The sequence continues at coordinate 57,103 of DDQW01000067.1, read as the reverse complement.
AAGCAAACTCTTACAGGCTAATGTTAATTATGTACTTATTTTTTACGTGATTAACTTTGTCATGGTGGCAACAGATATCGCCTTATATTTTAGAAACCTAAAATATGACCGTCAAAATATCCTACATGTTCAGGAGGCCGCATAATGAATAAAGAAATGCAAGTATTTCAAAAGATTGAACAAACAAATAAAATCGAATGTTATCGGCAACTAAATGCATATGTTGATAAAGGAAAGATTCTGTTTACCGGCTCCTCTTTAGCTGAACAATTTCCCATCAATGAATTATTACCAAATCAAAGTATTTATAATCGAGGCGTTGGGGGTTTTGTTATTGATGAGTTTTTGGAAAACATAGATACTTTGATTTTTGATTTAGAACCTTCGAAACTTTTTATCAATATAGGGTCAAATGATATCGGTCTTCCTACCTATGATCAAAATACCTTGATGACAAAATACCAAAAAGTTCTTGATTTAATCCATGATAAACTTCCTCAATGCCAAGTCTATATGTTGTCTTATTATCCGGTCAATGCGGACAAAAAAAGCTTTATTCCCGAGGAGGAAAAAGCCTTTATCTTTGCTTCAAGAACGAATGCAAGCATTAATAAAGCAAATAAGGCATTGTCTTTGTTGGCTTCCAAAAACAATGCCCGATATATTGATGTGAATACGTGCTTACTTAATGATGATGGTGTTTTACGTGAAGATTATACGGTTGAAGGTATTCATCTATGGCCAAAAGCATATGCACGTGTTCTTGAAGTGTTGCTTCCTTATTTAAATGCATAGGCTATTTTTTATCCACAATTTCATGCTTTCCAATTGCTTGCAACAAAATTATGGAACCTTCTTCGTACGTAAAGATTATTCTGTATTCCATATTCACACTACATTCATATACTTTTACTTTCAAATAATTACTCCATGAATAATTTGTCTTCGTTCTGAGGCTTGGATAACTTGGATTTTCAGAAAGAATATGTAATGTTTTTTTCGTTTTTATTTTTATTAGCTCAGGAAGTTTGTTATATTTTTTTTTAAAAACTTTTGTGTACTGCAAAGAATATTTCATATCTAATTCTCTTCAGTATCTAGATCATCATACAAGTCATCAATATTATCATAGACTTTGTATTCTTTTTTGTTTGTTAGATAATGTTCATATTCTTCTTTAACTTCACTTGCCATTTTTTCATTCCAAAATTCTCTTTCTATTAAAATAACGGGAGAAATAATGATACGATTACTTACAATATCAATATTTACATCATCACCAATATTTAAATGCAAATTTTTCATGACTTCTGTCGGTATTGTAAGTTGATTTTTGGCTTTTATCTTTGCTAACATATTTAGCCTCCTTTTTATAACTTTCTAACTTTCTAACTTTCTAACTTTCTAACTTTCTAACTTTCTAACTTTCTAACTATTATTATATCACTCCTGTTTTTTTTTTCAAGTTTATACCAAAAAAAGTGTGAACAATTTCTGTTCACACTTTTTTTACAGTTCTAGACCCCTATTCTATCCACCTGTGGTCAAAAGCATATGACTGTGTTCTTGAGGTTTTGCTTCCTTATTTGGTTGCACTTTCCCAATAGCTTATGTTTACAAAAGCTTCACTTAAGTCTGCTTCTTCTGATAACAAGCCATACTCTAATGCTAGATCAGCTGTTTGTTGCATAGCTTCCATATCTGTATAACCGATGTTTGCCGGGTCAAAACCTTCCGGTACCACGAGTTTTGCAATCTCACCTGCCATATAGATTTGATGTTCTTTGGATACAGATTGATCTACATTGTATACAACTTCACCTGCTGCATCCGGATTTGCACTTGCATCTGCCCAGCCTTTTATTGATGCGCGTAAGAATCGAACGTAGAGGTCTTCATTCTCTGCAATCCACTCTTCACTTACAAACAGACAATCTTGTAACATGGCCACGCCTTCATCATTCATATCTAGCACATTTAGTTCGTCGTTTGTATAGCCTGCTCCTAATAATAATCCATACTCATTGTAGGTCATGGCTGATGCAGCATCCACTTCATCATTCATTAGCTGATTCATAGTAAAGTCCTGTTGAACAAGTTCTAGATCTTCACCTGGCGTTAATCCGTTTGATTCAAGCAATGCAAGAATCTCATATTCATTACCGCCAAACCAATTAGATACCTTCTTTCCTGCAAGATCTGCCGGTGATTCTATTCCTGCCTCTGCTTTAGATACCAATAACATAGCTGACTTTTGAAATGGCTGTCCCACGTGGACTAATTCCCACCCTTGAGACTGATATTTCAACAAACTTGAAACCCATGTTACACCAACATCTGCTACACCATTATATACTTGTTGCTCCGGAATAATATCACTTCCACCAGGAAGTATTTCTATATTGATTCCTTCGTCTTCATAATAACCTTTTTCTTGGGCAACGTAGTATCCCATGAACTGAGATTGAGGTAGCCATTTTAACTGTAAGGTCATGTCAACAAGTTCTTGAGGTTCTTCCGTTGGCTCTTCAGCTGTTTCTTCTGCCTCCTCAACAGATGCTGTCTCTGCTTGTGTTGACGCGGCGCCGTCAGATGATGATGCCTCTTCTGTTGTACATCCTGTTAGTGTTAGTGCGAGTGATAAAATCATGGTCAATGCTAATAGTAACGTCATTATTTTCTTCTTCATAATTATCTTCCTTTCTAATTCAAAAAATCGTTGATTTATCTTTGTGAAGCGTGCCATTTGATGACATCGCGCTCTACCAAAACAATGAATAGATATAAGATAACTCCGGCTAAGGAAGCAACAACAATATAGGACCATCCCATTGCCATTTCTGCTTTTCGCAAATTATCTTTGATTCCAAATCCCAATCCAGCGGTTGATGTTGCAAAATATTCACTAATAATTGCCGCGATAATGGAAGATGCAATATTTATTCTTAATGCTGTAAATACATTTGGTAAACAATTGGGTAAACGCAGTTTTTTAAAGATGAGCCAGCGACTAGCTGCAGCTGAATGCATTAAATCGATAGAAAATGGTTTTAAATCATTCATACCATAATAAGCATTAATCGCCATGGCTGCCATACACACTACGGTTACTACACCAATCTTTTGTAACATTCCTGTTCTAAACCAAAGATTCATAATTGGCGATAGAGCAACAATTGGAACCGCATTAAGGGCAGTTACCAAAATCATTCCTCCAAATCCCCATTTTGGAAAAATGGTCGCTACCACTGCAATAGAAAATCCTAAAAATGAGCCGATAGCAAGTCCTATAAGTGCGCCACTAACCGTGATAAACATATCACGAAAGGCTTGTTTATAGTTTTCAAATAAGCTTGTTGCAATTTCTGACGGAACCGGCAATTGGAAAGATTTTAAATCAAGTAAGTGATGCACTACTCCGAATTCCCATAAAAGTAAAAGCAAAATACCAAAAGAGATCGGCCAAAAAAATCGCATTATACGTTCTCGCATTATTTATCACCTACTTTCGTCGTTGTTACGTTTTTCCATGGAATCATAAGACGTTCAGCAAAAATAACGATATTATAACTAAGGATTCCCATAAATGCACTTGTAAATACAGATGCCCAAAATATATCAAAAGAGCTGGAATACAGTGAATAAAGAATCTTCACTCCGATACCGCTTTTGGAACCTAACATATCAACTAAAATAGAAGCTGTTACCGCCATTGGGGCTGCAATTTTAAGTCCTGTAAATAAATAGGGCAAGGAATAAGGAAACATCAGTTTTAGATAAATGTCCACTCGATTCGCTGCAATGGAACGCATGAGTTCTTTCTTTTCTTCTTCAACGCTTTTAAAACCACTGAGCATATTAACAGCTACGGGAAAAAAGGTGATATAAGCAGCAATAACAATACGAGACATATTCATATCTCTTACAATATTAAAAATAATCGGTGCCAATCCAAGTACCGGTATCATCTGAGATACAATGAGATATGGAAAGGCAATCTTTTCTGCAACTTTTGAAAGACTCATAATAACGGCTAAGGTGATTCCGATTAGACCACCAATTGTAAATCCGAGACCTGCTCGAGATAAGGTGACTATCCCTGCTACAAGGAGGGTTTGCCATTCGCTGATAAAGGTCATAAGAACGTCATGAGGAAAGGGTAATTTAGATGAAGCCATATTATCTTGAACCACATATAATAAAAAAGCGGATAGGAGTTCCCACAAAACGATAATGCTAAGGAGCCATACTCCGGTTACGATACGGCGGTCTTTTCTGGTTAATTCCATACTCACACCCCCTCAAAACTATGCCTGATTTTTGCTATATAGTTATAAAATTCCGGGGATTCTCTTAGTGCTGCTGTTCTTGGTCTCGGTAAATCTATATCTACAACAGCAGATACTCTTCCCGGATGCGGTGATAATACAACAACACGATCAGATAAAAAGATAGATTCAGGAATATTATGGGTAACAAAAATAATTGTTGTCTTTGTCTTTCCCCAAATCGCAAGCAAATCTTCATTGAGTTTTTCTCGAGTAAATTCATCCAATGCTGAAAAAGGCTCATCCATAAGAAGAATCTCTGGTTCTAAGGCTAATGCTCTTGCAATACCTACACGTTGTTGCATACCTCCGGATAGTTCAAAGGGATATTTTAACCCGAATTTTTCAAGTCCAACCAAATCTAACATACGGTCAATTCGAGCCGTTCTTTCACTCTTGGGAACTCCAATAATCTCCATAGGCATACACACGTTACGGCGAACATTACGCCAGTCATAAAGTACCGGTTGTTGAAAAACAATGCCATATTTTTGTTGTAATCGGGTTTCCCTTGGTGTTAAACCGTGAATGGATACTTGACCTGTAGTGGGCTCTAAGAGATCGGCAATAATTCGAAGCAGGGTACTTTTTCCGCATCCCGACGGTCCTAACAAGCAGATGAATTCTCCTTCGCGGATATCTAAACTTACATCGGTAAGTGCATGGATTTCTTCTCCATTGTTATTGGTATATGTTTTGCTTACGTTTTTTATTTGCAGTTCCGGTACATTCATAAAATAACCTCCATACGTTTTCCGGCGCTAATAGCTTCTGCCGGACACACAACCTTACATAGATGACAACCAACACATTTGTCCGGTATTAAGCTTGGATTTCCCTTGCCGTCCATTGCAATTGCTTGATGTCCACCGTCATAGCACGATATGTAGCATCGTCCGCAACCAATGCATTTTTTCCGGTCAAATTTTGGATATACAATACTTCGACGATTTAGGCAATCTGCAGGTAGAATATGTTCAAGTGCATTTCCAACGAAGGCGTCTAAATTTTCAAATCCTTTTTCACCTAAATATGTCGATAATCCATCAATCAAATCTTCGATTACTCGGTATCCATACTGCATCACAGATGTCGTTACTTGTAAATTGGTACATCCTAGTGCAATAAATTCAGCTGCATCTTTCCACGTTTCAATTCCACCCATACCGCTAATTGGAACATCGGCAAGCTTATCGTGTTTTTTCATGTCGTGAACAAATCTTAATGCGATGGGTTTAACTGCATTTCCTGAATAACCGCCTATTGCCGATTTTCCTTCAACATTTGGTTCTGAACTAAAATCATCCAGATTCACATTCATAATGCTTTTGATTGTATTAATCGCTGCAATCCCATCTGCACCATTTTCAACAGCTGCAATTGCGGGAATCTCCATGTTTCCTATATTCGGCGTCATTTTTGCTATAATCGGTAAATGGGTTCCACGTCGCGTCGCTGCGGTATATTTACCAACTAATTCCGGGTCTTGACCAACATCTGACCCTAATCCATCCCCAGCCATGTGGGGGCAAGAGAAATTACATTCAATCATATCCACTCCGGCTTCTGTCATAACCTTTGCTAAATATGTCCATTCCTTTTCATCTGTTCCTAATATGGAAACGATGATAAGCTTCGATGGATAATTTTTCTTTAGCTTTTTTAAAAACACAATGTTTTCTTCAAGTGAATGGTCCGATATTTGTTCAATATTCTTAAATCCACGAAAGGCTTTTCCATACTCTCCGTCTGTAGTAAATCTGGGGGATACCTCTTTAGGAATAAAGGTTCCGATAGTTTTAAATGCAACGCCTCCCCATCCCATTTCAAATGCTTTTGCAACCATTTCATAGTTACTTGCTACGACAGATGATGAAAGAATAAATGGATTTTCACATTCAAATCCCAAAAAATTAATGCTCAGTTTTTTCTTATTATAACTTTTATCTAAATGGCCACTATAGGTCATCAGTTTATCAATCTCTACCGAATTATTGATTTTTCCTTTTAAACAAGCCTCCATACAACTTTTTGTATCACAACGCATACACACATCTTCGTCCGGTGCTCGATTTGCTGCTCCCCATGTATTTTTAAATCGTAATGCGCGAATTACTCGAGCAGGATCTAGTCCTTGTGGACAAGCTTCTGTACAAGGTGTCTTATAGCACATAAGACAAGTATCGATGGCTTCAGCTGCGGTCACTCGAGATATTGTTTTTTTCTTCATTGGACATCCTCCTTGCGCGTTGAATGAATTGTCCCCATCCGGGTTCTCCAACAAAATGTTCATTGTCATAGACAAGTTTTCCTCGTGAGTAGGTTTGCACCGGATACCCCTTGAGCGTTTTTCCTTCCCATATTGTATGATCATAATCGGAGTGCATGGTATCCACAGATATGGTGAATTCTTTTTGAGGATCATAAATAACAATATCTGCATCCTTACCTACTGCAATATGGCCTTTATGGGTACAACCAAAAATTTTGGCCGGGTTTGTCGAACAAAGTTCGACTGCTCGATTATAGGTAATCTTCCCCTCACCTGCTGCTGAGAGCATATATGGATATAAATTTTCGACGCCGGCACATCCGTTGGGAATTTTTGTAAAGTCGTCTTTTCCCCAATCTTTTTCATAGGATTGGAAAGGACAATGGTCTGTTGCTACAACATCAATATCCCCGTTTTTAATTGCCTTCCATAATGCATCTTGACTTTCTTGTCCTTTCATAGGTGGGGAACACACAAAGTTGCGTCCGTCTTCACGTTTATAGACCGCATTTGTAAATTCTAAGTACTGTGGACATGTCTCGACATAGATATCATTATTCCCTTCCTTTTTGGCTTCTATTACTGCTTCAAGTCCTTCTTTATTAGCCATATGTACAATGTAAAGAGGTGCTTTAAGGTGCTTCGCCCAATGAACCGCGCGCTTATCTGCTTCTGCCTCAACAAACTCCGGTCGGCTCAAATAATGATACCAAGGGGACAGTTTACCTTCTGCTTTAAATTGATTCACATAATAGTCAATTAAATCCGGATTTTCTGCATGTAGATTAATCATTGCTCCAACTTCTTTGGCTTTTAGCAATAGTCGGGCAAAGGTTCCGTCATCCACCATCATACCTTCTTTTTTATAAACGAAAAAACATTTAAAACTTGTGATTCCATCTTGTACTGCCGATTCCATCTCATCGATAATCTCACCATCATTTAGGTCTGTAATAATACAATGAAATGCATAATCGATACATGCTTCTTCTTCACAGATTGCTTTTTTGGAATCAATAACTTCCTTAATCGACATACCTTTTCGTTGCATGGGATAGTCAAATACTGTCGTTACTCCTCCACAGGCTGCAGCGCGAGTACCTGCTAAATAAGAATCTGCTGATACTGTCCCGCCAAAGGGCATTGCCAAATGGGTATGCACATCAATGGCTCCTGGGAGTACCATCTTATCGGTTGCATCAACCACTATGGCCCCATCAGATGTTAATGTTTCTCCAATAGCAACAATCCGACCATTAAAAATACCGATATCTGCTTTATATATTTCACTAGATGTGACGATTGTTCCATTTTTTATAATTAAATCCATGGTCTACCTCCTTACCAACTTCGTCATTGGTTACCATTTAACTTTTTCAAACGCTCTTGCATCAGCTTCGGTCACGTTAAGAAAAATAGCAACATTACCTTCAAGTCCCTTCTTCATAAAGTCAGTTCGAACTTTATCATAGGGTGTATGTGCGTATTGTTCCTGCATCGGCGAATAACCAATGGTCGGCTTACGGTCAATGCCACAAGTTTTACTTGCATCCGTACCAAAGTCCCAATAGCCATATTTAACCTCTTGTCCAATGCCTTCTAACCCTGCACTTGCTGCTTTAACAAAGGCATGTTCTGTTGATATTTTCCATGGACTCATAACTTTTTCTGCTTGAAATTCCATACCTGTATAGGAGACTTCGAGTGCTTTTTTCACCACAACATCGGCTTTAAATTCAGGGTCGTCCTTGGCAAGCGCATCGATAATATCTTGTATCTCTTTTAAGGCGCTTGCTGTTGTTTCTCCGGGAAGCGTTCGTCGATCAATGGATAGCATACATTTATCTGGTACGATTGAAAGGGCTCCGGGTGAACATTCAATAATATTTAAAGAGATGGATGCTTGACCCAATTCGCTGTCTTTAGGTAATGATGGATAGAGTTCATCTTTTATTTTTGTAATCAGAGGAATAGCTTTATAGATTGCATTGACCCCTAGCCAAGGAGCACTTCCGTGAGATGTTCGACCATATACGGTAGCTAGCATCTCGATTCGGCCACGATGTCCACAATATACTTTTAAAGATGTTGCTTCTGACGAAACCATTGCGTCATAGCTTAAACCTTTTTCTGCTAATGTCTTATCGATGAGGTGTAGCATACCGACCATTTCTGCAGGTTCTTCCTGAACAACACCGGTAAACATAAAATCACCTTTTATGGGGAATCCTTTTTCTTTTAATTTGACCAGTAATCCACCGGCATAGATTTGAACGGCTTCACCAGCTTTGACATCAGAGGCTGCACGTCCATGAATACACTCAGCCTGCTCACCTTCTTTTTCTTGTGTATCTACCTGACAGATATCAATAAGTCCGCCATAAGGCTCATAGCCTTCCCAATTATTCGTGTCGCCTGGACTTACATGGTCCATATGGGAGTTATACATAATCGTTGGACCGTCTTGGCTTCCTTTAACAATTCCTACAACGTTTCCTTGATCATCTCTAAACATATCGTCATAGCCTAATTTTTTCATTTCGGCCATGTTCAAATCGGCAACAACTTTTTCTTCACCACTTATACTTGGTGTCTGAATCAGTTTTTGGGTAAATTTAATCATATCTTCATAGAGTTCGTCTGATAATTCGCTAATAGCTTCATAAATTTTCTTACGCATTTATTTCACACCTTTCTTTGCTTATAATTGAAACGCTTCTTGACTTAATTCAACAAGTTCTTGGTAAATACCAACATTCCCTGCAAGTGCTTTCAACATGTAATCAATACGCACCTTATCAATGGGTCGGTGGCAATAAAATTCTTGCATTGGTGAGTATCCAATGGCCGGTTTATGATATCGTCCGGCAACAACGGATAAGTCAGTTCCAAAATCCCAATATCCATATTTTACGGCTTGTCCAAGTTTTGATATACCCTGAGACGCCGCCATGGTAAATGGATGCTCTTTGCTTATTTTCCAGGCTTCTTTCACATTAGGAACGGCAACTGTTTTTCCCGTATAGGTCGTCCTTGGTACGGTTGCGATCTCTACAGTTGCTCTAAAATCAGGATCTTTTGCTGATAAATCATCGATTATTTTTTGGATTTCTTCAACACATTTGTCGTAAGTTTCTCCTGGGACAAAGCGACGATCATAGGTTATATTGCAACGATCCGGAACAATGCACATAGCCCCCGGCGTACAGTCAATAATTGTCAAAGCGATACTTGAATCGCCTAAGTCCTTATCTGTTTTGTGGTTTTCTTTTATATATGCTTCGACTTGGTCGATGAACTTGGTTGATTTGTTGACGGCATTAATGCCTAACCATGGAGCACTTCCATGGGATGTGACCCCGGATAGGGTAACCTTAAGCTCAACGCGACCACGATGTCCTAGATATATCTTGAGTGATGTCGCTTCACAGGAGACAACGCCATCAAATTCTAATCCTTCTTTGGGTAAAGTCTCTTCAATCAGTTTTATCATTCCTAATTGTTCAGCCGGTTCTTCGAGAACAACACCTGTAAACATATAACGCCCTTTTACCGGATAGCCTTTTTTCTTAAGATCTGATAGAATTTTACCTGAATATATCTGACAAGCACCCCCAGCTTTTACATCTGCTGCCGCTCGCCCATGTATAACTTCAACTTGTTCATATCCATCACAGTCTTGATTTTCCATTTGATTAATATCTATCTCAGCTCCATAGGGATCATAGCCGCCCCATTCAGAGATGTCTCCGGTATCGACGTGGTCTAAGTGGGCATTATACATAATTGTCGGTCCGGGTTCATTGCCTTCAACAATGCCGATAACATTTCCCCATTCATCACGTAAGATATGGTCAAACTCTAATTTTTTCATCTCTTCGAGATAGAGGTCTGCCACTTCTTTTTCTTCACCTGAGAGGGCAGGTACGCGTATTAGCCTCTGACAAAAGTCAATGACATCGGATTGATATTTTTTTGTTAATTCTTCAATATCTTTAATTATTTTTTCCATGGTAACCCTCCTGGTTTAATTATTTTATTTAAATGTTACTTTAAACATATTTACAACCTCTTCTTGTGTTGGTCTTACACGGCAATTATTCATATTTCCTGTATTTACTGCCTTTTCACTAAATCGTTCTATTTCTTCTATGGTTACTGTTTCAGGTTCTCCCAGTAATGTATTCATGAGTTCTCTAAAAGCTTGAATGGTTTTTAATCCCATCGGATGAAGAATCTTATCGACTAATTCCGGTTCTTTTTCATTGACTAGTTCAAGGTATTGCGCTAAGAGCAGCCCATTTGCTCGACCATGATCAATTGCTTTAAAATAGGTTAATGAATATCCCATTGCATGGACGACGGTTGTACCCGTTTGTGCGATGACCATTCCTGCTAATGTGGAACACTTTGCAAGCATATCTCGAATCGTATCATTAAATACTCCGATTGAATTCCTTGCTTTTGCTTCTCCTAAGCTTTGAATACATCTTGAGAAAAGTTCAATACTTTCTTGGGCCAATGTATCGGATAGCACACTTGAACGAACACTTAATATGCCTTCAATAGCGTGGGATAAGGCATCAATAGCTGTGTTAATTGTTATTTCAACAGATAGATCTCGCATATATTTTGGATCCACAAATGCTATTTTAGGAAAAATCACTTCACTTGCCACACCGGTCTTACTTTCGATAAGATCATTAGTCAATATGGCATACTGTGTCACCTCTGATCCTGTTCCTGCTGTTGTAGGAACGGCAATGACGGGAAGCGCTCTATGTTCAAATTCTCCTTGAAGTAATTGTTTTTGAGATATCTCTTGTTTTGCTAATAAAGCAATTGCTTTAGCTGCATCCATTGGTGACCCGCCGCCAATAGCTACTATAAAATCAATACCCACTTCTTTTGCTATTTTCGCTCCGTCATAGCAGCAATTTGTGGTAGGATGACTCATCACTTTGTCAAATATAATGTATTCAATATTTTGTTTTTCTAAGGCGCGAGTAACATCTTCTTGTGAACCATTTGTTTTTGAAGAATGTTTTCCGGAAACAATCATGGCTTTTTTTCCGTATGCTGAAAAGAGTCCGCTATATTCTTGTATACAATCTTGCCCAAATACTATCTTTGTCGGCATATAATATTTATATGACATATCTTCCTCCTAAATTAACGAATCATTATATCCACTTCATCTAATACACCATCCATAATTTTCATAGCTTCTTTTAATTGTTCTTCCGTAATAATTAAAGGTGGTGCGATAATGATACAGTTTTCGTGAGAATATGTATTGAATCCACCCTCTTTTAACATTCCTAAGATTTTAGGCATTAATTTTTCCAGATCCATTCCATATGGTACAAGGGGTTCATGGGTTTCACGATTTTTCACCAGTTCAATCGCTGAAAATAAACCGATATATCGAACATCCCCAACAGATGGATGTTTCTCTTTTAAATCCTCTAAGAGCTCGCCAAGAATTTTTCCCTGGTCTTTTGCTTTTTCTATAAGATTTAATTCTTTATATACCTCTATCGTCGCTATCCCTGCTGCACATCCAAGTGGATGTCCTGAATAAGTTAGTCCACAATAAAGTACATTATCATCAAAATGCTCGGCTATTTCTTTACTGACAATGGTCCCACCTAAGGGTGCATATCCACAGGTGATTCCTTTGGCAAAGGTAATGATATCCGGTTTAACATTGTAATTATTGATTGCAAACCATTCACCTGTTCTTCCCCATCCGGCCATAACTTCGTCACAAACCATCATAATTCCATAGTCATCACAGATTTGACGAACACCTTGCATATATCCTTTTGGAGGGATAATCACGCCATTACTTCCTGTAATCGTTTCTAAAACAATAGCTGCAACCTGATCACGGCCTTCATATATGACCTGTTCTCTTAAGCGGTCAACAAAAAATTTTGAAGCTTCTTCCTCGCTGCTAAATTGAATGGGTGTCTGGTAAGTATATGGATCAAAAAATTTAATAAATCCGGGGATGCCGGGTTCCGATGCATATCGTCTGGGTTCACCGGTTAAATTTGCCGATCCATAAGTTGATCCATGATATGATCGATACCGTGAAAATATTTTATGCCGACCTGTGTACATCTTTGCTATTTTAATAGCGTTTTCATTGGCTTCAGATCCCCCTAAAGTGAAGAAGACCTTTCCCATATTATCGGGAGCAATATCAATCACCATTTCTGCCAATTGGGATTTAACATCTGTTGCAAACCCCGGGGCAGCATATGGAAGTTTAGCTACTTGTTCTTGAATGGCTTTAATCACTTTTTTATTACCGTGACCTATATTCATATTTACAAGTTGAGACGACATATCATAGCTTTGTTTGCCATTTTCATCCCAGAAAAAAATTCCTTCTGCTCGCATCATTACTTTTGGGTTGAGATGTCTTTGTGCTGACCATGAATGTAAGTTGTATTTTTTTGATTTTTCCACAATATCTTTTGGGTTGACTAATTTTTCCATTGCCGTTCACCTCTTCAATAATAGTTTTTTTGCTCAATACATAAAAAAATATACAAAAAGAGGCCTGTTATCTCTAACAGGCCTCTTCGCCATCATTCAATTACCTTATTCTTCATTGAATAATTCGGTTCGAATTGATAAATAATATCTTACCACAAAGTAGGAGGCTTTCAAGCACAATGAGCACAAACATTTTTGTGCGCAAGCACAATAACTATATAAATTCATTAATGTGATAAGCCAATAAAAGGCCTACTCCATCTTCATAGGTCAATTCACACCCTAGTATCTCTTTAATCTTCTTTATCTTATAATTCACTGTATTACGATGCACATAGGTTTCCTTAGCCACCCGCTCAACACTATGATTATAGTCCAGATATAGTTTTAGTATTGTGAGTAGATCGGTTTCATTCTTTAAATCATAGTCAACAATCTGGCCGAGAGACTTATCATAAATTTTTTTTAGGACCTTCATATCATCGACCTCAATCAGTAACTGATATATACCACTTTCATTGTAAGTCATTATATCTTTAGATTGCTTTTTTGCAATACGCATAACGGCTTGGGCTCGCTTATGGCTTCGAGGCAAAGAGAGAACGCCATAGTCATTGCCACTAATTCCTCCGTGAATATGGTTGGTTCGATTCGTCGTTGTGACTATCTCTTTGATTCGGTCAAATACTTGCAAAATAAAGTGCTCCGGAAAATCCTGCAAGATGACAACTAAGGATTTATTTTCCGAAAAAATATTAAAGCGATCGCTTAATTTGTAAAGTGCTTTTGTTAAATGCAGACGGACTTGTTTTTCAAAATACATAAAGTCTTCTGCTTTATTTACTTGCAGAGCAATCGTCATTACACAAAATTCTGCATTTAAATTAAAGGATTTTTTTTCAAGAATAGGACGAAGCTCCGGTATTTTATCCGGCGAGATAATAAGTTCTCTAAATGCTTCTGAGACCGTGGTTTCGGCTTCTTCCGCTTCAATAATTCGGTGACAAAACTCATTGGTTATGTCAACAATCCGGGTTTTCCATGGCACAGACATCAATGGAAATTGATGTTCTTGACAGTAATCAATAAGTTCTTTGGGGACTTCTTGAATATAAGGTCCAATATTCAGGACCAATCCACTCGCATTGTTCTCCATCAATCCTTTGGCAAAAGCGACGAACCAGGATGTATCGGAATGTCCGATTCCTGTCGAAAAAATCAACTCACGCCCATGCAGAAAGTTTGCTGTTTCCGGATCTTCAAGCATATGGACCCATTCAACCAAATTACTCATATTCTTTTCTCCACAGATGAGTTCCACGCCATAATCTTCTTTTGCATATTTACATAATTGGCTAATTGTAATCGGCATTTTTGCGTCGCGTCCTATGACTTCGACTTCCCTCCTTTTCGTAGCGTAACAGATCTTTCTTTACGCCTTTATTCGATTAATATAGATTTGTTTATTGAAAAACTATAAATAATGGTTTCTTTCACGGGGTTTCCAGTAATTCGTTCGAGTGCTTGTTTATAATAACCAAGTTGTAGTCCATACCGTTCTATGAGCGTGGATGCATCTTGACCTTGTAGATAATCTGTTTTGTAGTCAACAAGAACCAGCTCGTCGCCCTCCACGAAGTAGAGATCAATGACACCTTGAATCATACGCAAGTCACCTTCATCATTAATCTGCAGCACAAAAGGTTGCTCTCGATGGATATCTGTAGCATCGATAGCCAATATGCGTTGATAAATTGAGGAAGTGACAAATTGTTCCAAGGCGGGTATTGAAATGCGCTTTCCGTCATTAGGTGTAATGATTTTCTTATCCACCATCTCTTTTACAAAAGCTTCTAGCTCTGTCTTCGTCCAGGCTCGGCTAAAATCTAGCTTCGACAAGACCAAGTGAATCAACGTACCGTACCTAGCTCCTTGTTGTTTGCTAGTGTCACTTTCTTGCATAAACTCAGGAATCGGTTCTTCTGCCAATTTAATCAGTTGTTCATGGGCCCATTGGTCTTCTTCCATTTGAATGGCTTGATGCTTACGTTTGATTTCAGATACTGACATGGAGAGATATTTTTTGGTTGATGCTTGGTAAGCGTAGGGTTTATAGACCGCTTTTTCATAACGCTCAATCTCATCTGCCCACTGGTCTTCTTTTTGAGTACTTTGTAATAACAAATCTTTCAACTCAGACTTTTCTTCTTCTTGACTTAACTGATAAAAAGTCTCCTGCTCGATAATCTCTGAATATTCAACTTTTTTTAGCTTATACAAATTACTGCCTTGAGCTACGCATCGCATTAAAACTAAGTCCATATAACTCCGGGCTTTTTGTACCAGCACCGGAGGAATAACACTGTTAAAATATCTATGATATTTCTCCATCGCTCCTTGGATTGTTTTCTCATAATCCGGTGTCGTACCGATTAAATACAGCTTTTCCTTGGCACGTGTCAGTCCAACATATAAAATGCGTAGTTCTTCAGATATTAGTTCATTCTTTGCCTTTATTCGCATGGCTTCCGTAAAGACGCTCTTTTTCTTAGTTCGTGCCTCAATATCAATATAATCACTGGCCATTCCCAGGTCTTGATGCAAAAGTAGGGATTCGCGAAGATCCATTTCATTAAACTGTTTTTGAAGATCTAAGATAAAGACAATGGGAAATTCCAAGCCTTTGCTTTTATGGATACTCATCATGGTTACGCTATTGTCATCATCCACTGCATAATTAGGTTCCGGCGAATCGACTTTATACTTTTTCATATGTTCAATGTAGCGCACGAAGTTAAAAACGCCTTTATAACTAGAACTTTCAAAAACTTCACTTTGCTGTAATAGGTAATCTAGATTCTGCATACGTTGATTACCATTATCCATAAAACGCACAATATTTCTGTATCCAGTCTCTAAATAGATATGATTGATGAGCTCATGAAGTTCAAGATATTTGGATTCAGCCTTTAAACGCCTATATAGGTTCAAGAAAACGGCAACCTTTTTCATCAGTTCCGGTCGCTCCTTAGTATCTTCTTCTATATGATTTTCTTGATATGACACAAGTGCCTCATAATAACTTGCGTCTTTATCGCCTTTTTTTATGTCTAAAAGCTCTTGTTCATTGAACCCGACAAAAGGGGCCCGTAGGACTGAAACTAAGGGAATGTCTTGTATTGGATTATCTAAGATCATTAACAAATTTAATACAACTTGGACTTCGATGGCTTCAAAATAACCCGTGGATACATCGGTTGCGTAGGCAATACCCTTCTGGTCAAATATATCTTTGATATCATCAATGGATTTTGAGGGACTTCGCATGAGGATGCAGATATCCTTATACCTTGGCCTGCGCAATTCTCCTGTCTTATCCACCACGGATAAGGTCCCTTCCTCTACAATTTCTTTAATTATATTGGCTACAAGTTCTGCCTGTATCGTCGCTTTGGACTCCCCTTCCTTAGGATCTTCAATAAGCATAATTTCTGGTTGGTAGTCATGTGTGACAGGGGCTGAAAAGTTAATCGAACCGTAGTTAAGTCGGGTCTTTTCATCGTAATTAACATCACCGATACTTTCACTCATAATACCCTCAAAAATATAATTAGAAAAAGCAAGTACTTCTTGTCGACTTCGAAAATTCTTAGACAAATCGATTTTTATCTCGTCGACTTCATCACCATCATAGAAAAATCGACGATACTTGCCACTAAAAATCTCCGGCCGAGCCAATCGAAATTTATAAATACTCTGTTTAACATCTCCCACCATGAATAGATTCTTTGTCTCCTCTTGCTTAGAGACTGCTTGTATCACTGCTTCTTGGACTTCATTGATATCCTGATACTCATCCACAAGAACTTCCTGAAAAGCTTCTTTATAGCGTCTTCCAATCTCTGAAACACTATCTTCATCATATAATAATGCTAAAGCAAAATGTTCGATATCATTAAAGTCGATGAGCCCCTTATCGTATTTTTCTTCGGAGAATCGTTGGTCAAACCCTTGTGTTAATCGCACTAGTTCTTGAATATCCCCCGCAATAACCTTAGCCTCTTTTAAACTAATCTCTTCGTCAAAACATAGAATATCTACCGATGCAAGAATCTCCTTGACTTGATTGATGAGTCCTTTGGCTTCTTCCGCTAACTCCTTATCATAGCCTTTTGATTTTCGACTTAATGGGGCTATTGTCAAGCTCCGATTTGCCGCCTTTAAGCCATCCATATCTTTTTGTTCGAGTGCTGTCAGATAACTTGACAATAGATGTTCAAGATCACTCACTGTATCTTTATATTTATCCGGCCCACCTTCAAGAGCCATTAATTCATGAATCTCCGCAAGCATTATTTGGACAATTGCAAGATTTTCAAGAACATATTCTTGAAGAATCTGAAAATAATCTGTTGCATAAAGTTCTTCTACAGTTTTAATATTCAGTTTATGAACAGAGTCTTCTAACCAAGTGTTTGGTTGCGGATGGCTCTTGGAAAACCGTTGGATATTTAATATTAAATCTCGAATTTTCTGATCATCATTACCATAAGCATAAGCTTCAATCACACGTATAAATGCCGGAGTACCTTCTTCATATGCTTCTTCTAATAAATCATCGAGTATCTCTTCTTTCATTAAAGCAAGTTCCGTTTCATTTCCGATACGGAAATTCGGGTCTAGCTCCAAAAGATAATAATAGTTTTTTAGGATTTGCAAACAAAAGCTATGCAAAGTCATGATATTGGCTGAAGCCATCATGGTCAGTTGCTTTACCAAATGTTGCATCATTTGCTCATCTCTTGTCTCTTCAATCGCAGACTCAATAGCCAAACTAATACGTTCACGCATCTCTGCAGCTGCTGCATGAGTAAATGTCACAATTAAAAGTTGATCGACGGATATAGGATCATCAGGATTGGTAATTTTATGAATAATGCGTTCGACAAGGACTGCCGTTTTTCCGGACCCCGCCGCTGCAGAGACCAAAAGACTTCGTCCCGTATCCTCAATAATCTTTTTTTGTTCCTTTGTATATTTAAATGCCATAGCGCTTACCTATCTCCTCTTTTGTGCTATTATTCTTCCACCTTCTCTTATTGTAGTACAAGTTTGTCGGAAATTCCATATACAGTTTTATGTAATAGTTTGGTATAATAGAAGTGAATTCATAAATCAGAGGAGGTTAAGATGAATAAAACAAAGATTATATGTACAATTGGCCCCGCAAGTGATACAAAAGAAACCTTTACACAGCTCGTTAAGAGTGGCCTTAGTGTTGCTCGACTCAATTTATCTCATGGTAATCAAGAGTATTATAAAAAAATAATCAGTATGATTAACGAAGTGCGTGAGGAACTCAGTATTCCTGTTGCTATACTTATGGACACACGTGGTCCTGAAATCCGGACGAAAAAATTTGTGGGAGGTTCTGTGGAACTACTTTCCGGTAAAAAAATACGTATCTCGTATGGTGATTGTGAAGGAACAGCAGAAAGATTTTGCGTAACCTATCCAACGCTTCATGAAGATGTTCAAGTTGGTGGCACCATCCTCATTGATGATGGTTTGATCGAACTGGAAGTTGTCGAGATTGATGGTGAAGATGTAATCTGCATTGTCAAGAATGGAGGTATTGTAAAAAACCGTAAAGGTGTCAATATTCCTAACATGCATCTAAATCTTCCTGCACTGACTGCCGCTGATGAAGCTGACCTTATTTTCGGTATTGAAAACGATATTGATTTTGTTGCCGCATCTTTTGTTCGAACAGGGGCAGATGTTCAAGTCATCCGTGACCATCTCGACAAAAATGGAGGCCAAAGCGTTAAGATTGTCTCAAAAATCGAGTCTCAAGAAGGTATTGACAATATTGATGCCATTATTGAAGTGTCTGACGGAATTATGGTTGCTCGTGGAGATCTTGGTGTCGAGACACCACCTGAAGCCATACCTCACATTCAAAAACTTATCGTTAAAAAGTGTAATGAAGCTGATATTCCGGTAATCATTGCAACACAAATGTTGGACTCCATGCAGAAGAATCCACGTCCCACACGTGCCGAAGTCTCTGACGTCGCCAATGCAATCTTAGACGGAACCGATGCAATTATGCTCTCCGGTGAATCAGCTGCCGGAAAATACCCTATTGAATCCGTTCGATCTATGCGACGTATTGCAGAGGTTGCTGAAACGACTATGGACTATCGAAACTTATTTACAAAAATTGTCAATCGCCGTGAGAAGTCAGTTACAAATTCTGTGAGTCACGCTTCCTGTTCAACAGCCATGCAGCTAAATGCCAAAGCAATTATCTGCCCTACTTACTCAGGAAGCACCGCAAAACTCATCAGTATGTATCGTCCGAATGTTCCAATTATTGCAACAACCTCTAATCCAAAAGTTCAACGACAGTTGATGTTGAATTGGGGAGTGCTTCCACTTATCATGGAACAGCAAACTTCATCGGATATTTTATTCTATAAGTCCGTTGAAAAAACAAAGAGTCTAGGACTCGTTAAATCTGGTGACCTTGTTGTCATCACTGCCGGTGTTCCTCTTGGTATCACAGGAAAAACGAATCTCATGAAAGTACAAGAAGTGGATTAAAATGGATTAAATCGCAAGAAAAAAGTCCCGCAATGCGGGACTTTTTTTAATACTTACTTAAGCCAATAATTCTATAATATTCACTTGACTCAAATCCTTAGCTCGATAATCGGCATCAGGTGAGTCTATAGCAGAACCTACAGCAAGGGATTTCATGCCTGCCGCTTTAGCCGCTTCAACTCCTGCATATGCATCTTCAACCACCAAACATTCTTCCGGAGCTATTCCTAGTTTTTTGGCCGCAAGTAAAAAAACTTCCGGGTCCGGTTTACTTTTTGTTATATCATTCCCGTCAGCAACTGCATCAAAGGTGTCACTCATGCCAATATACTCAAGAATTCTCGGTGTATTTCGACTTGACGAACCGATAGCAATTTTAATCTCTTTTTCTCTTAGCTTGGCTAATGTTGCTTCAACACCGGGTAAAATATCTGCCTCAGATAATTCATGAAGTAACTCAATATATACTGCATTTTTTTCATCCAAAAATTCTTGTTTTTCTTCTTCTGAATAGGCATTCGTGGCATTTTCAAGAATTATACTCAAACTCTCATAACGGCTAACACCTCTTAGACGTTCATTCATCTCTCGATTAAACGGAATTTGTAAACGTTTTGCCAATTGCATCCACGCTTGGAAGTGAAATTCATCTGTTGATACGATAACTCCATCTAAATCAAATATTACTGCTTTTATCATAACTTCCTCCTTGTAGTATCTTTTCTCATCTATTTCTTTTTTGCTTTATATCTATTATACCCGATAGGGCTTTATACAACAAGACCTATCCTTAAGTCATTGACCATATCTTCTTACCTATGCTAAAATAAATTAAACATAATTCTGACATTACAAACAATGATAAAATGAGGAGGTTTTATATGCCATTAATTGATATGCCACTTAGCGAATTAAAAATCTACAAGGGTGCCATGACCAAACCAAAAGATTTTGACACCTTCTGGGATGATGCTCTCGCTTCTTTAGACTCCATCGACTTAGATCTTTCGATTACAGAAGCTGATTTTCAAGTCCCTTTTGCACGGTGCTATGATGTCTATTATAACGGAACTGACGGCGCACGAATTTATGCAAAAATGGTAAAACCAATGACCATTCAAGAAAAAGTTCCCGCTGTATTACGCTTCCATGGTTACACCGGTGATTCCGGTGATTGGACAGGATTACTAAATTACGCAGCTGCCGGTATGATTGCACTAGCTATGGACTGCCGTGGTCAAGGCGGTAAGTCAACTGATTATAGTCAAGTAAAGGGTGGAACACTTTATGGATTTATTATGAAAGGTGTGGATTCCGGCAAGGATGCTCTATATTTCAAACATGTTTTCTTAGATACTGTCCTTCTTGCCCGTATTGCGCTAAATATGGATGAAGTTGATTCCAATCGTTTATATGCTTGTGGAGCAAGTCAAGGGGGAGCGCTTACTCTAGCTTGTGCTTCTTTAGAACCTCGTGTGAGCAAACTTGTCCCTACCTATCCTTTTCTATGTGACTATCGACGTGTTTGGGACTTAGATCTTGCAAAAGATGCTTATATTGGCCTTCGTGAATATTTCCGCCACTTTGATCCACGCCACGAACGTGAAGACGAATTTTTCAATACACTAAGTTATATTGATCTACAGTTTTTAGCCTCTCGAATTCAAGGCGAAGTGCTGATGGCAACAGGACTTATGGATACCATCTGTCCTCCATCCACACAGTTTGCAGCTTACAATAAGATAAAAAGCCCTAAAAAAATGGACATCTACCCCGACTTTGGTCACGAACGTCTTCCCGACCATAACGACCGCGAACTCGCCTTCTTACTATCGTAGAAAATTTCTAAACTTTTTCACTTAAATCTACTTTTAATATCGAAAAGCATAGTGGGGATTGATACAACGATGAAAAGGCGTGGACCCTCATGAATACATGGGAATTCCGGTCACTGGAACATGCAGGATTTACTGCCTAAAACAAGGTTTTAGGTGGGAAGTCCTGCATGTTTCTGTGTCCGGCGCTCCCACTTCATGAGTGTCCACACCTCACTAAAAGTTTTTAATTCTTCATTGATTTAATCATCTTCAGGCGCGTGAATTCTTCACGCTCTTTTTCTTCTAATGCATTGGTGATATCTTTGGTGAGTTTTTCATAACGTGGTATCATAACATTTTGAAGGGCATTAGCCCTTTTTTGTGTTCGCTTAATATTTATGGCCAATCGATAGATAGCATTTTCAACTTCGGCTAATAAAAGCGTTAGTTGTTTTACTTTTAAAAACTTCTCATAGGCTTCATCCAAGGAGATGGTGGTTCTTGCAAAACCGTATTCGGGTTCGATTTCTTTTTTGATTTCACCGATAATCGGAATCTCTACACCCATAATCGAACGCACCTTAATAACAATCTGATCTTCAAGTTCGACAGCTTTACTGATCTGTTCAACGGTGTTGATACCAATGGTTATGTTTGCCGTCTGAAGGGCTTTATAAGCTTCTGAAAAGGTTGTCCCAATCTGCTCCTGGATTTCCTTGGCCTGGTCAATTAATGTCATCATTTCGCGCACCAGGATGTTTCTCTTTTTGTCCAAAAGATCATAGCCCTGTTTTGACAGGCCCAAACGACTCTTTGAAAGCATCAAGTTTCCTTTTGTGGGAAATAGTGTTGCGTCCATGACTAATCACGTCCTTTTTTTCTTGGTTGATAATAGCGATCTAATAAATCATCATCCAAACGATCAAGCTCATTTCTTGGTAAGATTCCCAATAATTCCCACCCAAGATCAAGGGTTACTTCCATAAATCGGTTTTCATCAGCTTCTTGGCTTACAAATCGTTCTTCAAACTCATAGCCAAATTTCATGTAAAGCTGGTCAATCTCAGATAGTTCATCTTCACCGATAACTGATGCCAAGGCTTTTACTTCTTGAACGTGGGCATAGGATGCAAAAAGCTGATTTGCAATTTGGGGATGGTCTTTACGGGTAAACCCTTCGCCGATTCCGTCTTTCATCAGCCGCGATAAAGAGGGCAATACGATGATTGGTGGATAGATTCCTTTTTGATGCAAAGATCGGTCAAGAACAATTTGACCTTCTGTAATATAGCCGGTTAAGTCCGGTATAGGATGGGTTATGTCATCATTAGGCATAGTCAAAATAGGAATCTGTGTAATAGAACCTTCTCGATCATTTAACATACCGGCACGCTCATATAAGGATGCCAAATCAGAATACATATATCCCGGAAATCCCTTACGACTAGGTATCTCACCTTTTGACGATGATATTTCACGCAAAGCTTCACAATAGGCGGTCATATCCGTCATAATAACAAGAACATGCATATTTAATTCAAAGGCCAAGTATTCTGCAGCTGTTAAGGCACATCGTGGTGTAACGACACGCTCAATGACCGGATCATTGGCAAGATTTAAAAACATACTTACCTTTTCTAAAACGCCACTTTCCTCAAAGCTACGTTTAAAATAGTCAGCAACATCATTTTTTACCCCCATCGCTGCAAATACAATGGCAAAGTTATCCGCTTCTTCCTCACTAGAATCAATAGCTAACTGGGCTTGACTGGCAATCTGAACAGCTAATATATCATGCGGAAGACCGTTACCGGAAAATACCGGAAGCTTTTGACCTCGAATCAATGTTGTTAATCCATCGATTGCGGAGACCCCCGTTTGAATGTAGTTTCTCGGATATTTTCTGGCAATGGGATTAATCGGTGCACCGTTTATATCCCATCGAACTTCAGGAGAAATCGCTCCAAGTCCATCAATGGGCTGACCTTTTCCGTCCATGGTTCGCCCCAATATTTCACTGGATAGAGGTAGCATCAGAGGCGTTCCCCGTAAACTTGTTCGTGTATTGGTTCGAGATATTCCGGACGTTCCTTCAAAGACCTGAACCACTGCTAGATCACCTTGAATTTCTATAACTCGACCAACTTTTGTTCGGCCATCCTCCAGTTTTATATCAACCATTTCTTCATAAGATGCATCCTTTACACCCTCTAGGATGATCAATGAACCATTGACTTCTTTAACACCTAAATATTCGATTCTCATTCTTTAATCACCCTCTCAAAGCCTTTATAACTGTCGTTTACTTGAGTAAATGCTTTCTCAATTTTCATCTTCAAATCATCAAACGGTGTAAAGTCCTCATTATCAATTGTATACTTCATCTTAACTAAATCATCAAATATTCCTGTTTTACGTATTTGAGATACGGGAATTCCGCGAGCTACGATGGGTTTTGACACCTCGTATAAATACATGATAATTTCCATCATTTTATACTGTTTTTCCACCGGAACATAAGTATCCACATCATGAAATGCATTTTGCTGTAAAAAACCTAAACGAATCAATTTGGTAATCTCTAAAATCAATTTTTGTTCTTCCGGCAAAATATCGGCACCAATGAGCTTTACAATCTCCATCAATTTGTCTTCTTCTTGTAACAAACTCAGCATTTTTTTGCGTACAACCATAAAGTCGGGTGTCACATGGGCTTCAAACCAAGGCTTAAGTTCATTAATGTATTCGCTGTAACTACTCAACCAATGAATGGCCGGATAATGACGTGAATACGCTAAATTACGATCTAATGCCCAAAAGCATCGTATGAATCGTTTGGTATTCTGCGTCACCGGTTCACTAAAGTCTCCACCTTGAGGGGAAACAGCACCAATAATGCTTACTGACCCTTCTTGACGATTTAAGGTTTCGACAAATCCTGCACGTTCATAAAATTGGGATAAGCGCGAGGGTAAATAGGCAGGAAAGCCTTCTTCTGCAGGCATTTCTTCCAATCGTCCCGATATTTCACGCAAGGCTTCTGCCCATCGGGAGGTTGAATCTGCCATAATAGCTACATGATAGCCCATATCCCGATAATATTCTGCAATCGTAATTCCGGTATAAATCGATGCTTCCCTAGCTGCTACCGGCATATTCGAGGTATTTGCAATCAATACCGTTCGTTCCATGAGTGGTTTTCCGGACTTTGGATCAATTAACTTCGGAAAGTCTTCAAGAACTTCCGTAATCTCATTTCCACGCTCACCACAGCCAATGTAGACAATAATGTCAGCATCCGACCATTTTGCCAACTGATGTTGCGTCATTGTCTTACCGGTTCCAAAACCTCCTGGAATGGCAGCTGTTCCACCTTTGGGTATAGGGAATAATGTATCGATAATTCGTTGCCCTGTAATTAGAGGCTGATCTAATCGTTTACGATTTGAAAATGGCCTTGGGTCGCGAACCGGCCAATATTGAACAAGGGTTAAGTCAATGATTTCATCATAGGCATCTTTGATCTTGACGATGCAATCTAATATTTTAAAGTTACCTTCATTAACAACCTCAACAACTTCCCCTTTTAAATGGGGATTTAACATGATTTTATGATTGACTAATTCCGTTTCTTGAACAGTCGCATAGGTCATTCCACCTTCTAAGTAGTCTCCCACTTGTACCGTTGGTTTAACAAACCACTCTCTCTGGGTATCTAAATTCGGAGTATCAATGCCTCGCCCAATAAAGGATCCGGTTTTTTCAAAAAGTTTTTCTAGCGGTCGCTCAATTCCATCAAAGACACCACCGATAATTCCGGGACCTAACATCAGTGATAGGGGGGCACCTGTGGAATAGATTGGTTCTCCGGCTCTAAGTCCGGTGGTTGATTCATACACTTGAATAATGGTATTGTTAGGGTCGATACCGATGACCTCACCAATAAGTTTCATCTCACCGACATAGACCATCTCCATCATACTTAAATCTTTGGTTTTATTGACGGTTACTACCGGTCCGTTAATTCCCGAAATAATACCTTTTTGTTCCACTTTAGTCACCTACTTTATCATCAATTTGAATTTCACAATACTGTAAAAAATCTGTTCTTTCTTCTTCGAGTCGCTTTGCATAGCTATCATCAATAAATACATTTTTCGTTTTATTTAAAAGTTTACATCCACCAATCATCTCGATATGTTTGCGTTCGATAAAAACCTTATGTTCCGGATAAAGGTCTTGTAAAAAATGATAGAGTTCTTTGTCTTTATAATTAATGTAAATAACATAGTCCCCATGACCCATAGAGTCCATATGTGTATTGATTTTTTCTATAAGTTCTTCTTTGTAACCTTCCGTTTTTGTATGTGCTTCTAGTCGTTTTTTTGCCTGCGCAAAAACTTCATCAATAATATTTTTACGTCCATTAAGAAGCGCCACCTTATTCTTCATTAAAGTTTTCGAAATGACTTCATTTTTTTCTCGGTCAATATCTTTCAAACCCGTTTGTATTATCTCATATGCAGCCTCTAAATATTCCAATTCTTTCTTATCATAGTCTTCTTTAAGTCGCTTGTCTTGCTCTGTTTCAATTTGACTTTTTTGTTCAGCAACTCCTGACATGATTTCACTTGTGAAATGTTCAAGCTTGATCATTTCATCACTCATATTATTCACCTCTTAACCTTAAATTCTTAAGCCAATCGCCTCTCGAACATATTTTGTAATTGAGTCAAGACCTCGATCACTCCCATGCCGATCCGGTATTAAAACAATAAGCGGAGTCTGATAGTTCATCTTGATATAATCAAGACGTTTACCTACCAAATCGCCTAATTTTTCTGTTATTAATAGTACACCTACTTGACGGTCTTTTAATATTTTATCAAGTTGGTCTTCAACTTCACTAGCTTCATGTACGACGACACCATCAATACCTGCCAACCGCATACCTGTAAGTGTATCTACATTATCACTAATTAAATACATTTTCATGTAAAATCACCTCAAAACTTTGCATTCTATATTATCCAAGGATCATAATCGAAATAATCAAACCATAAATCGCAATACCTTCTGATAGTCCAACAAAGATAATCGTTTTACCTAATAACTGTGCATCTTCACTGATGGCACCAATAGCTGCAGCTCCTGATGCGGCAACAGCAATACCTGCACCGATGGATGCCATACCTGTGGATAGGGCTGCACCGATGAATTTTAGACCCTCTCCATTAGAAATGCCTGATGCCATCACTGTTGCTGCTTCTTCAGCCATAGCCACATCACCACTCAACATATACACTGTTGCACCAATCATTAATAAAAAGAAAGTTCCAATATTAATTCCCAGTACTTTCGCGGCTTTTTGATTATTCATCCCGCGCTTGATTGCCAATACTCCTACTGTCACTGTTGCAGCGACTAAAATGACGGTTAATACTAAAATAAATTCCATGCTTTTTCCTCCTAATATGTCTTATCCTTTTATTTTAAATGGTTTAAACTCGGTACCATTACCCTCAAAAAATTTTGAAAACAACTCGTAGTATTCTAACCGAATACCTTGAATAGCCACGATAAGTCCTTCTAAGACTATAATCAAAATATTACCAAAAATCATAACTCCGATGCTTCCCGTACCACCTACGATATCTGCTAATGCGTGAAAAGCCATAAAAAAGCCAACATGATTCAAAGCAAATGCACCTACACGCATAAATGACATTGTATTACTTAATATCGATAAAAGTGTTTCAATCAATTCAAATAAGGTCTCGATGATAAACCCACTTTTATCTTTAGGAAAGATTTCCTTCTTCCTAGCCATCAAATTGCTTAAGGGATGTTCAAAGAACATGACCACTAAGGGGGCAACTAAAAAGAAAATTATAATAATCAGTGAATATTCTATCTGCATTACAATTGCAAAAACCAAGTAAATAATCGTTAGATAAAAGACCAACCCGATAATTCCGTTCCGGTCTAATAACATTTTCGAATAATTTTCTTGTTTATATGCGTTGATAATGTTCAAAATCATTGCAATGATCAATAAAACAATTCCAAATCCCACAGTGACGCCTAGGACAGGAATCTTATAGTCCATGGGATTAATCATTGGAATAAAAGGCAAAGCTTCTCTTAAAATCTCTTCATTGCCAAATAAGGACCCATAAAAGACGCCGGCAATCGCAGAAACAATTCCAATATAGACAGCTATTTTACCTAACATATTTTGGGTTTTCTTGAAAAGTAAAGCGCCCAGTAAGGCAATGACAAGTCCTTGTCCCACATCTCCAAACATAATTCCAAAAAAGAGCATATACGTGATTGCAAGAAATGTCGTTGGATCTAATTCATTGTAGCCCGGCGTTCCATACATCTGAACCAAAGTCTCAAAAGGTTGAAAAAACCGATGGTTCTTTAAACGAGTGGGGGGTGTTGTCTTCTTCACCGCATCATCATCTTCGATAATACATGAAACATTACCAATTTCATCTACCATCTTTTTGAATTCGTCGACCTGGGATAGAGGAATCCAACCGGTTAAGTAAAAGGCCTCTTTGGAATGCAGTGCGAATTGACGCACATTATAGACCTCATTAAGTTGAATCGTAAAGTTATATAGTTCTTGTAATCGTTCAAAATTACGCTCCACAAAATCTTGAGAATCTTTGTCTAGCATTGCAATTCGCCCTTCAAGCTCCTCGATTTCTTCATTTAAGCGCTTTAGTGCTTCCTTTGGAAGACCTTTGACATCCTCAGATATCCATATCCTCTCGAAAAACAACGATGCAAATAAGGAATCAATATTACCGACTTGAGAATGAGGAGTAAAGTACATAACATAAACATTTTCGTTCTCTTCGGATATTTTATAGGTAATCGTATCTAGATTCTCAATATATTTGATGAGTTTTTCAAATCCATCCTTTGGCATTTTTCCAAAACGAAATCGCATGTATTCAAAATGAAAAAGTCTGTCGACTTGAACCTCTAAGTTTTGAATAGGAATAATCTGCTTGCGAAGTTCTTTTTTATGCTCTAGGTCAACTTTTAAGGAACGTCGAATACGCTGAATGGTTTCAAGTTGGCGCTCATATCCATCAATCTCAGGTTCTAATAATGCAATCGGCATTAAACTCGCTGCTTTTGTCGGATCATATTTAATATCATGATCTAATACATTAATCAAATCTGCGACTTTATTATTTAATCGCTCATATGGATTGTTTTCTGAAAAAGGCTGCATGCCTTTCACCGAATCTAAAATATACATTGCGTTTTCTAATTGAATATCAAAGGGTACAATCGCTTTGATGACAAAATCATCCATCTCAGCAATTCGTCCTGCAATGTTCACAAACCGCATTTTTTCTACAGCCATTTGTCTGTCTCCCTTCTATTTCACTCCGGCTAAATAGCCCTTGATGTTATCTCGTCCGATATTATAACGTATGCCCTCAACAATATTGGTAATATTAAGAACTTCTGTCTCTTTTAAGTACATATAACCAATAATTGGTGCAATTGAAAATGGTTTTTGACGCATACTTCGCTCCTGTAACTTATATATGAAGCTCATCGCTTGTAACTCGACACGTTCATGGGCAAAATCGATAATCTGACCATAGTAGGTTTTCTCCACACGGCTGATAAAGGCTTCTATTGATTTTGTTTCTATCATTTCCGTAAGTGTTTTTTGATTAAGTTTATAATTATGTGGAATTAAATATCGGAAAATCATTTCACGATTAAGGTGATAATATTTTTTTGCACGATATATCCAAAAAATATTTTTAAAATCTGCTTCAACACCTAATAATTGTTCTAACAATAGTTGATCTGTTCTGGATTCGGCTTTCTTGACCTGTTTTGCTGTTTTTTGAAAGTAATATAAATCCAAAATCATCTCTGCAGCAAAGGTATCCACTTCGCCCGTTGAAGAAACAAGAGGGCGTAGTAGACCATAAAAATTGGTTCCTTCTAAACTTTCCACAAGTTCATCGGCATTAGTCGCAGCTAAGGACTTATCAAAATCAATCCTACTATATCGACTCACAAATAACCCCGCTCGATCTAAGGTCTCCAGAGAATTTCCGGTTGCTAAGGTCCGTAACATCTTCTTTAAATCTTCTATCTCTAATTTACGATAAATATAACGATAGATTTTCTTTTCTGTTCCGCTAAGATGCTTGGCAATTTTTAAGGCGTCACTAACCACCGATCGATAAAGCATAACTTCAAGCTTACCTCGATGAATATCGCGTTCATTCAAGTCCTTAAGCGCCTCTTTATAATAGGTATTATTTTTTAGATATAAAGCAACTTCTTTGACATTGGGCTTCATCATCATCTGCTCATAGTCGTACTCTGTTAGCATTTTACCTTTCATTGCACGAATTTTTGTCGATAAATCTCCATATTTAAATAAACCACCGATCATAATAACACTCCTAGCCTAATACACGGTTAACTAACTCATTGACCCATTGGTCCATCTGTTGATTGGCATTGTCCTGCATACGACTAAGTCGGGCTTGACATTTGTCTTCCATAGCTGTTTTCTTTTCATTGATTTCTTCAAATTCACGTTCCCGTATTTGCTCAACTTTTTTATGGGCATTATTAATAATCGTCTCATGAAGGTTTTGAATCTTATCCTCATGTTCCTTTTCTTTGCGCTCTTTTTCTTGTATCGCTTCTTTGATAATCGATTGAGCTTGTTCCTCAATCTGAATGATTTTTTTGATGACTTCTTCCATCAGGGTCTCCTTTCATATCCTCAAAAACATTCTCTTTGGAATCCGGTTTGATTTGATGAAAATATTCTGTCGTATTTGTCGGGTCAAACCGGCATATACTTTTGTATTGGCAATAGTCACACCCGGTTTCCTCTTTATATCTATAGGGTGTAATACTTAACTGACCATCATAAATATCCGTAGCAATTTCTTTGGCTTTTTTTTGAACAAAGTTCTTTAAAGTCCCTAAATCCACTTCTTCAATCGTACTTGATTTTTTTGATATTGAACCGTTCTTATTCAATGAAGCCGGTACAACTAGGGACGATTGATCAATCGTCTCATCAAAGTAACGAAGAATTTGTTCATCATGAAGTAAAAGCCCCCTTAATTTCAAGCTCTTTAATCGTTCATCTTCAATATCCGATACATCTGTATCATTGATATTTAACATAGGGTCTTGAATTCGATAATAATACATTCCACATGGAATGACTTTTTTCTGTACTTTATGTGCTTTAATTTCTTCAATAACATTCATATAAATAATTAACTGAAGTTGAATGCCTTCTTTAACTAAATTAAAATCTAAGTCTTTGGATCCTGATTTGTAATCAACAATACTAAAATATAAAGCATCCTCTGTCTCATATTCATCAACCCGGTCCACAACACCTGATAAATAAGTCTTGTGTTGATCCGAAACTTTTAATGTTAGATTATCTACAGGAAATTCTCGTCCACTAAAGCTATACTCCGCCTCTTTTGGCTTGAATTTACTTCGCTTAAGTTGCTCTTCAATACCCCAAATCGCACGTTTTAATATTCGTGTTAATTTGACGATAAGATAACGGTTACGATGTGAACTCGTAAAAATTGTCATATGATCGATATCCAAAGCTTCTTTGATGGATTCTTCGATTAACTGATTACGCAAGGCAACCGACATCGTGTGAATATCAATTCGACGCATAAAACATTTTTTCATGTATAGTTCCAAACAACGATGGAACAATATACCAATATCAGGCATGGAAATAACGTATTCACCACGTTCCCGAACACCTAATCGATATGTCAAAAAATGTTTATAGCTACATGCGGCATATGTTTCAAACTGAGATACACTAGATTGACTATCTTGATTGATAGGCTCAAGTTTCACCGGTTGATTCTGATAATCGATACCCTCAATGAACTGTTTGGGGTTGACACCTATTTTACCTTCACTATTATACGCCTTATTAAAGAAAATGTACAATTTTTGGATTTCCTCTTCATATTCTCTAAAAGCTCGGCTACCTGCCAAGCTTACTAAGCGATTAAAAAGCGCGTAGCATCGTGTGGGCTTATTATAGTCTTCAATAATCTCTCCAGCTGACTCCACCGTCACTTTTGGGAACATTTTACGAAGTAAAAAAATTAGGGTTGCCGGTCGCTCCGTTTTTTCTTCAAGTACTCGCGCATAAGAAATATGTAGTAGCTTTCGACTACGTGTTAGTCCCATAAAGATATTCATTTGTTCTTTGAACAAACTTTTTTCTTGGTTGGGAGCCAATTCTAATCCTAATTCTAATAGTCTACTCCGTTCATAATCGGTTAGAAGTTGATTAGATGCCCGTACAAGAGGAACCTTTCCTTCATTGACGCCTAAAACAAAGACATAGTCAACTTCTCTAAACCGTGTTCGACTCAAATCACCAACGATAATTTGATCGACACTTGGTGGGGTCTGTCCCATTTTTATCTGCGTCAATCCGGTTTCTATAAGACTTGCATAGTCTTTAATCGTAACTTGTTCATCCCCTATAAGATCGACCATTTCATCAAAGAGTTCCACAACTAGGGTGTAAACCCGTAGATAACTATCTGCACGCTGTAATTGGTCTTTTTCTTCAAAATATTGCATCATATCCATGTTTTTCACATGAATATCCATATCTTGTAAATATCTATATAACGCTTGTGTTCGTTCACGAACCGTCTTTGCAGCCTTAAATGTATTGGCAAAATCCATGAAGGGACCGATCAATTCATTTTTCAATGCATCGTATTCATCCCATGTTTTTTCCCATTGGCGCTTACGCTTAATGCCATGAGCTAATACATAGTTTTCAATCTTATGAATATCTTCTTCAGACGCTTTGTAATATAAGGATTTTAAGTGATAAAAAATAGTTTCATACTTAAAATTATATTGAATCGATAGCATAGCCGATAAAATAAATTGAACCAATGGATGGGATGATATCGTCTCTTTTTGATCAATAAAGACAGGTATTTCATAATTTTCAAACATTTTCTTAACGGGTGTTTTATACAAATCTAAATCCGAGACTAAAAGGATTATTTCCCGATAACGAACGCCCTGTTCTGTAATCAACTGATGTATTCGACAGACAGCAGCTTCAACCTCTGCCTCAATTGTTGCACTCTCCATAAGTCGAATGCTATTACTTGATTTTTGATAGGGCTTTACAGGATATTGATAAAGGTGATCAATGAGATGTTGCAGTGATTTTTTTGAGCTTCTATAAATCCTTTCTTTCCATATTGCATCATGTTCAATAATCCCCATTCGATCACCGATCTCACGAATACGACTTAACATTTTTTTTGATTCATAGTAAATATCTGCTTCATTTTTCATATCCGCAACATGTGTTCCTGCCGGTAACGTAACTACAAAAACGATTTCTTTGCAATAATTCATGAATTGCTCTATAAAGGCATATTGCAAAGGCGTAAATCCATAAAACCCATCAATATAGATTGTAGTCTCTCTTAAGCTCTGAATATTGGGTATTTGCTCGATTAATTTCATACCTGCATGTTCAGATGTTAGATATCCTTGATGCATCAATGCATCAAACTCATTAAGCAAGACCTTTAAATCTTTAAGCTTATCTTGTAGCAACCCCGGAGACACTTTTTGAATATATTCATTTAATGTATGCGTATCCACATTATACTGATGGCACTCCTTCAAGAGTTTATTTAACTCATCCATATAGCCTTGTTTTTTTCGATGTTTTTGAATCCATACCAATGCTTCATTGCTACTTTCGAGTACCTTACGAATGAGCATACTCTTACCAGTGTCATTGATCATCGCTGTATCTGCTAATCCAAGTTCATCAAAATAACGGTATACTAAACGATTAAAACTTAATACCTCAATGTCTAATATCCCTTTTGCCTCTGAATGATTTATAACATCTTCTTGGGCTTGTAATGTATATTGTTCAGGAACGATATATATGGCAGCTTCTTTTTGCTGATGCATCTTTTGAATCACATATTCTGTTTTTCCGGTCCCTGTTGCTCCCAAAACAAATTGAAAACTCATAGTTACAACTTCCAATCTTGCCAGTATGCTTCAATCTCGTCATTCTCAATGGCTACGAGATAACGGTCCACAATTTTAAATAACTCCGCTTCATCATCAAGCTTAATTTGAACATCTTGACCTTTTCTAATAAGCTTCTCGTTCTTCTTTTTTGAAACATAATCTTCAAATTTGACAACCCATGCCTCAATTAGTTCTTCTGAAATCTCTTCATACCCTGCCATCTCTGCTTTAACTTCTTCAACAAACTCTGCTTTATCTAATATAAACATCTTGAACCTCTTCCTGCCATCTTGGCTATTCTCCAATGATTTTTATCAAAACACGTTTTTCTCTTTTTCCATCAAATTCTCCATAGAATATCTGCTCCCACGGACCAAAGTCTAATTTTCCATTTGTAATTGCAACAACAACTTCACGCCCCATTATCGTACGCTTTAGATGTGCATCTGCATTATCTTCAAACCCATTATGATTATAGCGATCATAAGGTTTTTCCGGAGCTAGGGATTCAAGCCATCGCTCAAAATCTTTATGCAAACCAATCTCGTCATCATTGATAAATACACTACTTGTAATATGCATGGCATTACAAAGCAATAGCCCTTCTTTGATTCCACTTTCAATAAGAGCGACTTGAACATCTGACGTAATATTAATAAGTTCTCTGCGTCGACCGGTTTTAAAGAAAAGTTCTTCTCGATATGTTTTCATCCTTTTCCTCCTTTTCCTTCTTGATAATGCTTTAATTTATAATAGCTACTGATATCATATGGCCCTCGAATAATTTTTTTGGAAATTTTCAGATTTCCATGTTCGTCGGGTCTTACGCGCCAATCAATTAACATAATCTTGCCTTTTGCAATTTCTATGCCTGTAATACCTCTTGGATGAATGCAACACCCACTATTAAAATACGGTGCTTCATTTTTCTTTGCCAGCTTGGGACGGTGGGTATGTCCACATATAATAGCTACTTTTTTTCGATTAATCCACTTTGTAAAGTTCAGCTCAATCTTATGACGCTTCACGCGGTTCTTGGCTGGACTCGACGGATTATGAAATCCCATAATATGTAAAAATCGCCAAAAATAACGCAAAGAAAGCATTGAAACCGGCCAAAAGCGATCATTAAACAAGTCCCCCTGATGTCCATGTACGAGGAGAAATTCCTGTCCGGTGTTTTTATACTTGAGTATATAACTTTCTGGTACAGATATCTGATCAAATAAATCTTTTCGTTGGTCCAAATACTCATCTTCAAATTGATAAAGATTTTTTTTAACCCATGCTTTGTTTTTCAGATAAATATTATGATTCCCGTAGACCATTCTTAATCGATTGGATCGAAAAAACTTTCGAAGTAGCATGAAAACATCGCTATGGGCACTCATAATCACTCTAAAGTCTGCATGTTCCCATAATTCGTCTCCATCACCAAGTTCGAAGTGTTCATATCCTTCCTCATAATACTTTTCTAAGGCATGATAATAAATATTTTGATTATGTGCAAATTCATCGGACATACTATTGTCTCCGCGATGAACGTCACTGAAAAAAATTATTCGATCTTCATCATCAAATTCCAGTACTTCTGCTTTTTTGTAGCATTCATTTAACCTTTTAATTGTTCCCACTTTCATCACCTCAAATCCTTTTCTTTTAATTCTATTATATCATGTTTTAAAAGAAAAAAAAGCTACCGCACTAACAAATGTAAGTGCGGTAGCTAATAGAATTATATAAAATTCGTATAATAATGTCTTTTAATTATACTGTGTAGTCCATGTTGACCATTCTTACATAGCTTTCATAACGCTCTTTTGCGTCTTGTTCAGCTTGTTTAAACATATCCTTAGCAATTTCAGGGAATTGGTTCATTAATGAAGTGTAACGTACTTC
Organism: Clostridiales bacterium UBA2432; assembly: GCA_002342805.1. GTDB lineage: Bacteria > Bacillota > Clostridia > Lachnospirales > Vallitaleaceae > UBA1351. Next base: position 21,569 of record DDQW01000067.1, on the reverse strand, counting down.
ACCTTGTAAGAATTCTTGGAAATCAGCTGTTGGTTCTTTTGAATCAAGTACAAATGGATTCTTACCTTCATCAGCAAGTAATGGATTAAATCTCCATAAATGCCAGTATCCGGCCTCAACTGCCTTAGCCATACGCTCTTGTGATTTACCCATACCCACTTTAATACCATGGTTAATACATGGAGCATAAACAATAAGTAGTGATGGTCCATCAAAGCTTTCAGCTTCTTTTAATGCCTTCATGAATTGGTTTTGGTTAGCACCCATAGCACATTGAGCAACATATACATAACCATATGTTGTTGCAATCATACCAAGGTCTTTCTTCTTAACTTTCTTACCTGAAGCAGCAAATTTAGCCACTGCAGCTGTAGGTGTTGCTTTTGAAGATTGACCACCTGTATTTGAGTATACTTCTGTATCAAACACAAGTACATTCACATTCTCACCACTTGCAAGTACATGGTCAAGACCGCCGTAACCGATGTCATATGCCCATCCGTCACCACCAACGATCCAAACGGATTTCTTAATAAGATAATCTTTGTTTGTTTCGATATCGCTAAGAAGTTTGTTTGCTTCTTCGCTTCCAAGGTCTGTTCCGAATAAAGCTTCCACTTTTTTAGAGGCTACTTTTGATTGATCTGCATCATTCATGCCGTCAATCCACTCTTGAAGCGTAGACTTAACATCCGCATTGACATCAAGTGCTAACATAGCTTCCATTTGAACGAGTAGTTGTTTACGGATTTGTTTAACACCCATTGCCATACCATAGCCGTATTCAGCATTATCTTCAAATAATGAGTTGGCCCAAGCGGGTCCTTTGCCTTCTGCATTGGTTGTATATACTGTTGAAGGTGCTGAACCACCCCAAATAGATGAACATCCAGTTGCATTAGCAACCAACATACGGTCACCGTACAATTGTGTGATATCTTTCAAGTATGGTGTCTCTCCACAACCTGCACAAGCTCCTGAGAACTCCATTAATGGTTGTGCAAACTGACTACCTTTTACTGTACCTGTGCTAACAAGAGTATCTTTGTAAGATACGTTTTCAGATACATACTCCCAGTTTTCAATCTCTTTTTCTTGTGTTTCGATTGGTTTCATCACTAATGCTTTGCTCTTAGCAGGACAAACATCCGCACAGTTTCCACAACCTTGACAGTCAAGAATATCTACTTGCATTACATACTCAAGTCCTTCGAAGCCTTTTCCTTTTGGTCCAACGGTAATAAGACCTTCAGGTGAATTTGCTTTTTCATTTTCGTCTAATAAGAATGGACGAATAGAAGCATGAGGACATACGAATGAACATTGGTTACATTGAATACAGTTTTCTGGAATCCACTCAGGAACGTTTACAGCAATACCACGTTTTTCGTAGGCTGCAGTACCTTGTGGGAATGTACCATCTTCTGCACCGGCAAATGCGGATACTGGAAGAGAGTCACCTTTTTGTGCATTAACCGGACGAAGAATATTCTTAACAAATTCCGGAACATTGGCATCAGCTTCAATTGTATCTTCAGCTTGTGCCCAATCAGCAGGAACGTCAACTTTAATCAAGGCGTCTTGACCTGCATCGATTGCATCATGGTTTAATTTAACAATCTTCTCACCTTTTTTACCATATGCTTTTTCAGCGTATTCTTTCATGAATTTCACAGCATCTTCTGCCGGAATAACATCTGCTAATTTAAAGAATGCTGATTGCATAATTGTATTGATACGGTTACCTAAACCGATTTTTTCAGCTAAATCAACAGCATCGATAATATAAAGGTTTACTTCTTTTTCAGCGATTTCACGCTTTAATTCGCCTGGTAAGTGCTCATTAAGTTCTTCAGCAGTCCATTGTGTATTAAGTACAAACGTACCACCTTGAACGAGTCCTTTTAATAAGTCATACTTATCCACATAGGATTGGTTATGACATGCAACGAAGTCAACTTCATCAAGTAGGTATGTTGACTGAATTCTCTCTTTACCAAAACGTAAGTGAGACACAGTAATACCACCGGATTTTTTTGAGTCATAGCTGAAGTAACCTTGAGCATATAGATCTGTTTTATCTCCGATAATCTTGATCGTGTTCTTATTCGCTCCAACCGTACCGTCAGAACCAAGACCCCAGAACTTACAACGACGTGTTCCTTCTTTTTCAGTAACGATTCTTTCGTCTTCGTTTAATGAAAGATTAGTTACGTCATCGTTGATACCTAGTGTAAAGTTATTCTTAGGTGCATCTGCATCTAAGTTCTTAAATACAGCAAGAATTTGTGAAGGTGTTGTATCTTTTGAACCAAGACCATAACGTCCACCTACAACAAGAGGTGTTCTATCTGAGTTGTAGAATATAGAACGAATATCTAAGTATAATGGTTCTCCAGTTGCTCCCGGCTCTTTTGTACGGTCTAATACAGCAATCTTTTCAACAGATTCTGGTAATGCTGCTAAGAAATGCTTTGTTGAGAAAGGACGATATAAACGTACTTTAAGTACTCCGACTTTTTCGCCTTTGTTCATTAAGTATTCAACTGTTTCTTCAATTGTATCAGTAACTGATCCCATTGCAATAATCACTTTTGTAGCATCAGCAGCACCAACATAATCAAATAAGTTGTACTCACGACCAAGAACTTTACTAATCTTCTTCATATAGTCTTCAACAATTGCAGGAACAGCATCATAAAACTTGTTTGCTGATTCTTTTGCTTGGAAGAAAATATCAGGATTCTGAGCAGTACCACGAGTTACAGGACGCTCAGGATTCAGTCCGTTATTTCTAAATGCTCTAACAGCATCCATGTCTACAAGTTGTTTGAAATCTTCGTAGTCAATCATTTCGATTTTTTGTACTTCATGAGATGTTCTAAATCCGTCAAAGAAATGTACGAAAGGTACACGTGACTTAATTGTTGCAAGGTGAGCAACACCACCTAAGTCCATAACTTCTTGAACACTACCGGATGCTAACATAGCAAAACCAGTTTGTCTTGCAGCCATTACATCTGAATGATCACCAAAAATTGATAATGCATGACCTGCAAGTGCACGCGCACTAACATGGAATACACATGGTAATAACTCACCTGCAATCTTGTACATGTTAGGAATCATTAGCAGAAGTCCTTGAGAAGCAGTATATGTTGTAGTTAACGCACCTGCTTGAAGAGAACCATGAACGGCACCTGAGGCACCACCTTCAGATTGTAATTCTGTTACACTAACTTCTTGTCCGAAAATGTTTTTTTGACCATGGGCAGCCCATTCGTCAACATTCTCAGCCATTGGAGAAGATGGGGTAATCGGATAAATAGCAGCTACATCTGTAAATGCATAAGATACGTATGCAGCGGCTTGATTACCGTCCATCGTCTTCATAACTTTTTTGTTAGACATTATTATACCTCCTTGAAATTTAAAAAAATATGTTGCGGTCAACTGCAAAAAGCAATGACCATATATATAAACTCTACGCTTAAACAAGGTCTTTAAGCCTAAAGTCATTATATCAGTTTCATGATTTAAAGTAAACTATATAAAAATTGTGAGCAAAAGATAACTCAGCAAACCTGATATGGCCGGTGTCATAAACCACCCAATCAATATACGATACAAAAGTTTTATATTAATAATCCGATAATCTTTAATTAATCCGATTCCAACAAGTGAACCGACAACGGCTTGACTCGTGGATACCGGTATTCCTACACGCGCATATATGTAAACTGTAATGGCTGAGGCTATTACAACTATAAATCCTGTTATATCCGATAGAGGTAATATTCCTTTACCAACCGTCTTCATGACCGGTTTTGAATAGGTTAAAACTCCAAGTGCGATTGCTAGTCCTCCCAAAAGTCCTGCATAGGATGTAATCCACCCACCTGATACTGATGATATAACACCAAAAACATTTGCAGCATTATTGGCCCCTAAGCTATAGGCTCCGAAGATGCCGGCAAAAATATATCCATAACGAATAAAAATCTGAAAAAAGCGAAAGTTGGTCAATCGTTTTTCAAAATGATTTTTTATGATTCCATATAGAATCATAGCAAAGAGCATCCCACCGATTGGAGTGAAAATCCATGCGCCAAAGAATTGCTTGGCTGTTCCTAGATTTCCTTGTCCCACTAAAAATCCATGCCCAAGTATTGCACCAATTACTGCTTGACTTGTTGATACAGGAAGTTCAAACAGTGTCATTAAGAGAACCGTTAAACCTGCTGCAAACATAACAAATGTTGCATTTGATAAGGTTAAAATTCCATTTGTTGCAGAGAGACTACTCACTTTTACAACACCTTGATGTCCTTCTAAAGTTGCCCCTAAAATAACAAAAATTGCTGTTAATGTAATTGCGAGTCGGAAAGAAACCACACGACTATGTACCGCTGTTCCAAATATATTCGCCGAATCATTCGCGCCAAGACCCCAGCCTAAAAACGCACCGGATAATAAGGACAAAACACTCATTAAATCCTCCTAGAAGCCAATATGATCTCAACTTCATCAGACAAGTCTTCAATCTTGTCCGAAATCTCGGCAACCATATTTATCAAGCCTTTTAACTGGTTTTTATATGCTAATTCGAAGTCGGGCATGTTAAATACTTGCTTAATTGTCGCAATTTCTATTGTATCAACTTTGGATTCTAAAGCTTCAATTTTTCCCAAATCAGACACGACGTCTTCAAGATTATAGTCAGATACAATCTTGTTCATAAGATTGATATATAGTTTTAATTGTTGGTTTGTGATTGTGTTGATCTCTATAATCTGTTGCATAAACCACTTAGGCAATTGAATCTTCTCATAGACAATCATTTGAATAATATCTTCGGATATATCCGCAACATGATCAAGCCCTTCGATTAAACGCATTGTCGATTTTCTGTTATCAACTAGAAAACCACCATTGAGAAGATAGCGAATCACTTCATGTCGAATTCGGTCGGCTCGCTTCTCAAGTTGACTTAATTCATCTACCATCGGTTCAAGTTCAACAAGATACTTTTGTTCCGGTGCTTGAGCAACTTTTTCAAAACTTTGCTGAAACCTTGTAAAGCATTCTTGGACTATGTTTGAATGAAGTTCTAACTGCTCAATAATTTTGTTTGTTTTAGAGAAAAACATAACTTCACCACCAATCACTGTCTATTATATCATTTATGTTTATTGTATACAAGATGCATTAAATTTTTTTTCACATCTTATCATATGCTAATTTAGATAACTTGCATATTCACTCATTTTTTTCATATTTATTAGGCGAAATGTGTTTTGATAATAATCTAAAATTCCTTCATCTTTCATTCGAGACAGTTCTCTAGACATAGACGGTCTAGATACATGTAAAAATTCCGAAAGTTCATTTCGATTAAAGCGAATATCAAAGGTATGCTTTTGATGCTGATGGTATTCTTCCATTAGGAATTTTGCAAGTTTCCCACGCATGCTTTTGATGGATAGATAACTCACCTTTCGATTCAAAGCCAAGGCTTTATCCGAGATTAAATGCAGAAGATTAATCGTTAGCTGGCGATGTCCCATACACATGCGACTACATTGATTAACAATTATATCTGGCTTGATAAAGAAAATCTCTGTGTCCCTACTTGCAACAACCGAGGCTGGCCACTGGTTCATTGACGAAAAAGCAACCATCTCACCAAAGATGCCACCTTCACCAAGAATACTCATGATGATTCGATCTCCGGCTTCGTTGGTCTTAGTCACCTTGACTTCGCCTTCAATAACGACTCCAATACCTGTAAATGGATGCCCTTCCATCGTAATCATATCGTTGGCTTGGTACTTATGAAAGGATGGTTTCAAGCAAACCAGGACATACTCTAATTCCTTGGCGTCAATATTTGCAAAAAGAGGGGTTCGCATCAAGTGTTCAATATATCTTGCTTCCATAAAATATCCCTACTCTCTATACGTCTTTCGAAAAAACAATTTTTTCAATCTGTTTTAAAATACTCTCGACCGGAATATCTTCATCCTTAATTGCTAAAACTTCATAGGTATAGGCCTCACTTAATAAATCACATAATTGTTCTTTGCCCTCGTCTGTATATGTTAACATTCCCAAGGTGTTTTTATCCAATGAAAAGGTATATTTGTTTTGTTCTTTTATGTCGGAAACCACTTGTCGACGAAACAATTGTTTGTCTTTGGCCATTGCCAGAATAATGTAAAAAGACTCTGTACTATAGCGCATATTATCGACAAACTCAGAAAGAATGTTCACAAACTCTATAGCCTCATCTCGAATATAATTCAATCGAACATTCTCGACCTCATTCAATTGTTTTACAATCGGTGCAATATGATTAGCAATCGTTTCTAATGTTAATAAATTTTCCTCCGAAAACATAAGTCCTTTTTCGACAGAAAACAAACATATAATTCCAAGTAATTCCGGAAGAATATGATCGATGTACAAGGGAACTATAATTGCCCCCTGTACAGACTCGTAAAGGTTATCCGTATAAACTTCTGCAAGCAAACTAGCGACATCATCCGCCGAATACTTTATAACCGCTTTTCCATTTTTCAAAAGCTCTAATTCATCCTTCATGGAAAAATGAGTGCCTTCAGTTTCCAAATGAAGTTGATTTTGAATTCGAAAAGAGGCATCACTCTGATTGAACAAGGCAAAACAACTTGACTTGTATCCAAATGCTACTTTTAAGGTCTCTAAGGTAAGCTCTCCTAAATTTTCGATATCTTGAGCCAAATTCAAGTTCTTAACAAGATTATTCATAACTTGTAATCGTGTAAACTTTTCTTGCAAGAGTTGACGATGATTTTTAAGTGCTTCCATATTTCTTGCATTGGCCACTGCAATATATGTTGCCGATGCAAGACTTTCAATCAATTCAAAAATCTCTCTCTCATAGTCGCTTTCATTGACTTTTCTACTTAAGGTAACAAAGCCAAGCAAATATCCATCTTGAATTAGATTAATAATATACTTTGTTTCATAAGTATCTAATACACTTATAGACTCAGAAAAGAAATCGGAAAACAATTGTCTTTCATGGGGATTATCATAATCAATAACTACTCCGCATTGGTTATTCTTAATATTTTTACTATGAATAAAGGAAGGCCTAAAGTGAATTTTATTATATACATCAATTAAATTCATGCATTCATATCGCTGTCCAATGTCGTCAAAAATATAAATCGATGTGATACGACTTTGTGTCAATTCAGAAAAGACACTGTTTGTCATTTGAATAACTTGGCCTACATTAAGCTCACTCAGCAATGCTTTTGACGCCTGATTAATCGCAAAAAGGTTGAATACTTTTGCATCCAATTTTTTCTTAACTTGTTCGAGAGAACGATATGATTCATAATTCGATAACGATAAACTAAACAAATTCATTAAGGCTTCGGCTATGATTAGGTCACCTTCTGTAACGTCCTCTTTATAAAATGCCACAAACCCAAGTAAGCTTTTCCCCATAATAAGAGGAATAGCATACTTAGGTTTTTCTTTTAAAAATAGTTCACTTGGTATGTAAGAGCTTAAGCGTTCTTCATTAATCAAGCCTGCATGAAAATACACAAGTTCATTATGATGAGGCTCTTTCGAAAAGGACAGTGTATGATTATATGCGCCTTTGTAATGTTCGACTTCATATAGGCCATCATTTTCAACAATGAGTATGCACGATGCCGGATGAATCAATTCTACTGAAAAATCAAATATATATTCAAGCATATTCTCAAGAGAAAATCGTTGAGAAAAAAATTCAATCGCATTAACCAACTTCGTGTATTGTTCAGTCTCTTGCATAAGCCCCCCTATTCTATCGTTACAGATACAAGTGTTGCTTGATTATAGGCATCCTCAACGCCATAGCCGATGGTATAATCTTTGATCTTCATCGTTGCAAAACCTTGGGTTCCGACTTCACCAAATTTATTGGCAACCTCACTGTAATCGTTTAGGATAAACCATACTCCAGATATATCATCGCCCATTCTTGGCAACAAAACACTCGATGCTTCATCCGGAACAAAACGAACAACTGTTCCAAAAGATAATCGGGATGTCTCATGATAGAACGTTCCGGTAAGTTCCACTTCACCATCAAAGACGATTTTGTTAAGGTTATCAATTTGGCTAATTTCTTTAACTAACATACCGACAATTTGATCGCCTACATTGATTTCATTGGGTTTAAAAGGATTATCAATATACTGAGGAATTGGCATAACTTCAATATCTACGATTTGTGTTGAATCTTCTTCAACGCGAATCGTAATCTCCGTTTGAGCACAAAACCATCCTGCGACATATCCTTGTTTATTTGGCTCAAATTCCACGAGATACCATAGTCTTTTTTGCGAATCTTCTTTTTCATCAATAACTTGAAATTTATCATTTTTATAGACTGCGCCGACTTGTGTACTTTCAATATCTGCATCACTTCGAACGTTTAACCGCTCTGCTTCTACATTGATATAGCTTGCAGAGACTGTTCGGGGTTCAAATACGGTTTCAACAATTACCTCTTGCTCCGTTGATTCATCGTTGTCTTCTCCGACATCAACTGTTTCTAGAGTACATCCCATTAGAAGGAGCATGAGACTAAAATATATAATCACTTTTTTCACGATGGTACCTCCTCTTTTAGAAACTGCTTCTTCATCTGACATTTAGCGTTAAACATATTCTTTGATGATAATACTATAGCCAAATATATATTAAAGTACTTGGTAATAAATATTGCAATCATAATCGCAATTTGGTATCGAATCGCCTCAATCGGAATCGTTCCACCTAGGATCTGACCAGTCATCATTCCAGGTAGTGAAACTAAACCAATTGTAGCAATTGATGCAATGGTCGGATTAACTGAAACTAAAACAGCTTCTTTAAAATAAGGTTTTAGGGCTTCAAATTTTGTTGCTCCAAGCATCAAATCGTAGTGATAAACTTCTTCATTTTTAATTAATCCATTATAAAAAGTAGATAATCCAATCATATTTCCATTCAGTCCGTTACCTAAGAGCATGCCCCCAATTGTAATAATATACTTTGCTTCAAAGATTTGATCAATTTGGATGACAAGACCATTAAAGAAAAGTAACATCAATATATTTGGGATCAGTAAGGAAATTAAAACCGGCAAAAAAACAATTGTGCGTTTTATGGGAATCGAACCACCAATAGCAATCGTTGCTACTACCATCATAACAATGATATAAGCAATATTCAACCAAATATTATTTAAGTCAAAAATATATTGCAAATAGATTCCAACAATCGTTAACTGGATAACCATCCTCGCTATAGAAATAATAATTTTTTTTGTTTGAGTGATACCTATGCTTCGATTAAATATAAAAATCGGTATCACAAGGGCAACTAGAAAAATCAAATTCAGTGTTCCTATTGGTTCAACACCCATTAAGCCCACCTTACCTTTCTAAACGCCCCTTGGTCTTCCCATATTTGGTCATGACTTATTGCAATGACGGTTTCTTCACATTGGGCAAAATAATCGACAGTTTTTTTCTTCAGTTCTTTATCAAGGCCCGAGGTTATTTCATCCAACAAAAAAATGGGACGCTTTAGCATGATTGCCAAAATAATTCCGAGTCTTTGTCGTTCTCCTCCTGATAAATCTTCAGAATTTTTTAAGACATAGTGGGGATCAAATTCAAAATAGTTCATCAATTCATCGTCTAACAAATAATCGCCAGAAAACTCTAAGGAATTATGTTTGTAGCTTTGAATACTAAGCAAATAATTCTTTACATTCCCTTTACGAATAGTTACATCTTGATTGACGTAAGCAAACTGATTTCGAACCTCTCTAAAATCTTTGCCTTCAATAGCGCTTCCTTGAACGAATATCTCACCCGCTTCATATTCCACGAATCCCAAAAGCGCCTTGATTAAACTAGATTTACCCGTTCCTGATTTTCCGGAAATTAATACTTTTTCGCCTTTTTTTATGTTCAAATTATAACCTTCAACAATGGTCTTTTCCCCGAATTTTATCATTAAGTCTTTAAACTGAATGTCATAATCCATTGATTTTCTCCTTGATTATTTTTTTAGGATTCCATATCCTCCATAAACAGGTTTCACGTCATTAATCGTAATGACCGCATTATGCTCCAATTGCTTAATTAAATTAATCGCTTCTGCAGACCGTTTACGCTTAATATGCATAATAAGCACCGAACGCGGATGATTCATTCCCTGACCAACAACTTCAGTAACGGCAAATCCATTTGCTCGAAGCGCTTTTCCCAATTCTTTACCTGAACTTTCTTTCACAATAATCTCAACACGAACACTCCCGAATCCTAATTTTTGTTCGAAGAAAGAACCTGAAAATGTACCAATGGAAAATCCCAGTGCGTACACCACAAGTTTAAAGGGATCTTCTGTCAGATTTGCTAGTACTTTCGATACTAAAAGAGCCCATATAACAACTTCAACAAGCCCAATCATAGCTCCTTTTATACGTTCGCCTTTAGTGACAAGCACTATACGTATTGTTGCCATTGTAACTTCAATAATCTTTACAACAAAGATAATAAAATATACGTATATGGGTTCACTCATAATATTCATTATTTTAACGCCTCTTTTTCTCGTTTCAGCTCTTCAACCAAATCGCTAAACTGCCATTTTTCACTTGTTGGCGTCACCATTGCTACAATAGGTCGCACATCAACTTCCTTAAACAATTTTGTAATAAATGTATTGACCTCATATTGACTTGTACTGTTAAAAACAATCACTTTATCATCATGTTCATGATAGGATGACACAGCCTCTGTTTCCTTATCTGAAATAATTTCTTTGATTTGTTGATTACAATCTGCCTGCTCAATATAGATAAGCTCATCAATACCTGCCTCGACCATGATTGTTTTTAAGGTCTGCACACCTTCTTCACTATATCCATAAATCAAAATAGCATTACGCCCTTCTGGACGTTTTCGATCTTCTAAATCCATTCGACTAAACGACATTATATTCCTCCTTAATGAAATGTTAGGACTTTATCCAAAAACACTCTTAGTTTCTCTGTTTGTGGTCTTGCTAGAATATCTGCGTGCCCATGTTCAATAATCTTTCCCTCTTCCATATAAACGATGTAGTCAGCAACCTCTTTTGCAAAGCCGATTTCATGGGTTACTAAGATGACATCTTTTTTATCTTCCACCAAAGTTTCAATGGATTTTAATACTTCAAAGGTAAGTACCGGGTCTAAACTTGATGTTGGTTCATCAAGTAATATTACTTCCGGTTGTATAGCAAGGGCTCTTACGATTGACACACGTTGGGACTGTCCACCACTAATTTGATGAGGGTGCTTATTCTTGTGATCAATTAACCCGAATTTTGTTAATAGTGCTTCAACTTCTTTTTTAGCTTCTGAATGCTTTCGGTGATGGACTTTTTCCATCACCAAGCATATATTATCAATGACCGACAAGTGATTAAACAGATTATGGTCTTGAAAAACAAAACCTATATGTTTACGATAATCTGCCAAATTCACCTTGTCAATGGCTTGATTGTTTAATTCAATATTACCGCTTTCAAATGTTTCAAGTCCAGCTATCAACCGTAGAAGTGTGGACTTCCCACTTCCTGAGGGTCCGATAAGCGCAAGCACTTTTATATTTTCTACAGATAACTTAAGTTGATCTAAGACCTTAATATTATCATAGTATTTATCAACGTAATCAAGTTTTAATTTCACGATTCACCAAGCCCTCTCTCTTATTTAATAATTCGCACATGTAGTTGTTCTTCTAGTTTTCGTACAAAGGTAATTAAAGGCACCGTTATAATCCAATACCCCAAAGACACAACAACAAACCCTTCCGCGAAACGAAACGAACTTGATTGCACAACATTTATTTCATTAAAAAATTCATTCAAAGCCATATAGGACAACAATGCACTTCCTTTAATCGTTAATGCAAACTGACCTGCAAGTGGCGGCAATATACTCTTAAGTACTTGTGGGAAGATGACATAGCGATAGGTTTGAATTTTTGATAGCCCAAACATTTTCGCTGTTTGCCATTGATTGATATGAATAGATTCAATGGCCCCCTTATATATATCCGAAATATAAGCGCCAATATATAAGCCCAGTGTAACCACACCAACTAAAAGCTTTGAATCGACTGCAAAAGCACTTCCTATATAATAATAAGATACAATTGCAATCACAAGTAGCGGTGTTCCAAATATTATAGTTTTGTGGATTCCTGCAATATATTTTACAAGCAACACACTTGATTGACTCATAAAATACAAAACAAGACCTACAATTAAAGACAATAAAACGCCAAGAACACTTACTTCTATGGTTGTAATCCATCCGTTGAATATAACTTTTCTATACGCAACATAAGGACTAAAATCCAGCTTCACTCCAATTGCACGTGTAGTCACAAAATAGAATAAACCTAAGTACAAACTCAAGGCTATTATGGAATTGATAATTCTATTATTTTTAATCATGCTGTCCTTCTTTCATATCTGTCTACTCACTGAGAACGTCTATTTAGAAAAAGAAATCCAACCCGTATTCTTCAAATTCTGCTATTTCATCTTGTAGATAGTTTTGTCGGATCTCATCATATGTACCATCTTCTTTGGCTTCTTTTAAAAATGCATTAATTCGCTCTTTTAATTCATCTTCATCTTTGCGCATAGCAATTCCCCAACCTTTTGTATTTGGAAGAGGCTCTAAAATCGCTTTTGTTGTGTCTGGGTAATTTTGATTATGTCGAATAACTGATAGGGGATCATAGATAAATATGTCTGCCTTACCTTGGGCAACTTCTAAAACAGCTGTCGCTTCTTCTTCAATATTAATAAGCGTCGCTTCCTGTGCATTTGTTTTTGCCCATATTTCTGCAACCGTTCCTGATTTTACCGCAATCTTCACTTCCGGATCATTAATATCTTCCGGACTGTTAACTTTCGAATCTATATGTGCCAAAACCATTAATGGTGCTGACGTATATTCATCTGAAAAATCAACACGTTCAAGTCTTTCCGGTGTGACCGTCATTGACGAGATAATGATATCAATATTCCCTGTCTCTAGTGCAGGAATTAGGCTTGCATATCGTGTATCAACGATTTCAATTTCTTTGTCCAAATACTCTCCTAATGCATAGGCTAATTGAACCGAAACTCCATCTGGCTCACCCGCTGTATTTTTTGTTTCAAAGGGTGGGTATTGAAGCTCCATACCTACTTTTATAACATCTTTATCAAGTGTCGCCGTTTTTTCACCATATGCATCATCTGTCGCACTGTTTCCACAACCTACTACTAATATAAGAATTATAAATAAAACACTTATTTTTTTCATCATCTTCATTCTCCTCCATTGCAATTTATGTATTTCTATATTATGTAACTCTTTTAATTATACCGAAATAAATAATTTAGTCAACATCCGGAAAATTCTTTGCCGGGAAAGTTCTTACGTTAATTTTTCTATTTTCTAAGGATTTTCTAATCTAAATGGGGTATTATAGAGATAACATATAGAATGAACACATATAAAGGAGTGAGTATTTATTATGAAAATCGGACTCTTTACGGATTGTTATCTACCTCAAATCAATGGTGTAGTTACGTCAGTCCTCATGTTAGAAGAAGAATTGGTACGCTTAGGCCACGAGGTTACAATCATAACGGTTGATGTTCCCGGATATTTGGATGAACGGACTAATATTATACGCATAAAATCAATTCCTTTCCATCGTTGGAAAGAATTTCGTGTCGGCATTCCTATTAGCGCGCATAAATTATCCCAGATTAAAGCACTGCATTTTGATCTTATCCACACTCATACGGAATTTAGCATCGGACTTTTAGGACGTCATTTAGCTAAAACACTAGACATCCCAACCGTTCATACCTATCACACCATGTATGAAGATTATACCCATTATGTCAATCGTCTAAAGTACGGACACAATATGCTCAAAAAGTTTATTAAAACAGGAAGTAAATTTTATGTAAAAAGTTATGACGGTGTTATCGCCCCCTCTGCAAAAACCCGAAATGCATTGATTGATTACGGTGTTCGCAATAATATCTTTGTGATGCCAACGGGTATTGACCTAAGTCACTTTATACATATAAATCAAAACACTCCTGAACTTGATGCATTACGCCAAAAATACGGATTAACAAAAGATCATCATATTTTGTTGTCTGTCGGTCGTTTAAGCGAAGAAAAAAGCCATGATATGCTCATTCGACAGTTGCCTAAATTGCTCGTTGAAGATCCATCCATTCGAATTATGTTTGTTGGAGATGGTCCTTACCGGTCAAAACTTGAAAAACTTTGTCAAAAACTAAATATTGCTGAATTCGTTATTTTTGCAGGGAAAATTCCTTTTGACCATATCCATCTTTATTATAATTTGGCGACACTATTTATTAGTTGCTCAAAAACAGAAACTCAAGGGTTAACAATTATTGAGGCCATGGCTTGTAATGTACCTGTCATCGTTTATGATGATACCCATGTTAAAGATATTGTTCTACATAAAAAAACCGGATATTTATTTACGACTGAAGATGAACTGTTTGAAAACATTCAACATAGTTTATCTAATCCTGTCATAAGAAAGCTATTAACCCAAAATGCCCAAATTATTATTCGATCGATTTCAAAAGAAAATTACGGAAAAAATGCCGAAAAAATATATACGCACATTATTTCGGGCCCAAAATCCGAGCTTACCTAGGAGGAATTATGAACGTATTATTATATTCAGAAGCATTACATTTCATTAAACACTCAGGTGTTGGTCGAGCTATTGTTCACCAAAAAAAGGCCCTGGACCTAAATGATATAAATCATACATCAAAACTTAGGGATTTTAGACAATGTGATATCATTCATATTAATACGATTGGTCTCCAAAGTTATCTGCTGGCAAAGTTTGCAAAATATAAGGGAAAGAAAGTCGTTATTCATGCTCACAGTACAGAAGAAGACTTTAAAAACTCCTTTATTTTTTCCAATCATATAGCCCCCTTGTTTAAATGTATTTTACGTAGGATTTATAATACAGGCGACCTAATTATAACTCCTACCAAGTATTCAAAACAGCTGCTTGAAAGCTATCACTTATCCCCCCCCATTGTGAATGTATCCAATGGTATTGATTTAACCCATTTTAACCGTCGGCAGTTCCAACATATGAAATCCGATTTTCGAACCACCTATGGTTTTGCTTCCGACGCAAAAATTATACTGTCTGTCGGTTTACAAATTAAGCGAAAAGGCATACTTGATTTTATTGAATTAGCCAAGCAATTACCTGAATATACTTTTGTCTGGTGTGGAACGACACCCAAGGCATTGATGACACCTGAAGTCAAAAAAGCAATTAAAGCAGCTCCTTCAAATGTGCATTTTCTCGGCTATGTTAACGATATGCTATCTGCATATTGTGAGTCTGATTTGTTTTTGATGCTGACTTATGAAGAAACTGAAGGAATTGTTATGTTAGAGGCACTTGCTTGTCGTCTGCCCATTATCGTTCGAGACATACCTGTATATGCAGACTGGCTTAAAGATTCAATACATTGTAAAAAAGCAAGCACCAATAAAGACTTCAAAAATTATATACGCGACTATTTTTCGGGATCACTAACAATTCAAATAGATCAAGCATATTTGATTGCTAAAGAGCGTTCTTTAAATACCATTGGACGTTCCCTTCACGCCATCTACTCTGACTTATTAAATGAGGTGAATCATGAAACACCTACTAACTAAAGGAAAAATAGCACCAATTATTGCTTTTACTATACTTTCTATCATCATATTGATTAAAAATGAACATACACAAATTTTGTCACAATTGCAGTCGGTTCATTGGGGATGGATGAGCATCTCCCTCCTACTCATTCTTCTCTATTGGGTATTCGAAGCAAAATCACTACATCTGTTTATCAAAGCCTATGATGATGAATATGCCTATTCCAAAGTTTTTAAATTGGTATTATCCACCCAGTTTTTCAACGGAATCACTCCCTTTTCTAGCGGTGGGCAACCCTTTCAAATCTATGCCCTAAGTAAGGAATCTAAGTTTAGTATCGGTCACAGCACAAGTCTTTCAACACATAACTTTATTGTCTATCAGATTGCTCTCGTCTTGCTAGGATCAATCACTTTGATTCTTGGACATTTTAGTTATGCCAAAGTTTATATTAATGGGTCTGCCAATTTCTTTACGGTTGTCGGATTCATCCTTAACTTACTCATCATTGTTTCTTTATGCGCTATTGCATTTTCTTCAAAAATATCCCATCGATTATTAGATTCTATCCTTTTCATGCTAAAGCCTTTTTCTTGTGCAAAAAAGCAAAAAAAACGCTATAAAAAATGGAAATCGCTTGTTGCTGATTTCCATCACGAAATACACTATTTACTTAAAAACAAACGTTTATTTGCTTTAACTATATTACTCAACATTTTCAAATTAATGTCATTTTATACCATTGCATATTTTATACTTTTGTCCCTTGATATCTATCCGGTTAGTTTTTTACGAATAATACTTGCAAGCTCTTATGTCATGTTAATAACATCTATTGTACCTTTACCGGGAGCTTCAGGTGGTGCTGAAGGCGGCTTTTTCTTAATCTTTAGCACCTTCTTATTACATCACCATATTGCATCTGTTATTCTTATCTGGCGCTTTATTACCTACTATCTGGGACTCATTATAGGCTTTATTAGCTACACTTTTTTTCACAGAAGGAAAAACTATGCTTAACGTTCATCGATCGGTATATATTCTTTTCGTTTAGCCACTGAACGATATGCCGGTCGAATAATCTTACTTCCGTTGTTTAATTCTTCGATACGGTGGGCACACCAACCGACTGTTCTAGATATTGCAAATAAAGGTGTATAGAGTTCTGTAGGTATCCCTAACATTCTATATACAAATCCTGAATAAAAATCCACATTGGCACTAACACCTTTATACATTTTCTTCTTTTCACTTATAATCTTGGGCGCAAGAGCTTCCACTCGGCTATATAGATTATATTCGTCCGTCAACCCTTTTTCTTTGGCCAATTGCTCAACATATTCTTTAAAAATAACAGCTCGTGGATCAGATAAAGAATACACCGCATGTCCTATTCCATAAACAAGTCCCTGTTTATCAAAAGCTTTTTTATCTAAAAGTCTCTCAATATAATCTGAAATTTGATCGTCATCGTCCCAATCAGAAACTTCTGTCTTAAGGTCGTCTAACATTTCAGCCACTTTTATATTGGCACCACCATGTCTTGGTCCTTTTAATGAGCCTATTGCCGCAGCTATTGTTGAATATGTATCTGTACCTGATGAGGTAACTACATGTGTTGTAAAACTCGAATTATTACCGCCACCATGCTCTGCATGCAAGACCAATGCCAAATCCAGCAATTGGGCTTCAAGAGGTGTATATTCATTATTGTGTCTTAACATATATAAAATATTCTCCGCCGTGCTTAAATCTGTTCGTGGCGAATGGATGATTAAACTGCTTTTTCCTTCATAATATTGGCACGATTGATAGCCATATACGGCCAATAAAGGCATTGTCGATATTAATCGCAAGGATTGTTTCATAATATTATCAATACTTATGTCGTCCGGATTATCATCAAATGAGTACAAGGCAAGGACACTTCTGGCCAAAACATTCATCATATCTTTGCTTGGTAATCCCATAATCATATCCCGAATAAAGCCATCCGGTAATATGCGATATTCGCCTAGGACTTCAGTAAACTTATCAAGTTCTGGTTTCGTCGGAAGATTCCCCATAAGAAGAAGATATGCTGTTTCTTCAAAACCTAATCTCTGGTCATTGCGGAACCCGTTAACTAAATCATCAATATCGATGCCTCTATAAATTAACCGTCCCGGTTGCGGTATTGTTTCGCCTTCATCTATAATATACGAATGAACTTCACCTATACGAGTTAATCCAGCGAGAACGCCTTTACCTGACAATTCTCTCAATCCTCTTTTTACTTCATAACGCCCATATAAACTCGGATCAATTACGTCAGATTCTTGTACCAGCTCACTCCATTTTGCAATTAAATCAGAATAATCTTTCATGTTCACACCTTACTTTCTCTAATTAGAGTCTTAACGTATCCTTAATATAATAGCATTTTTAGAAGTCAAAGTCAATATTTCAGGATGTTAAGCCATTCATATAGTTGTTTGACATTTGCAATTAAACTTCATAAATGATTTTTTTGACAGTTATATTCAAGGTATTTGCATTAATTAAATTCAATTGCTGCAATTCATCGATTTTTTTGCCTTTTTCAATTATTTTCACAATCGGTCGCAAAGGATTATCTGCATTATATCCAGTCACAACAGCCTTTTCTCCATTTGATAGCAATACAAATGCACCCATTGGAAAAGGTACAATACGACGCACGAAGAGATTGGCAATTTCAAAATCAAAGATTCTACCATTGCCTGCATTCCCCATAATATATTCAATGGCTTCATTGGGAGGTATAACCTTTCCGAGGTGGCCGGAGGTCATTTTATCATAGACATTGGCCACATGAATAATCCGTGCATTTATATGGATCTGATCTTCTTTTATCCCTAAAGGATAGCCACTCCCATCATTGTATTCATGGTGTTCTAGTACACCCATTCTAGCTCCAACACTTAGCATTGTGTTTTCTTTCAAGAAATCATTCCCCAGCTTACAGTGTAGCTCATAGTTCTTTTTTTGGTCTTCTGAAAAGTCTGAACGGTAGTTCACTAATTCTTTATCAATAAAAGCCAGTCCAATATCATGTAACATTGCAGCAATGGCTAAGTCTTTCAACATTTTCCCATTCATTTTCATGGATATTCCGATGAGAATAGATAAAATTGTCACTTGGATGGAATGTTGATAGACAAAGGATTGCATATTTTTAATGTCCACAAGTCCAACCATGACGTCTTTATTATGGGTAATATCTCCCATCATTTCATTGATGATTTGTTCAACACCTTCAAAATATTTTTGATCCACCATGAGCTTTAATCGTCGATTCATTTGAATCTGCTCATTCTTCAAGGTATGTACTGTTTTTTCAACTTCTTTTCGAATCGCCTCAAAAACTGTTTTGATTTCTTTGACCGCCAAATTACGCAATTCCGGTCGTATAACATCTTTGATCTCACCTACACTATAGTCATCTGCAACATGCACAGCATAGATATGATTCACTTTAAGTTTTTCAATCAGGGATTCTGTTAAGTCGACGCCATTATTTAACAATACACGTCCTTCTTCATCGTAGATACTCTTTGCAAGTAAGGAACCTTCTTTTATGGATCCAATAGGAACTAATCTCATACTTTACACCCTCTTATACTTTTTTACAATCGATTAAACCGATATCCAACACCCCATACAGTCTCTATGATTTTGGGTCTTGTGTAATCTTTTTCAATTTTTTTACGTATCTTTTGAACATATACCGGAACAGTTCCGATGTCTCCGTATTCATCTTCACCCCATACACGTTCAAAAATTGTTTGTTTACTATGTACGATGTCCGGATTCTTCATAAAAAACAGAAGAATATCAAACTCTGTTGTCGTCATAATGACTTCTTCTTTATTCACGTAGACCCGCCTTGATTCTTCATTAATGAGCACGCCATTATATTCGATTTCACCTTGTTTTGATTTCATATTCAATAAACGGTCATACCTGGATAATTGATTTTTAACACGTGCAACAAGTTCATTGGGATTGAAGGGTTTTGTCATATAATCATCCGCTCCCAGTTCTATTCCTTTGATTTTATCCATGTCATCGCTACGCGCTGAAACTACAATAAAAGGAATATTTAACTTATCACGTATCATCATTAGTATATCATATCCATTCACATTCGGGAGCATAATATCAATAATAATTAACTGATAATCGCCTGTCATTGCTTCTTTTAAGCCTTTGTGTCCGTCTGTTTCTATAGCTACTTCGAATCCATTCATTTCCAAAAAATCTTTTTCTAAAGCTGCAATCTGTTGGTCATCCTCGATAATCAATATCTTATTCATCATGGTCCTCCTGTAAATTTTGATCTTTCAGGGTAAAGGTTATTGTTGTCCCTTCTCCCATTTTTGAAGTGGCAAAAATGGCCCCTCCATGGGCTTGAACTAACTGTTTTGCAATCGACAATCCTAATCCTGTTCCACCAATTTCTTTGTTTCTTGATACATCTTCTCTAAAGAACACATCAAAAATATGTTCTAAGTTTTCTTGTGATATACCCTGACCGTTGTCTGATATTGCCACTTTCACACCATCAGGCTCTTCACTTGCTTCGATGTGAATCTCCGGTGTTTCCTTGTTTCCATACTTTATTGCATTTGACATAATATTCGACATAATTCGATACACCATTTTTCCATCGATTGCTAAAAGTTTATCCTTGGCAATATCAATTGTATAGGAAACATTGACTCCACTTTCTTCAAGTTCTAACTGTTTTTCTACAATTACATCTTGTAGAAATTCACATATGGGCATGCGGACAAACTCGTACTGCATTTGATTAATGTCCAGTTTAGAAAATAAAAACAGATCATCAATAAGCTTATTGGTATACTGAGCATTGGATTCAATAATGTTTAAATACTTTTCCTTTTTTTCTTCGGTTGTTGCAACACCTGACTGGATGGCATCCACATATCCAATAATGGAGGTAATGGGAGTTTTCAAATCATGAGAGATTCCTGCAATGAGTTCTTTCCGATTCTGCTCATAGCGTTCTTTTAATTCTTCTGCTTCTTTTAACTCAATGCTCATACGATTAAATGAAGCGATTAAGTCACCCACCATATTAAACTGCTCTTCTTCCACCGTGAATCCGTAATTTCCCTTTGCTATTTCTTCAACAGCTACACGAAGCTTTTCTAAAGGTTTCATCAGTCGCTTTCTCATATGTAATGAAAAAAGCACCGTACTTAACTCTTTTAATATAATAACTGTACTTATTGTCACTAAAATAAATGCAGGTAAATTAAGTTCAAACAACTTCATGACAGCAAAAAAAATCCCACCTAAAACAGCTAAGAAAAGCACGGGTACCCATCTTAAAATACGTTGTAACCGTTCAAAATCTCGCATGGCCTGATAGATTTCTTTTTCACTGGGAGGTGTATTAAAAAACCCGCTGATGCGGATTGTATGAACAACTTTGTCTTTTTTTGATTCCATCTGATTTCACATCCATTTTTCTATTTAAGCTTATTTTACTATATTAGCACAAACAAATATACCCTTTATATAAAAAGTATTAAAAATATATAAATAAGACGCTCTGTGCAGAGCGTCTTATTTCCCTCTTGTAATCCATCTGTCCTTTAATGAATTGTAAATCGTTTCATAAGCTCATTAAGTCGATTGGAATTATCCGATACTTGATTAGCAATTGCATCAAGCTCCACTCTTTTGCATCAACAT